>JBHAFG010000056.1:0-81091 GCA_041855945.1 Treponema sp. | reverse complement strand
CTTATATTTGCCATACAGCTTTCCTCCCTGGTGTTATGCAATAGACTTGAACAATCTTATTGTACACCTTCGAGGAAAGCTTTTTTTCTATAAGCTTTTATCTCTCACCCGCATAGCGGGTGGTTTATTATGAAAATATTTCGCTTCGCTACATATTTTCACGGGCTCACGAGCCCATAAAAAAAACGCCTTCCGGAAAAAAAATCCAGAAGGCGTCCTCAGTGTTTTACAAGACTAAAAGCCGTTCAAACCTAGAGCGATGCGTGGCAGGTTCGGGCGATAACGTCGTCCTGCTGTTCCTTTGTAAGGTTGATGAACCTTACAGCGTATCCAGATACACGAACGGTGAAGTTTGCGTATTCAGGTTTTTCAGGATGGGCCTGGCAGTCGCGGAGTTTTTCAACACCGAAAACGTTTACGTTCAAGTGGTGCGCTCCGGCGTGTCCTGATTCAGGTCCAACGTCAAAGTATCCGTCAAGAACGTTCACAAGGTTTTCAACCCTTTCTTCCTCGTTGTGACCAAGCGCGCTTGGGTTTATAGTCTGTGTGTTTGAAATTCCGTCCAAAGCGTATTCGTAAGGAAGTTTCGCAACAGAGTTCAAAGACTTGATGAGTCCCTTTGTTTCAGCACCGTAAGACGGGTTCGCTCCCGGTGAGAATGGCGCACCCGCAGGCCTTCCGTTTGGAAGAGCGCCGGTGGCCTTTCCGTATACAACGTTTGAAGTGATTGTAAGGATTGAAGTCGTCGGCTCGGCGTTCCTGTATGTAGGATGCTTCCTTATCATCGCCATGAAAGTCTTGAGAAGTTCAACTGCGATGTCGTCCGCGCGGTCGTCGTCCTGTCCGTAGCGTGGGAAATCACCTTCAACAGTGAAGTCCTTTACAAGAGTAACCTTGTTGATTACCTTTCCAGACTTGTCCTTGACCTCGACAGTTTCGCGGTTTACGTGAACCTTTGCGTATTTCATCGCGGAAAGAGAATCTACAACGTGTGAGAATCCCGCAATACCTGTAGCAAAGGTGCGCTTTACATCGGTGTCCTCAAGGGCAAGCTCTTCAGCCTCGTAGTAATATTTGTCGTGCATGTAGTGGATTGCGTTCAATACGTTCACATAAACGCCCGCAAGCCATTCAAGCATCGCCGTGTACTTCCTCATAACCTCAGGGAAGTTTGAAGCGTCGATTACATCCGCCGTGATTGGAGCATATTCAGGTCCAATCTGCACGCCCTTCTTGAGACATTCGTCAAGACCGCCGTTGAAAGCGTACAGCAATGCCTTTGCAAGGTTCGCGCGCGCTCCAAAGAACTGCATTTCCTTTCCAGTCTGTGTTGCAGACACGCAGCAGCAGATTGAATAGTCGTCGCCCCAGATTGGACGCATAACCTCGTCGTTCTCATACTGTATTGAAGAAGTGTCGATTGAAATCTTTGAAGAATACTTTTTGAAGTTTTCAGGAAGCCTCTTTGAATACAGAACCGTGATGTTAGGCTCCGGAGATGGACCCATGTTCTCCAATGTATGGAGGAATCGGAAGTCGTTCTTTGTAACCATTGAACGTCCGTCCATTCCAAGACCTGCAACCTCAAGCGTCGCCCAGATTGGATCTCCAGAGAAAAGCTGGTTGTACGACTCGATTCGTGCAAAGCGTACCATTCTGAACTTCATTACCATGTGGTCAACAAGTTCCTGCGCCTGAGACTCTGTAAGGGTTCCGTTCTTCATGTCGCGTTCGATGTATATGTCAAGGAAGGTGGAAATCCTACCGACGGACATTGCGGCACCGTTCTGTGTCTTTACCGCTCCAAGATAGCCAAAATACAGCCACTGGAACGCTTCCTTGGCGTTCTTTGCTGGCTTTGAAATGTCATAACCGTAGATGAGGGCCATTTCCTTCAAGCCCTTGAGCGCCTTTATCTGGTCGGAAACTTCCTCCCTAAGGCGGCAGACTTCTTCAGTCATTGTTCCGTCGCCGATATTCGCGTGGTCCTTCTGCTTTTCCTTGATGAGGTAGTCTATTCCGTAAAGGGCAACGCGCCTGTAGTCTCCTACGATTCGTCCACGTCCGTAAGTGTCAGGAAGACCTGTCAGGATGTGTGCGGAACGAACAGCACGGTGCTCGGCGGTGTATACATCAAAGACACCCTGGTTGTGGGTCTTGTGATATTCAGTGAAAATCTTGTGAAGTTCAGGATTAGGCTTGTAGCCATACATCTCGCACGACTGTTCCGCCATGTTGATTCCGCCAAAAGGCATGAACGCCCTCTTCAAAGGCTTGTCGGTCTGGATTCCAACAACCTGTTCAAGATCCTTTCCCTCAGGACAGATGTAACCCGCGGCGTGTGAAGTAAGACCCGTTACAACATCTGTGTCCATGTCAAGAACGCCCGTCCTGTCAACACCGTCAAGACCGTGAGAGACCTTGTTGTGTTCTTCCTTCTGAAGCTTCTGAAGTTCCGCAAAAAGTTTGTTTGTAGCGTCAGTAGGTCCTGCAAGGAAGTCGCTGTTTCCATCGTATGGAGTATAGTTGTTCTGGATGAAGTCTCTTACGTTGATTTCTTCTTTCCATAAGCGACCGGCAAATCCGTTCCATTCTTCTTTCTGAATCATAATTACACCTCTTAAAAAAAATTAATTTATACCCAATGTCTAATCGAATCATACTCCAAAAAATAGTGAATTACAACAAGACGGACGCCCAAAACACGCTACATTTAGTGGAATTTGAAACATTTACAAAAAAACTTTCCGCCCAAAAAACCAAAATCCACTCAAAATGCATAAATATGAAATTTTTGCAGAAATACCACTTTTTTTGCATAAATTTACAAAAACTAAAAAAGTGTCAAAATAAAAAAACAGAACCATGGGCGTTACCCCGAGGGTTTTACAGATGTAAAACCCTCGGGGTCGCTATGTCCGTGGTTCGCCGTCCGCGCGGCTCATTCCAAGGCCTGTAAATCCACAGCGGCCTTGGAACTGGCTTTCGCCAGCCACTCCCAGCGCTAACGCGGCAGAGCCCAGCGTTCAGCGGCCTCAAGCGTATTGAACATGAGCATTGCAATCGTCATGGGACCCACTCCGCCTGGAACAGGTGTAATGTAGTCCGCCACTTCCTTTATGTCTTCATAATCGCAGTCGCCAACAAGCCTGAATCCGGACTTTTTTGAATCGTCTGGAATCCTGTTCACGCCAACGTCTATCACAGTCGCGCCGGGCTTAACCATTTCCCTTGTAACAGTATGCGGTCTTCCCGTCGCGGCTATCAGTATGTCCGCCTGCCTTGTAATTTCAGCCATGTTTTTTGTCCCGGTATGACATATCGTTACCGTGCAGTTTGTCTCTTTTCTTGCAAGAAGAAGCGCAAGAGGTTTTCCTACTATGTTTGACCTTCCAACCACAACAGCGTGCTTTCCGTTGGTTTGAATTCCCATTTTTTCAAGAAGGACTATTATTCCGTGCGGAGTGCATGGAAGGAATGCTTTTTTTCCTATTACAAGATTTCCAACGTTCATCGGATGAAAGCCGTCAACGTCTTTTTCAGGGTCGATTGCAAGAAGCACCTTTTCTTCGTCAATGTGTTTTGGAAGAGGAAGCTGAACAAGTATTCCGTGAACACTCGGGTCGGAATTCAGTTCGCCGACTATCCTCAAAAGTTCTTCCTCGCCAGTGGATTCAGGAAGATGCAGGCTTCGGTCGCTCATTCCAACTTCCGCCAACGCCTTCTGTTTTCCTGTAACGTATGAAACGCTCGCTGGATTTTCGCCAACCAGAACAACCGCCAGGCACGGAGAAATTCCCCTCGCCTTCAGTCCTTCAACCTTCGCAGCCACCTCGCCCCTTACACAAGATGCGATTTCCTTTCCGTCAATAATTGTCGCGCCCATCTGTTACCTTCTTGTTTCCATTATTGTTATAATTGTAAAAATATAGCAAAAAATGTATAGTCTTTATACATTATAGAAAATCACGAGGAAAAATGAAACGCATTTTACTTTCAATCGCAATTCTTTCGATATTTTCTGCAGGTTTTTTTGCAGAAACAGATTCAGACGGCTCGGAAATCGACGCCGACACAACATTTGTATATGAAACGAACGGAAAAGGCGACCAATACATAAGGGTCGGACTTTTTGCAAATTTTCCGCTGAATTTTGGAAATCCTTTCAAAACCGACGCGTCGGGACGGCTTTCGGAAGGATTTTTATACGTGGGCGGAGCGGCCGAAATCGGCTACTACAGGTTTTTAAACCGCTGGCTTGCACTTGGCGGCGACCTGATTGTGGCGTACAACCCCACGCTTGGAAACAACAGCCTTACAATGGTTCCGCTTACATTCGGAGTTGCAATGCAGCCCTCGTTCAACAAATTTGAATTTCCTGCATACCTTGGACTTGGACTTGGCTTTGAAACCTGCCAGAACAAAAAATATTTTCCAAGCCCTGTTGCAAAGGCTGAACTTGGCGCGTTCTACAGAATCACGGAAACCTGGTCTGTAGGACTTACAGGACTTTTCCTTTACGTTCCGCAGTGGTCAGAAGTTGACGGAAAGACAGTGTACGACTACGGAAATTTCGCGATGGCTTCGGTTTCCGCCAGATACCACTTCTAATTTTTACGGGGATTCAAATGTATACTTCAAGAAATAAAACATCAGTTTTCAGAATCATTACGGCTCTCGCCATGTGCGTGATTTTTTCAGGCTGTACAAACGCAGTGTTCCACAGCATCAGAAAAGAGGTCGCGCTGGAAGACGCGCAGATAAAAGGATTCATAAATTCAATCGTACGCTTCACCGACTCCTCCTCAAAGGAATGGCTGTATCTTCAAAACGGAAGAATCTTCTATAAACAGGTTAGCGACGACGACGACGTTTCAAAACTCACAAAAAACATGTATGGAAAGGCGTGGCAGGAAGACCAGTCCGCGCCCGCCGCGCTTAAATACGACTATTTCTCCTCGGAATTTTCCGGCTGGAACATTTACAAAATCGCCTCCGACCAGAACCACGTATACGCGCTTGCATTCCAGCCCACATACAACGACACGTACAGCCGGAACGAACCCAGACGCGTAAAACTTTTCTGCACATCGTCAGTAGGCGGGCCATGGAAAGAAGTTTCTGAAGTAAACAGGGCGATTGAAAAGTACATCGAAAAATTGAATCCTGATCTTTTCATGGTGGACTCAAGCATACACCTTTTCTGCACGAATTCTCCAAAAAAGGAAAACCGCGCGGCGTTCATACGAATCGGAGGCGGCACTCCAAGCAGAAGCACAAACTCCTCGCACGAAATTTACGAACGTCCAAACTATGAGCAGCACTACGGAAACAGGGAATACGGAAACTGCGGAATCCTTAAACTTTCAGGCGCGGCCACCACTGTGGAGGAAGGCGACACGATTCCTGCGGGAACTTACGGAGCGACATACAGGACGCTTTCGGCGTACAACATGAACGGAAACATACACTTTCTGAATTTTCTTGCGGCCGAAACGGACGAAACAAAGTCCTCCGAGGCAAAATACCTTTACTACGGAAACGGAAGTTCACTTAAAAGCGTTTCGGCGGCGGCATTTTCTTCCGCTACGGCAAAAACAGTGTATTTAAAGGACACGGACGGAAACTATACAAAGACGCTTTCCTCGGTGAACGAATTTGACGCGTACATAAACGGAATGGCGATTGACTCCGATGGAAACAAACTTTCCGAGCCTGCAGGAATTGAAAACACAAGCGGAGCCGCTGCGAACATAATATCAATGGCGGTTACAAAGGATTCTGTAATTCTTGGCACATTGGAATACGGCGCGTACAGGGTTTTAAAGGATTCCGCCACAGGAAAGCCCGCCACGGCGACCACGGACTTTACTACAAACGCGTCCTCGATAATGTATTCTCCATACATCGTAAGGGTTCTTTTCTGTACAGACCCTTCAATCGAAGAAACAGGCGAAGGCTCGTCGCTTTACAGTTCAATGCAGTTCAGATACACGGAAAGCACTGCAAGTGCGGAATACGGAAACGTTGGACTCTGGTCGTACTATTCAACCAGGGCAAACTGGAACAGGGAATAGACATAAAAAGGGCTGTCTTGTGAAGTTTTTACCGCTTCAAAAGACAGCCCTTTTTTATGCCAAAAAGTTTTTACACAGGTTTGTTTTATTTTCGTGTAAATGTCATTGTTGATGTTGTAGTTCCATGCTCATCGGAATCAAGTCCAACAAGAACGATGTTTTTTCCGTCGTTAGAATACTTGGCTTCCACGACCGCCTCTTCTCCGTCTTCATTGACCGTAACAGTAATCTTTGAATTTTCCCTGTCAATCACATAGGTGCCGGAGGCAGATTCTTCGCCCCTTACGAATGCAACGGTGCCGTCCTTGTTGACTGTAAATGAAGCTGAAAAAGCAATCGTTTCAGCATCCCAGCTTTCATCTTTATATGACGCTACAAAGGCTGCTTCCATTTCTGATTTTGAGGTTGCCAGCATGTCAACGCCATTCATTTTATATGTATGATATTCAACAGAGTATGTGTTTGGCGTGCCCTCTGTTTTTGTAACAGTGTAATCCCGTTCTATCTGAACGGTAGTTTCACCCATTTTTGATTCGGCAGATATTTTTTGACGCAGGCTTGAAGGCGTTGGCATCGACATTTCTACTGTCGTAGGATTGTCCTCCATCATCCATGCAGGAAGCAAGGGAAAGTGTAAAAGCCGCGCAGGGCAGAACTTTTAAAAGGCCATTACAGACCTCCGGGAGAAGTTTACATTTACATAAGAACCTGTTCAAGTCCTCGTTCAAGCCCCTGTTGAACCATACACGCGGCGCCCGTCCGATTCGCTGTAAAACTTTGAAAAAGAGGTGGCATTTCTGTAAACTCTAGCCACCTTGAGCATTGTAAATTCTATTCTTTTGTTGACAGGAAGCCTTGGTTTCCTTCTTTACGGAATGCACTTGATGAGCGACGGTGTTCAGAAAAGTGCTGGCGAAAAACTGCAACGCGCATTGGCTCATATTACCGGAAACCCAATTGTAGGGCTTTTTACCGGAATGCTCATCACGATGATAATACAGTCGTCCGGCGCGACCACTGTAATGGTCATCTCGTTCATAAACGCAGGACTTTTAACCCTCACGCAGTCGGTGGGCGTAATTTTTGGTGCGAACATCGGAACAACCATAACGGCGTGGCTCGTGGCACTTTTAAAGTTCAATCCGGAACTTGCAGAATTCGCAAAGTTTAAAATCGTGGACTTTGCGATTCCTATTTTTGGACTTGGTTTTTTCCTTACGTTCATAAAAGATTCAAGAAGCAAAAACATAGGCGAAGCGGTAATGGGCTTCGGTTCGTGCGCAGATGCAAGAAGATCCGCCCTCATGCACGTAATGTTCAATCTTTTTGGAACAACGCTCGCGCTGATTTTCTTCAAGCCGTTCATACGCTTCATTGTCTTTATAAGTCCAAACGACAACGTGGCCATACAGATTTCAATACTGCACACTGTATTTAAAACACTGAACACCGTGCTTCTTCTTCCGTTCTCAAAACAGCTTGTACGCCTTTCAAATTTCCTTGTAAAGGACGACAAGAACTGTTCGCTCGGTCAATACAAACTTGAATTCATTGAAACAGTCGGAAAAGAAAGCATAGCGATGCACATAATCCGCGTTGAAAAAGAAATTGCAAACATGACGGACGTTGTAACGCGGATGTTCGACAGGCTCCAGATTGGAATTTCAAAACGAGACAAAAAATTCATGGAAGAACACATCGCACCTCTTGAAGAGGCGGAAAATTACTGCGACCAGATGCACGAACAGATTGTAAAATACATAATAAAATGCCAGCACCTTTCCATAACGGCGGGCCAGCACGCAAACCTTTCAATAATGATTCAGATTTCAGAAAACCTTGAGGCAATGTCGGACGAGTGCATGGCGGCGGGAATGTTGCTGCAGCGCAGCATCGAAAAAAAGATGAAATTTCCTGAAGACGACATGGAAAAACTCATTCCATACGTTGAACTTGCACGGCAGTTCCTGCAGTTCATACGGATAAACATAAACAAGCACCTTGACGAAAACAAACTGGCGATGGCGCAGGAACTTGAGGATTCGATAGACCTTTTCAGAAAGAATCTTAAAAAACTTGCAAGAAAGCGTCTTGAAAGCGGCGCGGATGTAAAGTCCGAACTCCTTTACCTTGACCTTACAAGACTGATTGAAAAAATCGGAGACAACGCGTTCAGCATGTCCGGACTTCTTTCGCAGACTGCATGACAGGCAAGTTTTACAATGCGCAAGATTGTTCGTAATGCACGCAGGTCTGTTTGTAATACACTCCTTCTGTACAGACAGCGCGCCTCCCATACAAAAATCGCGCGGTGTGGAACAAGAGCCAAAAAATCATTAAACTACACCCGTTATGATAAAAATTCTAAATGCTTGCGAAGTTGAGCCTTCATGGTTTGAAGGACGCAGTTTTTCTGACACAAACGATGTTGTTCAGAACGTGATTGACGACGTTGTAAAAAATGGCGACGCCGCGCTTAAAAAATACGCAGAAAAGTTTGACGTAAGTTCTCCGTCCTCGTTTTTGATTTCTGAAGAAGACCTGAAGAGAGCGGCCGACAAACTAAAAAAAGAACATCCAGACACATACAATGCCGTTGTATATTCGCGCGACCTTGCGTTAAGATTCGCGGCGCGGCAGAAAGACTCCTTTGACGATTTTGAAATGGAAATCGCGCCGGGAGTCCATACAGGACAGAAAACCATACCGGTTGAAAAGGCGGGCGTATATGTTCCAGCAGGACGTTTTCCTCTTCTTTCAACCGTAGTAATGACGGTGAGCCCTGCAAAGGCCGCGGGCGTGGAAGAAATAATAATGTGCACGCCTCCACGTGTACACCCGGACGACGCAAAGGCCGCGTCAGAAACAGGGAGGGGAACGCCAAACGCACCGTTTACAGGCGGAAGGCCGTACGCTGACGAAGGCATCATGGCCGCGGCATACATCTGCGGCTGCACAAAGGTGTATGCCTGCGGAGGAAGCCAGGCGGTGGCGGCGATGGCGTACGGAACTGAATCAATTCCTGCAGTAAGCGTGATTGTAGGACCTGGAAACAAATTCGTGTCTTCCGCAAAGAAGATGGTGTTTGGAAAAGTCGGCATAGACATGGTTGCAGGTCCAACCGAAGTATTCATAATCGCAGACGCGTCCGCAAATCCGTCATGGGTCGCGGCAGATCTTCTTGCACAGGCGGAACACGACGTCCTGGCACAGCCTGTACTTGCATGCACGCAAATGGACTTTGCAAGAAAAGTAAGCGAACAGATAGAAATACAGTTGAAAGATCTTCCTACACGGGAGACTGCAAGAACTTCAATAGACGGACTTGGAAGAATCATCGTTGTGGAATCCCTTGAACAGGCCGCGGACTTTGCAAACAGAAAGGCGCCTGAACACCTTGAACTTGCCATGCAGGAAGGAAAAGAACGCGACATGGTTCAGAGCCTTGTAAAAAACTACGGCTCGCTTTTCATAGGACACTCAAGCGCGGAAGTTTTTGGCGACTACGCGGCGGGCCTGAACCACACGCTTCCAACAAGCGGTTCTGCAAGATATTCTGGAGGACTCAGTGCAAGGGTTTTCCTCAAAACTGTTACCACTCTGCGGGTTCAGGAAGGAAGCGTTGGAATGAAGGAATGTGCACAGGCGGCGGGATTCCTTGGCGACGCGGAAGGACTTTCCGCACACGCGAGGGCCGCAAGAATAAGAGTCTGACATGTATATTTTAGTAATCAAACAGCTTTTAATTATGCTCATAATCGCCGCCACAAGCTTTGGCGTTTCAAGAAAATTCAAGTTCGGCAGGGTTGAACAGCAGTTTGCAAGCAGAATGCTCCTTCTTTTCATAAATCCATGCCTTACGCTGAGCCATTTCAACATGGACTTTGACGCGCAGAAACTAAAGGCGTTCGCAATCGTGGCGGCGCTTTCAGTCCTTGCGCATTTTTTGATGTTCGCAGTGGCGCAGATTTTCGCACGCTCAAAAAACGTAAAGGACAGGGATTTTGACTGCATAGACAAACTTGCGACAATCCTTACAAACTGCGGTTTCATAGGAATTCCGCTCATACAGGGCGTGCTTGGAAGCGAGGGCGTGTTCTACCTGCTTGCATACATAGCGGTGTTCAACGTTTTCGTGTGGACGCTTGGGTATTACATGATGGCAGGAAAAGTGAATTTCCGGAACATCGTTACAAACCCGAACATACTGTGCGTCCTGGCGGGACTTGTACTTTTCTGCCTTCCGTTCAACCTTCCTGAAATAATCGCAAAACCAATCTACATGATTGGAACGATGAACACGCCGTTTGCAATGATTCTGATAGGAATGCTTTTTGCGACGTTCAACTGGAACGCTGGAAAAATCTATGCAAAAAGGCTTGTAAAAGTCCTTCTGTTAAGACACGTAGTGGTGGGAGTCCTTGCGTTCGCCCTTGTGTTCGCGGCGTTCAGCCTCCTTGCCTTTATTCCAGATATACGTACAATGTGTTACGTTGTGTACATCGCGGCGCTATGCCCGGCCGCCACAAGCATTTCCGGACTTGCAGTCCTTTTCAACAAGGACGAATCATACGCTGCCCTTATATGTATGTCCACAAGCGTATTCTGTATAGTTGGACTTCCTGTTTTTGTGGCCCTGGCTGAACTTGTGTTTTAACGCGGCGAAAAAGCAGGATTTTTTATGCTGACAATTAGAGGTGAATATGAGAATCACAAAACTTGGTGAAGAAATTCTTAGACAGGTAGCAGAACCTGTAAAACCGGAAGAGATAAACGATGAATTCCGTTCTTTTTTGGAAGAAATGTTCCAGACGATGATTGAAGCGGAAGGTGTTGGACTTGCAGGTCCGCAGGCTGGAATCAAAAAACGTGTTTTTGTAATAATCGCAGACGACGATGTAAAACGGGTTTTCATAAATCCGCAGATAATCGCCACGTCTTCAGAAATGTGCGACTACGAGGAAGGCTGCCTCAGCATTCCAAAAGTATACGAGTCAATCTCACGTCCGGCAAAGGTTACAGTACAGGCGCTGAACGAACGTGGGCGACCATTCACGCTTGAGGCAGACGGACTTCTTGCAAGAATCATACAGCACGAAAACGACCACCTTGACGGAAAACTTTTCATAGACAGGGGCGACGCGGAATTCGCAAAGGAAACAGAAAAGTCTTTCGCAGACCGTGCCGCCCGCGCCCAGAAAAAACGCCTTGAAAAAGAGGCGAAGGAAAAACGCATAGCGGCAAAGATCGCCGCGAAAGAAGCAAAGAAAAAATAATATCGGAGGACGCAATGTTGAAGGTTCTTTACGCGGGAAGCCCTGCCGCTTCCGCCATGACATTAAACGCATTGATAAACTCCACGCGCGCAGAATCGAAAAAAACGTTTGAAATCGTCGGCGTTCTTACAAATCCTCCAAGCGCGCAGGGAAGGCACAAAACTCCAGTTCCAACTCCAGTAGAAAAACTCGCGCAGGAACATGGAATTCCGGTCTTCAATCCAGAACACCTTGACGGCGACTGTCGCGCAAAAATTTCAAATGTAAACCCGGACATCCTTGTATGTTTTGCATACGGACGCATATTCGGTCCAAAATTCATGGAACTTTTCCGTTTTGGCGGAATAAACCTTCATCCGTCAAGGCTTCCTGAATACAGGGGCTGCACACCAGTGAACGCAGCCATTTTAAATCTTGACGAAAAAACCTCATTTTCAATACAGAAAGTCAGCGCAAAAATGGACGAAGGAAACATTCTTGCACAGGAAGAAATTTCCCTTACAAAAAAAGAAACTGCAGGAAGCCTTTTAACTTCCGCGGCGGAATGGGGCGGAAAGGCCATTGAAAAACTCCTTCAAGAAATCGCCGAAAAAAACGCAGTTCCAAATGGAACCGAACAGACGGGAAAAGCCTCATACACTGGAATCATAAAAAAAGAGGATGCAAAAATCGACTGGAACTGTTCCGCAAAAAAAATCGACGCGATTGTACGGGCGTACAACCCCGACCCCGTGGCATGGACTACGGAGTCCAACGCTCCGCTAAAAATAATTTCGGGCGTTCCGCTTTATGACGGACAGAACTTTAACGGCGCGGAATTTTTAAAACGCGCGCACAGTCCGGGAACGGTCGTAGCCTTTGAAAAAACACGCGGAATAATCGTTTCATGCGGAGAAGGATTTTTTGCCGTTACAGAACTTCAACGCCAGGGAAAAAATCCAATGGATTACAAGTCGTTCATGAACGGCGCAAGGGATTTTGTGGGAACAGTCCTGGGAAGTTAGAAGATTTTTTTTACGGCGTGCGGGTGGGCGCGGCGCTGTTTTACAACACGCCGCTCGCGGCCCGCTCCCCTGCAAGATTGCGATTTGTGGCGAAAAATGTTAGTATTCCGTTCATGGATATAAAAGAAAAACTCAAACTTTCACGCATAGATTTTCACGCCCTTGTTCAAAAGATTCAGAGCAGCACGGGCGTTTTGGCGTTGACTGTAATCGCCGCGATAATCGTAATGTCATGCACCGCGCTTGCAATTTTCTTTGTGAACGTGCGCGGTCCTGAAAAAGTCATGGTTCCGGAAGTCAGGGGAAAACCTCTTTCCGAAGCGCTCATTGAAATGCAGAACAAGGAACTTTATCCAAAAATAACGCTCAGATATTCAGAAATTCTTGGCGACGAAGGAACAATCCTTGACCAGAATCCGTCTTCAGGCTCGATTGTAAAAGGCTACAGCAGGGTTTCGCTTGTCGTAAGCCGTGGAGCGGTTGTCGATCAGGTTGAAAACTACGTTGGAACAAACTACGACGACCTTAAACTCAAGTTCCAGACGCTTTTTGCAGGTTCTGCAAAGCCTTTGATTCATCTTGCAGAGCCGATTTACAAGGCGGACTTGAGCGACGCAGGAACAATCCTTGAACAGGAGCCTACCGAGGGAACAGAAATTTCAGAGCCTATAACGCTGAAGGTGATTGTAAGCCGTGGACCAAACTTCGAGAACACAAGGATTCCAAATTTGATTGGAGATTCAGTGAGCGATATGCTCCAGGCAATATCACGCTCAAAAATCATATTTGAAATCACAGGAAGAAGCGCAAGGGGAGATGAAAAACCTGGAACGGTCATCTCACAGGAAGAATTTGAAGGAGAGTTCATAAAGAACTACACAAGAATGAACGTTGAATTCGCCCTTCCTTCATCAAATTCAGGTTCAGAATCAACAGGAATATTCACCGCGGAGGTAAACAACTACCCTTACCCTGTTCCTATGCGGCTAGACGTTGCAAACCACGAGGAAACATACACACTTGTAAACTTCAACCACACCGGCGGAAAGGTTACAGTTCCATACACAGTTCCAAAAGGCTCTACGCTCACGCTGTACGTTGTTGATAAAGCGGAACACAAGGTTCAGGTTCGTTAAACCTGGACCAAGGAATCTTATACAATGGGAAAAACCTTAATCTGCCTGACCTTAACCTGCCCAACGCTCCGCCAGAACGCCGAAATGGTGGAGCGGTACGCAAAGTTCATAGACGTGGCTGAATTGAGGGTGGACTTTCTTACAGAGGACGAACAGCTTGAAGTAAGAAAGTTTCCGCTGATGATAAAAATTCCCTGCATCCTTACAATCAGACGCATAAGCGACGCCGGAAACTTCACCTCAAGCGAATTTTCACGCACCGCGCTTTTTGGACGCGCGCTCGCCTTCGCCGACAGGAATCCTGCAAAAAACTACGCATACGTTGACTTTGAGGAAGACTTCCACGTTCCAAGCCTTGAAGACGCGGCATTGGCGTTCGGCGTAAAGATAATACGCAGCTGCCACAAATTTGACGGTCCAATCACAAACATAAGGGAAAAATGCATCTCCATGCGGAAGACGGGCTACGAAATTCCAAAACTTGTTTTCACTCCGCAAAAACTTTCAGACGTTACAAGACTTTTTGAAGAGGCTAAAGACTTCACCGACTTCGACCACATTCTATGCCCCACCGGAAACCTTGGAACTCCCGCAAGAATTTTAAGCGCAAGGACAAACTCCCACATCGTATACACATCTCCAAGGGAGACAATGGACAATCTTAAAGGTTCGGCTCACCTTGATCCGATAACGCTTTCCGACGTATACAATTTTCGCGGCATAGGAGCGTCCACAAAAATCTGTGCGGTAACAGGCTACCCCTTGGAAAACACATCCATTCCGCTCCTGCACAACATAGGCTACAGGACGCACAAAATGGACAGGGTTTTCATTCCTCTTCCTTCAACATCAATACACGAAAGCCTTGAATTTGCGGAACAGGTTGGAATCGACGGAATGGCCATAACAATTCCATACAAACACGAAATAATGTACAACCTTGACGAACTTGACGCAAAAACCGCCGAAATAAACGCCTGCAACACCATCATCCGAAAAAACACAGGCTGGTCCGGACGCGATTCAGACTCATACGCCTTTCAAATGGCGCTATCCGACTTTCTGGGAGCTTCAAAACTGCACAGAAAACGTGTTGCCATTCTTGGCGCGGGAGGAGCCGCACATTCAATAGCGTATTCAATAAAGCAGATGGGCGGACGGGCGTGTATTTTTGACAGGACGCTCTCAAAGGCGAAATCCCTTGCGGAACGGTACGGATTCTTACACGCTACGCTTGGAATCGAAAGCCTCAAGACTCTTGAACGACATTCTGAAATCATAATACAGACGACAAGCCTTGGGCAGGATTCAACCCAGACCTCCTCCAGGGAAAACAACCCGATATGGTTCTATCAGTTCAAGGGACACGAAAAACTGTTCGACATAATAATAACCTCTGGAAGCACGCCAATAATGAAGTCCGCTATGGAAGTGGGCTGCATGGCCTCAAACGGAATGCCCATGCTCAAGTACCAGGCGTACCAGCAGTTCAAGTATTTTACAGGACAGGAATACGAAACTTCGGGCTTCCATAAAATTTGACACTCAAAAAAATCAAACATACAGACATTATTTTGTTTAAGGAAATTAAAATGAGCGAAATCTCACAGAACGAACAGAAAAAACTTGCCGCCACAAGCGCAATCGACACTCTTTTTGAAAAGGGGCTTATATTCAGCGGAATGAAGATAGGTCTTGGAACAGGCTCAACCGCCCTTCCTGCAGTAAAGAGGCTCAGCGAATACATCGCACAGGGAAAACTTACAGGAATAAAAGCGGTTGCAACAAGTTTCCAGACGGAAAACGCCTGCGCGGACTGGAACATTCCTGTTTTTTCATTCAGGGACAGGATTATAGACGGCGAACTTGACCTTGCCATAGACGGAGCGGACGAAATCGACACTGAAAACAACCTCATAAAAGGCGGAGGGGCGGCGCTTCTTAGGGAAAAAATCGTAGCGTACAATTCAAAGAAGTTTGTTGTAGTCGCTGACTCTTCAAAGGCGGTAAAAAACCTTGGAACAAAATTTCCGCTTCCAGTTGAAATAATCGCAGAAGCCTACATTCCCGTAAAAAAGCGTCTTGAAGAACTTGGCGCAAAAGTCGTCCTGCGCGAGGGCGTTAAAAAATGCGGTCCTGTAATAACGGACAACGGAAACCAGATTGTCGACTGCCTCTGGAAAAATCCCGTAAATCCAAAAGAATTCGAGGACTCGATAAACGGAATTACAGGCGTAGTTGAAACCGGCTTCTTTACAAAAAACACTCCGGCGGCGTTCATAGCAAGAGCGGACGGAACTTTGGAAGTGCGGGGGCTTTAGTGTTTCCGCCTTTTGACGAAGAAGAAGCGTTTGAAATATGCACAAAAATAATCCACGGACTTGAATCAGGCGTCATAAAAATGGTTCAAGTTTCGCCACAAAGCATTGAACGTGGCGGACACGGAATCATGCTTGGAGCCGCCGTGTGCCTTGACCAGAACGGAAACAAAATCATGATTGCAACTCTTTCCGGAATCTCAAGGCGGCTTGAACACGCAGCGGAAAAACACTCCGACAAAAGAAACGGATTCTTGCTGTCTGAAGGCGGCGCGGACGCACAGGCAATGGATTTTCCACACAAAATTGAAGAAAACCACACAACCAAAAACGAAGTTGAAGATTTTCTTAAAAAACTGATTTTTGTAGGACCGATTGCGCCGCAGGAAAAAATCAATTCCGCCCTGCAGAAAAACGACGGAAAAATCCACGACCTTACAGACAGAATCAAAAACCTGAAAGAAAAACGTAAAATTTCTGAAAACAAATTCAAGTCGATGTCGGAAGAAGAAAAAAAACTCCGGGCAGAACGTAAAACCCTCTGCGACGAATCGCTTGAAAAAGTGTTCGCCCTGTATTCATTCCACTGCTTTGACGGAAAAAAAAGGACTCTTACAGAAATTTCTTCCAGAAAACTTCCTCCAACAGGAACGGGCGACTGTTCCGCTCCAAAACTGATTGACTACGCGTTCAGCAGAAAATACAAAATACAAAGCCTTTGCGAAGTCTATTACGGAAAGGAAAATTCAACAAAAAAATCAGGAAAAAAATACGCGCCATGCGACGAACGCTGTTCAATAATACTGCCGGAAATGCTTGGGCTGAAAATAATTTACCGCGACAAAGACATAGTCGTCCTTGAAAAACAGAGCGGTCTTCTGAGCGTGCCTGGACGCGGACCTGAAAAAGCGGACTGCGTTGTAAGCCGATTTAAAAATCTTTTTCCAGACGCAATAGAACAGCCTTCGATCCACAGGCTAGACATGGAAACATCGGGGCTTCTTGTAATAGCCAGAACCGCGGACGCGCACAGGAATTTAAGCCGCCAGTTCGAGGAAAAGGAAGTGTACAAGGAATACGAGGCGGTTCTTGACGGCGTTGTTGAATCAAAGGGCGGAATCCTTGAACTGTATTTCCGCCTTGACGTTGAAAACAGACCGCACCAGATATGGGATGCAGTTCACGGAAAAAAAGCGGTAACGGAATATGAAAATCTTGGAACGGAAAAATACAAAGATCCTGCAGGACACGAACGAAAAGTTACACGCATGAGGTTCATTCCAAGGACTGGAAGAACGCATCAACTGAGGCTTGCCAGCGCGGACAGCCACGGACTGAACGTTCCGATTGTAGGCGACACTCTGTACGGAAAGGCACTTGAAGGGGAACGACTTCTCCTTCACGCGACGGTCCTTGAGTTTTTGCATCCTGCCACAAAAAATCGCATGAGGTTTGAGTCAAAAAGCGAATTTTCTGGATATTTCGCCTGCGCTCAACATGACGACCCGACGCGTAAATCTTGAGCCGACGCGTAAAAACCGCCCTGGCGCGTAAAAACCGCAGTTTTTCGTCCTTGATAAAAATTTTTGAAAGTGATACCTTTTACCCGCTGGTGATAGACGTTGTTGATTCATCAGTTCTCTGGAGAGTCTCCGCTGACGGAGCGCCGAAGGGTTAAGGCTATTAGAGCCGACATCTCAGGCAAGCAGGACAGGGCGTTTTTTTTACTTGTTTGCAACTCTTTGGAGAGCCTTTAACCACCGCGTTCAGAGGCTCTTATTTTTTTAAATTTAGGATTTTCAAATGTTCGACACAATCCTTAACAAAATCGACGACATTGTATGGGGACTTCCAACAATCGTCCTCATCCTTGCGACCGGCATCCTTCTTACAGTAAGACTGCGTGGAATCCAGTTCAGAAAAGTGGGTCTTGCACTCAAGACGCTTTTCAGCAAGCACACAGGAAAGGGCGAGGTAACTCCATTCCAGGCGCTGTGCACCGCACTTTCCGCAACAATAGGAACCGGAAACATAGTTGGAGTTGCAACTGCAATTGCAGGAGGCGGTCCTGGCGCCCTTTTCTGGATGTGGCTTGCAGCCCTTGTTGGAAGCGCCACAAAATACACAGAATGTATGCTCGCCCTTAAATATCGCGAACACGCCGACGACGGACACGTTCTTGGCGGACCTTTCTATACGATTGAGAAAGGTATGAAGGAACGCACTGGAATTTCATGGAAATGGCTTGCAGTTCTTTTTGCGATTTTTGGCGTGTGTGTTGGACTTTTTGGAATCGGTACTTTCACGCAGATAAACGGAATCACCTCCGCCGTGAACAACGCCCTAGACCCGGAAAACAGGCACATCGCCTTTTCGCTTTTTGGAAATGAATACAGCTGGGCGGTAGTGATTGCAGGGCTTGTTGTAACTCTTGGAGTCGCGCTTGTATTGATTGGCGGTCTCAAACGCATATCCAAGGTTGCCGAAAAAGTCGTTCCAGCCATGGCTGTAGTATACGTTTTCCTTGGCGTGTCAGTACTCATAATGAACGCCACAAGGATTCCTGAAGCGTTCATGGTCATATTTAAAAACGCGTTCGGCTGGCAGGCGGCTGTTGGTGGAGCGGTAGGCTGGACGTTCAAGCAGGTTACAGACTCAATGCAGAAGGGCGTCGCCCGTGGAATTTTCTCAAACGAGGCGGGTCTTGGATCCGCTCCAATCGCGGCGGCCGCGGCACAGACGGACGAACCTGTTGCGCAGGGAATAGTTTCCATGCTTGGAACTTTCATAGACACCCTCATAATCTGTACGATGACGGGTCTTGCAATAATAATAGCGTTTTACACCGGCGACAATGCGGCAGGCTTCGGAGACCTCAAGGGAATCGCGCTAACGTCCGTGGCGTTTTCAAAGGTTCTTGGCGGCGACGGCCGTTCAGTACAGTTCCTTCTTATGATATGCCTTGTATTTTTTGCCTTCACAACGATTCTTGGATGGGACTACTATTCTGAGCGATGTCTTGAATATCTTTCAAGGGGAAACATGACGGTTGTAAAGGCGTTCCGCTGGATGTATATCGCGGCAGTGTTCATCGGACCTTACTTCACCATAAGCCAAGTTTGGACCATCGCGGACATCACTAACGGTCTTATGGCGATTCCAAACTGTATTTCTCTGATTGTCCTTAGCGGTGTTGCGGCAAGGGAATCAAAATCGTATTTTGAAAAACTTACAAATCCTCTGGCAGTCTGATTTTACAGTAATACTTTACAAGGATACGCCCCGATTTTTGTGTCGGGGCATTTTTTTAAATATCGGCGCGACTTTTCCACATTTTTACAACGCGTTTTGCCTCCGTGCGTTTATTGTTTTTGTTGTAAAAATCCATTAATATTCTTCCATGCAGAAGCCTAGTTTTCTTACATTCTTAATAATACTTTCTCTTGCGCTCACATCCTGTGCAAAAAAAGAGGCACGCAGCAAAGCTAACACACAGATAAATCTTCTTGCGGCGGAATCAAGCGCGGAACTTTTCAGCGAAGAAACACAACTCTGGCACGCCACAAACAAAAGAATCTGCGTACTGTACGGCTACGGCTACAATTCGGAGGACTTCACCTCCATCATGAACCAGAGGCTTTTCAGAAAATTCGGTTCAGCGGAAGACGGCGGACTGATTTATCCGCTCACCTTTCCAGACGACTTCAAACGAGGTTCCAGGGCATACATAACAGGACTTGCGGAGCTGCTTTCCGACAAGGAACTTCAGGGAATCGTGCTTCTTGGAGCGCCTGAAGGAACACACGTTGCAATAGCGCGCATGCAGGATTCATGGGGCGGAAACCTGCCGTATCCAGTGTTCACGCTTTTTCCACAGGACGACGTGCTTGGAATCGAGGATTCTTCCGATTTTGTAATAGACAAGG
The DNA here is from genome assembly GCA_041855945.1 of Treponema sp. Taxonomy (GTDB): domain Bacteria; phylum Spirochaetota; class Spirochaetia; order Treponematales; family Treponemataceae; genus Treponema_D. The sequence continues at coordinate 61,354 of JBHAFG010000056.1, read as the reverse complement.
CCCAGAAGGCTGAAATAAATGGAATTCTTGCGGAAGAGGAACAGTCATACGTTCACGAAATTCCAGAAATTCTTGAAAACTGTATAAGATACATCTCATACAGCGAGTGCGCGTTTGAAAAAAACTCAAAACTTTTCGAGGTCGTAAAGAAAATCTGCGGAAAATCAAAAGTTGAACGCTACTCCGACCCAGACACGGGACTAATATCAATAAACCATTTTGTGCTGGAGTAACCTGAACAGATGAACAGTTTAAAGCAGGTTTCAAACGGAATTTTTTCCACGCCAAAAGAACTTAAAAACCTCGCAGCAAAAGACCAGGCGAAAATCCTTGTATTGTCTGACAGCCACGGAAACCTGAACGTATTGCACCACATAATCGAAAACCACACGAACGAATGTGACGCCCTGATGTTCGCAGGCGACGGCGTCCAGGACATTCTTGAAATAATCGAGGAAGCAAACGGAAACAAATCGCTAAAAGAAAAACTGCCTGCGACAATATGCTTTGTAAAAGGCAACAACGACCCCTACCAGCACCTTTCAAAATTCGACCACGGATCAAAATTTTTTTCCGGAATAAAAAGGCAGGACTTCTTTCCAACCGTAATTCCAAAAGAGGTGAGCCTGATTGCCGCAGGAAAACAGATTCTGATGGTTCACGGACACGAACAGGGCGTGTATTACTCACACAAGGCTCTTGAAGAAAGGGCGGTAAACACACTCTCCGACGTAGTGCTTTTCGGCCATACACACAGCCCCGAAGAAATACAGGGAAAAATCTGCATGATGAACCCTGGAAGCGTATCGCTCCCAAGACAGCTGCCGTTTCCAACATTCGCCTATCTTTTCATCCAGCCCCGAAATGTGGTCTACACAAGCTTCATGGCGTTAAAGGACAGGACAAAGATGCTCTTCAGTCCATTCGCGCCGGAGAAGATGTTTTAATACAGAATGGATTCTTCGGCTTCGCCTCGGAACGACGTGCGGCTCAGAATGACGTGCCGCTCAAAACGCCCGCGTTTTCGCCAAACAGAAACGCTCCGTCTCCGTGACCTGGATATACGTTCACGTCCTTTGGAACAATCTTCTGCAGAAGCGCAAGACTTTTCTGCATTTCAATGTCGCTTCCGCCAGGAAGATCCGTTCGTCCGTATGAGTGGAAAAAAACCGTGTCTCCCGAAACAAGAGATTTTTTTTCTTCACAGTAAAGACAGACCGAACCTTCTGTGTGTCCGGGAGTCGAGATTATCTTCCATTTTTTAAGTCCGTCCTTCAAGTCGGAAAAACTTCCTGTAAACAGCGAAGAAAAATCCCGACTTTGCGAAAGAACGTCGGAATCAAAAACGTCGCAAAGATTCTGTCCGTCCTGAAAAAGCACGTCAGGTTCGGGAAGATTCTGTAAAATCCTTGCAAACTGTGGAATTCCCATGTCAACAAAAAGAGGCCCCTGCGTGTAAAGCGCGGATTTTCCTACCATGCCCAAATCGTTTTGATGTATTGAAACAGGCGCAAAAGGAAAATCCTCTTTGAATATTCCCGTTCCCGCTATGTGGTCAAAATGTCCGTGCGTAAGAAAAACGCCAATCGGCGCCAGGGCGTTCTTCTTGAAAAAATCCACAAACGTAAAGGCGTCTCCCGTTTCACGGCTTGCGCCGGGATCCACAACAAGAACGGCGTTGGCGCAAATCGGAACAATCCAGGTGTTCACTCCAAGAATTCCAGTATTGATGCAGCGCACAAAATCCTCCCAAAAAACACGTGCATCAAAACGCACGTTGCAAGTTCCGCATAAAAAAAACACCGTCCTCTGACGAGAACGGTGCGTAAATCTTAAACGATATTAGTTTTCAGAACTTATGCTCGGAGCGGAAAACGGTTCCTGATTGACCGCAGCCTTTTCCGCGGCCGCATAAGCCGCCGCATCTTCCGCCGAGAGCCTTTCCTCGTCGTTCACCTGGTTTTCAGCAGCCGGTTCGTCCGCTCCGCCAAATTCCTCGGCCTTCTGCCTTGAATAACTTACCGCAAGTTTTCGTCCGCGGTAGTCGTAGCCGTCCAAAGCCTTTATGGATTTTTCCGCGTCCTCGGCAAAAAGCTGTACAAAAGAATAATTTGCAAGCACACGGATGTCGCCTATCCTGTCTCTTTCAAGACCTGCCACGCTTATCAAAAGACCAACCAGATCCCTTGGGAAAACGCGCCTGTTTCTTCCAACGCTTATGAAAATCGTCGCCGCAACGGCAGGGTCAATCTGAACGCGTGGACGTGTAGGTCTTTCTTCCGCAGAAACGGCGGAGTCAGAATTGAACAGTTTTCTTTCGCGCTTTTCCTGTTTGTCAAAACCAAACCTCTTGTTCCTGTCTGAAAAATCACGACGATTCTGGCGAGGTCCCCTGTAATGCCTCTGCGCCTCCTTTACAAGATACGCCGCGACGTACATACGGAGTGCAAAAGGCACATTTTTCTTGAATGTTTTCTTGATGTCGTTAAGAATGTCAGGATTTTCCTGAGTTTTAACCTTGTTTACCGCGTCTTCAAGAAACGACGCAACATTTTCCAAATCAATGTCTGAATTACGATTGTACATAAAAATTAACTCCTTAGTTTTTTTACGCTTTTTTGAGTTTTTTACATGGATGTTCCCACGGATTTTTCCGCGTCCTGTTTATAAAAACTCATTTTGTGGCGGATTAAAGTCCGCTACTGGATTTTTGCTGAATATCCCGATCCTGTCTTACTGAACCCCGAACGCAACAGCAGACGTTCCATTGATTCAGGAATGATTGTATTTGTAAGCAAAATCCATTCTTTGTCGAGGAACTTCAATTGAGAAAGACACCTTTCCAAAAGTTCGGCGCCAATCCCCAGCCCCCTGAATTTTTCGTGAACAAAAAAACTTGTCAAAACCACAGCACTTTTTGTTTTCTTTGAAACAGAAGAAGCGGTAATGCAACCGGCAAATTCGTTTGACAGCGACCTGCAAATAAATCCAATCTGGTCCAAAGTGTCGGCAAATAAAAACTGCCTCTGCCATAATTCTGTTACGGCGGACCTTACCTGTTCAGGCCAGTCACCTTCAAAATCACCTGCTGTTTCCGACAAACCACAAATCAACTGAGAATCTGCCTTGGTGTATGGACTGAACGTAAAGTCGTCTAAAAGAAGATACTCGTTGTCTTCAGGCGCCTGTTCAAGTTTTTCCAAACCCCAGATTTCTCTTAAATCATTGTACCAGTCAGCAACCAGACGCAACATTCTCCTGTTCTTGAAAAAATGCCACTGCCGTTCCACCGCTGGAAAACATTTTAATTCGACCTTAAAATTCCTGAACACCCCCCTTCCAGAACGAAGAACCGTCAGAAGCCTGTCCTTTGCAACGGGATTCTGTAAACCGTTCACAAAATCCTGTCTAAGTTCAAAGCCTCTTGAAGAATCCCAGCAAGGCAGACTGTAATACAAATCTCCGTCCGCCTTGAACTCATGGGCGGAAACCAGTGAAAGATTTTCCGCGTCAAGCAGAAACGTTTCATCCTGATTTTCCATTGCCTTGAGAATTTCTTCCGACAGCACATCGCCCAGCTGAAATACCATATTTATTTTTTCAAATCTGTGCGTTTCGACACAATCCTGCTGACAAGTCCATACTCAATCGCCTCGCCAGCGTCCAGCCAGTAATCCCTGTCGGTGTCTTTTTCAACCTGTTCAAACGGCTTTCCAGTCTGTTCAGAAATGATTCTGTTTATCGAAGCCTTGGTCTTTGCCATTTCCTTTGCGTGTATTTCAATGTCTGTCGCAACTCCACGCATTCCGCTCATAGGCTGATGAATGAGGTAACGGCTGTTTGGAAGGGCAAGCCTGTCCTCCCTGTCGACGGCAAGAAGAATCAACGCCGCCGCGCTTGCAATAAGCCCCATTCCAACAAGGACAACAGGACACTTTACAAAGCGAATCATGTCGAAAATAGCAAAACCCGCGTCAACGTCGCCGCCAGGAGAATCTATATACATATAGACGGTTTTCTTTTCGTCGTCAGCCTCAAGAAGAAGAAGCTGCTTTACAATTTTGTCCGCCAATTCCTTGTTCACTTCGCCGGAAAGAAGAATCTGCCTTGTCTTCAAAAATTTCTCAGAAAGAGGATCTGCCGGAGTTTCAGGAGCCTTCCTGTCTTTTTCGTCATCGCACAAAGGCTCTGCATAAATGTTTCTCATCAAATTTTCCACCATAAAATTAGATTTTGACTTCCTTTAATATAACGAAATAATCCTTTGTTTTCAATTATAAAACACACAAGCGAGGCACAGCAGCACTGTAAAACCGGAACGCGATTTTTTCACTCTTGAATTTATAAACAAAAAGGAGTACAGTTTGTACAATTGACACTATTACCGTTTTTGTCATTTTGTCTTGTAAAACAACTTGACGAAAGGAGCATTTATGTTTTCTACAGTGCCACAGCTGCTTTACGAAAAGGCAAAGACGATTCCAAACTCCCCCGTACAGTATTACAAGGACGCTGCAAAGAATTTCCAGCCTGTAACGTACATGGAATTCTTCCAGTCAGTGCTTTATTTTGGAGCGGGACTCCTGTCGCTTGGAGCAAAAAAAGGCGACCACATAGGACTTATAAGCGACAACAGACCGGAATGGTTCGTTTCAAGCCTTGGAATAATGAGCATCGGATGTGCGGACATTCCACGCGGAAGCGAGGCCACAATAAAAGACCTTGCCTACATCCTGCACTTCGCGGAATGCGAGACGGTTGTAGTGGAAGGAAATTCAGGATACAAAAAACTGATTGAATGCAGGGAATCCCTTTCGCTTGTAAAAAACATAGTCCTCCTTGACGAAAAAAACGTGGACAAGGCGTTTTTTGAAAAACTTGGAGTGAACGTATACAACTTCAATGAAATCACAGAAAAAGGAAGACAGTTCCGTTCAGAAAACCCCGGACGCGTTGAATCAATCCTTGAAGAAGGAAAAGGCGAGGACACGGCGACCATAATATTCACATCTGGAACTACGGGAACTCCAAAGGGAGTTGAACTCACTCACAGGAATTTTCTGTGCCAGGTAAAGGACATCGCGCAGATTCTTCCGTTAAAAAAAGAAGACAAGTCGCTGAGCATACTTCCAGTCTGGCACGTATACGAAAGGGAAATCGAATACTACCTGCTTTACGTGGGCGCTTCAATATGCTATTCAAAGCCAATCGCCAGCATGATTCTTGAGGACATGAAGAAAATCTCGCCGCAGTTCATGGCCTGCGTTCCCCGACTGTGGGATGCAATATCAAAACAGATTCAAAAACAGTGTTCGTCGGCGTCAAAACGCGCCCTGGTGCATTTCAAGACGTCAACAGGCGCGGCGGTCGCAATACTCAGGATGACGGACATAATACTCGGACGGAACAAGCAGTTCAAAAAACGCGGACTGATCGTAAAGATTTTCAGCAAATTCCTTTACATTCCAATACTGTTCCTGCTTCCGTTCAAGGCGAGCGGCAAAAAATTCTACGCGGAGGCAAAGGCTACCCTTGGCGGAAAATTCAAGATTGGAATGTCGGGCGGAGGAGGACTTGCCCCGGAAGTTGACAAATTCTTCAATTCAATAGGCATAAGCCTGATTGAAGCGTACGGACTTACAGAAACCGCCCCGATATGCTGCATAAGAAATCCAAAAAAACCCGTCCTTGGAACAATAGGAAGGGTAATGCCGTACTGCCAGGGACGTGTAATATCGCTGAACGGAAAAGCCTGCCGTCCTGGAGAAAAAGGAGTACTGTACATAAAGGGCGAAAACGTGATGAAGGGCTACTACAGGCAGCCTGAACTCACAGCAAAATTCATAAAGGACGGCTGGTTCAACACGGGCGACCTTGTAATACAGACTGTGCACGGCGAAGTGATGGTCCGCGGACGCTCCAAAGACACAATCGTATTGCGTTCGGGCGAAAACGTCGAGCCGTTCCCAATTGAATGTAAACTCGCAGAATCGCCATACATCGCGCAGGCAGTGGTTGTAGGAAACGACCAGAATTCACTTGGCGCGCTTGTAATTCCTGCAAAGGACAACATACTGCAGTTCGCAAAAGAAAATTCACTGGATTCAGAGAATTTTACGGCTCTCCTTAGAAACACAAAAGTCAAGGACCTCATATTCAAGGAATTTGAAAGACTTCTTACAGCAAAAAACGGATTCAAGCCGTTCGAAAAGGTGGGAAAATTCACCTTCCTTGAAAAACCGTTTGAAGTGGGTGTGGAACTTTCCGCAAAACAGGACATCGTTCGCTACAGGATATCAGAAATATACCAGAAACAGATTTCAATGATGTTCAACGACCAGTCAAGTCTTGCGCAGAACCTGCAGCACCTTAAAGAAAAAATTCCTGCGGACATCGTGAACAAGTTCAAGAAAAAGGCGGAATAGCATTACAGTACCTTACGCGTGCGCGCCGAACGCATTACACGGTCAATACACGCCCGCGTTTGGTATCACACACGTCCGCGTTCTGTATTGCACGCAATCCTCGAAAACTCGCGCCTGCCATTACACACGCCCGCCCACCATTACAGTCCGTTACACGAGTGTGCCGAACGCATTACACCTCCGCGGTCCGTTCAATATTCAATATCCAAAGAAAAAATGATATGATTGCACCATGGACAACGACAACACAGTTTACATATTGGACTCATACGGACTTATTTTCCGCTGCTATTTCGCCTTCATAAACCGGCCGCTCACAAACCAGAACGGCGAAAACATCAGCGCGCTTTTTGGATTTTTCAGAAACTTCCATTACATACTCGAACACTACAGACCGTCCTGCCTGATTGCAGCGATGGACTCAAAGACAAAGACATTCCGCCACGAATTCTACCCCGAATACAAGGCCACGCGCAACAAAACGCCCGAAGACCTCCACGCGCAGATTCCGTGGATTACAGAAATTCTTGAAACGCTTGGAATTCCAGTGCTGCAGTGCGACGGCTACGAGGCGGACGACATAATCGCGACAGTAGCAAAAAAATGCGGCGAATCAGGACGTAAATGCCGGATTCTCAGCGGCGACAAGGACCTAATGCAGCTCGTGTGCGGCACCACAAGCATACTGAAACCCGAAAACGGCGGCGGCTGGAAACTCACAACAGAAGAAGGCGTGCAGGCAGAATGGGGCGTAAAACCATCGCAGCTGCTGGACCTTCTTTCACTTTTTGGCGACACGGCGGACAACATTCCAGGCGTACAGGGCGTGGGCGCAAAAACCGCCGCAAAACTCCTGAACGAATACGGCGACCTTGACGGAATATACGCAAACATCGACAAAATCAAGGGCGCGATGCAAAAAAAACTCGCCGACGGAAAAGAAAACGCGTATTTTTCCCAAAAACTTGTACGCCTCGACCAGCAAGTTCCGTGCGGCTCGATTGACGTCGCCCTTCAAAACAAAATCGACCTTGACTGCGCAAAAGCCGCAAAACTCCTCAAGGAACACGGAGCGTTCGCCGTCGCAAAATCATACGAAGAACTTGCGTCCAAGACTCAGAACGGCACAGGCGGGGGAAGTCTCCCCCTCGCTTCCAAGCCCCACACGCAGGGCTTGTCCGCTACCCCCTCTCCTAGGGGCGAACCCCTAAAACCCCAGTCCACCCAATACAGTTCAGCCGCAGAAGGCGACGGAAAATACATTGAACCCATACAGAACAAGGGAAACTATACGGCCGTAACAGACATCGACGAACTTAAAAACATCATCGACTCAGCCATAACAAACGGAACCGTCGCCTTCGACTGCGAGACCACTGGCCTTGACGCGTTGAACACAGAAATCGCAGGATTCAGCCTGTGTTTCCAGAGCGGAAGGGCGTTCTACGTTCCTCTTTTTACAACAAACATCTTTGAAACAACACCGCTCGTTCCAAAAGAAAAAGCGTTTTCAGAACTGCTGCGCATTTTTGACAATCCAGCAATACGCGTAATACTTCACAACGGAAAGTTCGACTACAAAGTGCTGCGCTCAAACGGAATTTCATTCAAGGACGGAAAACCCGCCTGCCAGATCATAGACACGATGATTGCAGGCTGGCTTCTTTCCCCTGACAGAACTGGAAAAAAATCATACGCCCTGGAACAGATGGCGGAAAATTTCATACACCTCAAGGGAATCGAATACGAAAGCATAGTTCCAAAAGGACAGACATTCGCGGACCTTGAAATAGAGCGTGCAGTTCCATACGCCGCCGAGGACGCGGACTTCACGTATCAACTCTGGCTTGAACTTGAAGGGCTTCTTAAAGAACAGAACCTTTACGACCTTTTTACAGGCACAGAAATGAAGGTGCTTCCGATTCTTGCAGAAATGGAAATCGCCGGAATCCACCTTGACCAGAACGCACTGCAGGAATACAGCAGGGAACTTGCGGCAGGCATAGAAGAGGCGGAAAATTCAATCTACAGTGAAGTAGGACACAAGTTCAACATCGCCTCGCCAAAACAATTACAGACAGTGCTGTTCGAGGAACGAAAACTCAAGGCGGGCAAAAAGACAAAAACAGGCTATTCAACGGACACAAGCGTTCTTGAAGAACTTGCGATGTACGACCCCGTTCCAAAAATGATTCTTGAATACAGGGAACTTGCAAAACTGCAGTCAACCTATGTGGAAACGCTTCCACAGCTGTGCGACAAAAACCAGAGAATCCACACAGACTTTGTTCAGACGGGAACCGCAACGGGAAGGCTTTCAAGCCGCGACCCGAACCTCCAGAACATTCCTGTAAGAAACGAGGCGGGACGCAGGATTCGCTCGGCGTTCACCGCTCCAAACGGAAAAATACTTGTTTCAGCCGACTATTCACAGATAGAACTTGTAGTGCTCGCCCACCTTAGCGGCGACAAAAATATGAGAACGGCGTTCATCGAGGGAACTGACGTACACCGCTCAACCGCCGCCCTGATTTACGGCGTAAAAACCGAGGAAGTTACAGCGGAAATGAGGCGCACTGCAAAGACAATCAACTTTGGCGTGATATACGGAATGAGCGCGTTCAGGCTTGCAAACGATCTTCAGATTTCACGGACGGAAGCCGCATCGTTCATAGAAAGTTACGACAGGACCTACAGCGACATAACAAGGTTCAAGGCGGAAACAATAATGAAGGCGGAAGAAAACGGTTTTGTTGAAACGATTTTTGGACGGCGCCGGCACATAATGAACATAAACAGCAGGAACAAACTAGAAAAATCCGCCGCGGAACGCATGGCCGTCAACACGCCCGTACAGGGAAGCGCCGCCGACATCGTAAAGGCCGCGATGATAAAGGTTGACGAAGCGTTAAGGAAGGCCGCGAACGGCGCAAGGCTTCTTTTACAGGTGCACGACGAACTTATATGCGAATGTCCCGACGACCCAAAAATCGTGGAGGAAACAATCGCAATAATCAAAAAAAACATGGAAGAGGCTGTAAAACTCGACGTTCCGCTAAAAGTTTCCGTTGAAAGCGGAAAAACATGGGGCGAATTCCACTGATTTTTTGAAGAAACTAAAAAATTACAGTAATTGCGGAGTGCATTTTGAAAAAACAGAAGATAATACTTGTAACAGGAAAAATGGCATCCGGCAAAAACATGGCGTCATCGATTCTTGAAAAAATGGGATTTGCAAGCGTAGACGCGGATTTTCTTGTACACAGGGCCATAGAAATCTCCTCGCAGAAAATCACGGAAACTTTTTCCGATGAAGCGGAAAAACGCGGAATCGAACTTAAAAATACGGACGGAAGCCTGAACAGGCGCGCGATAGGACAGATTGTGTTTTCAAGCCCAGCGCTTCTTGAAAAACAGGAAAAAATCGTGTTTCCCGTGGTTGCAAGGCTTACAGAAGAATTTGTAGCGGAAAACCCGGAAAAAGACATAGCGATAAACGCGACTGTCGCATACAAAACTCCAGAAATATTGAAGTTCTGCTCAAACATAATTTTTGTTGATTCCCCCGCAATGCTTAGGCTCGCGCGCGCAAAAAAACGCGACGGAATGAAAATTACACACATATTGCAGAGGTTTAACGCGCAGAAAAATCTGCTTGTGGAATACAAAAAAACCGGCGTTCCTTTAACGCTTGTAAGGAACACCGGCTCTGTAAAAAAACTGGAACAAAGAATCAGGGATTTCCTCCGCACGACTTTCAACACCTGAGCCGCTCGGAATGAGGCACAAATCACTGCGTGATTTGTGCTGCAAGTCTTTCGTGCAAAAAAACTACAGCAGAATCTCCTTCAGTCGGTCAACTATCCTTGCAAACTCGTCGCACGCGTCCTGAACCGGCTTTGTGGACTCCATGTCAACGCCCGCAAGCCTCAGGGTTTCAATTGGATAACGCGAACCGCCGGATTTCAGAAAGGCAAAGTAATCCTCCCTTTCCTTACTGCCGCCGGACGAAACCTTTTTTGCAAGTGCGAGCGCCGCGCTTATTCCCGTCGCGTACTTATACACGTAGAACGCGCTGTAAAAATGCGGAATCCTAAGACCTTCCATGTCGCTGTTTTCCTCAAAAATCATTTCAGGACCAAAATACAGTTCCAGAAGTTCGCGATACATTTTTCGCAAAAGTTCCGCGGTAAGCGGAATTCCATTTTCCACAGATTCGTGCGTCTTCATCTCGAACTCGGCGAACATCGTCTGTCTGTACAGCGTCGCAAGAATATCGTCCGCCCTCATTGCAAGAAGATATTTTTTCATGTCGTCGCTTTCAGCGTTCTTCAAAAGGTACTCGAACACAAGTTCCTCGTTGAATGTGGAAGCGACCTCCGCCTCAAAAATCGTATAGTCGTAACTCAAGAATGGATTGTTGTGAACAGAATACCACGAATGCATGCTGTGTCCGCCCTCGTGCGCCATTGTAAAAACATCCCGTATGTCGTCGGGGTCGAAATTCAGAAGAATGTAAGGGTCTCCCACATACGAACCGCTTGAAAAAGCGCCGCTTCGTTTTCCCTGGTTTTCATACCTGTCCGCCCAGCCGTCTTTAAGTCCATTACAAAGCCTGTCAGTGTATTCCTTTCCAAGCGGAGAAAGAGCGTTCCTGCAAATCTCCACCGCCTCGTCGTAACTTGTATGAACGTTCACAGACTTTACAAGAGGCACGTACACATCGTAATGGCGGAGGCTCTGAACGCCCAGGACTTTTTTTCTGAGCGAATAATACTCGTGCAGTTTTCCAAGATTTTCATGCACACAGTCTATCAGGTTTGTATATACGCTCAACGGAACTTTGTTGCTGTAAAGGGCGCGATGAATACTGGACTCGTAGCCGCGCGCACGGCTTAAAAAAACGTCATTGTTCACGCTTCCCGCGTAAAGGGCCGCGATTGTATTCTGATTTTCTTCAAATTTTTTGTAGAACTTTTTATACGCTTCCTCGCGCACGGAACGGTCATGGTTTTTTAAAAAAGTAGAGAATGTAGTCTGTGTAAGAGTCCTTTCCTCTCCGTTCACACAGACCTTTCCAAAAACCTTGTTCATGTCAACATTTGAAAGCATGCTGAACGCGCTGTCCGCGGTCTGCGCGCTCTGCATCTGGAGAGAAAGAATACGCTCCTCTTTTTCGCTTAAAACGTATTTTTTAAGGTGAAGAAGTTTTTCAACGTAAACCTTGTAATCCTTGAATTCAGGTTCTGAAATCCATGCGTAAAGTTTACGCTCGTCTATTTCCTGAATTTCCGGATCAAAAAAACTCAGATCGCCGCCCATGAGCGTATACGCCATCATCGCGCGTCCTTCCATGTCGGCGGCAACAGAATCGCCCTCGTCGGCAGAATGTCTAAGAGAGGCGTAATGGTATACAGTTTCCATTAAAAGTCCTGCGTTTTTATACGCCTCAAGCGAAGAAAGAAAATTTTCCCTGCTCTCGCCCATACGCCCCTTGAACTGCACGACCTTTTTTACTTCGTCTCCGATTTTTTTAAGGTCCGCCTCCCAGTCAACGTCGCTCCTGTAAATGGAATCAAGATTCCACCTGTCTTTTTCTGGAACGTCCTTTCTTAACGGTATTTCCTTTGCCATAATATCTCCTTGGCGTCAAAAATTATTTTAAAAATGCGCGCCATTCCTCAGAGCCTAGCGCGTCCTTGCAATGCACGATAAAGTCCACGTCCAAAGACGTTCCGAGTTTCCGCTGTGGCACGCCTCAACGCCGGTGTATTCCAAATATCCGTCCATGTACGCATACGAATCAAGTCCCACCGCAAGCGAGGACTGTAAAAAACTGAAAGACGCCTTGACTGAAACAAAATCATTCATGCAGAACAGGACGAACGCGTCCGTCTTTACGGAGTCAAAAAAAGAATTCGTGCTGTCGTAATACGTGAGCCCGCCGTAATGCGTGTCAAGGGAATCAAGCCTGCGCCACGGAGAAACGGCAAAACTTCCGCCAAACGTAAATCTTTCAACCGGAGTCACGCAAAGTTCAAGTCCGCTCCAAAAATACACGCTGAACCTTTCGTAGTCCACTCCAAGAAGAATTCCCTTGTCGAAATAAACAGCGTCCTCATCGTCCCATGACACAATGGGATTTACATAATTTCCGTACCAGCCGTATCCGTTCCTTGCCTCCATGAAAATACACGAAAAATCAAATCCAAGCGTTCCCTTCAGGTCAAAATGACGGTTTTTCATGGCGGAAACCTTGAATTCAGTTCCAATGGAGTACATGTCAGTAATTTTGTTTTCGCTTATGGAATATGTGGTCTTAAGGTCAGGCTCGTCGGCTTTAAGCCAGTCGCTGTCGTGCATGGCGCCGCTTTTTCCCGCAAAATATTTTTTTCCGTAAAACGAAAAGTCAAACACAGAAAAGGAAAGCCCCGTCCTTCCGCCAAGATAAAACCACGGAAGAACATCCCAGTTCAGTTCGCTGAGTTTTACATCCGTTCCGTTTTTAACGTCGAACACAAACTCGTCCATCACTCCGTAAGTCGAGCCTGTCATCGCCTCGAACCAGAGGGAAATCCGTTTTTCAGAAAAATCAAATGGATTTACAGAAAATGCCGCCGCCTGAAAAAAAGTGAACGCGTACAAAACTACAGAAAGGATTTTTTTCACAGAAACACCTGGTCCCTTGAATCTGAAAGAGGGTCAACTCCGTAAATCTTTGCAAGTTGACGGCGAAGAGACTCCATGTCCTTTTGGTATGGAGCGGTAAACCTTACAAATTCGCCCGTAGAAGGATGGGCAAAACCGATTTCATACGCGTGAAGCGCAAGCCTGCTCAAAAGAGGCTGTTCCTCATGTTCGTTTCCGTGCCAGTTGCGTTTTATTTCGCTGAGCCTTACAGGTTTTTGGTTTCCGCTGTACAGTGGATCGCACACGATTGAAAATCCTGCGCTTGAAAGATGCACACGAATCTGGTGCGTCCTTCCCGTCCTTGGTCTTGCCTCAATCCACGAAAAATTTCCGCAGGTTCCAATAAGCCTGAATTCCGTAAGGGAAGGTTTTCCAAAACGTCTGTTCACCACAGTCCTGTGCCTTATGTCGCCGTCCGGCTCAAGCGGAAGTTCAATGGAAGTTTTTTCCCATAAAGGACGACCATGTACAAGGCAGTGGTACACCTTTTCCACCTGGCGTTTTTCAAACTGCACTGAAAGTTTCTGATGCGCCTCGCCCGTCCTTGCGTATACAATTATTCCCGAAGTGTCCCTGTCGATTCTGTGCACAGCGTAAAGCCTTCCAAATTCCTTGGAAGCCTCGACGTCAAGCCTGGGCGCGTCAATATCGTATCGGTCCTGCGCCACCAAAAGACCTGAGCGTTTGTTCAATACAACAATATCATCGTCTGAATAAATTACAGTGTAATCGGGAATTCTTTTCATGGAAGGAGTATAGCAGAAATCAAAAAGAACGTCAGTGCGGTCGGTGCATTGCGGTTGTAATGCCTGGCTTATTGCTGTTGTACCGACAGCCGTCTTGCAGAATTACAGTCGTCCGACCGCCATATTACAGCTGTCTGACGGTCGCCCTGCGTATGTACCGAGCGCCGCACACAGAAAGCCTGCACCCTAATTTTTGTTCCGAACGTTTTTAAGCCTTATGCGGACTGTAAGGATTCTGCGCATCGCCTGTTCTTCAACCGTGTAACTTGCGTTTTCCGAAATGAATTTTTCGCCTACATTCGGCAGAAATCCAAATTTCTCCAAAAGCCAGCCGCCAAGCGTCATGAACTCGTCGGACTTCAATCCCAGTTTGAAAAAATCGTTCAAATCGTCAATCGTAAGTTCTCCTGGAACAAGAAATTCAACAGGACTTATGATTTTTATCCTGCTTTCAGGCGAAAGAGAATGTTTTTCCTCGGTTACACGCCCAAACACAACGCGCAGAATGTCGTCAATAGTCACAACGCCTGCAAGACTTCCCTGCTCGTCCAGAACAACGGCGAATTCTGTCCTCTGTTTTCTGAATCTTGCCAAAAGTTCAAGCGCGGTAAAAGTTTCAGGAACAAAAACAAGATCCTTCATTACATTTTTAGCGTAAAACTCGCCGTGAGACATGTTTTTTTGAGAAAACAGAACGGATTTGTAGTGTATGACTCCAACAATGTTTTCCGTGGAATTCCTGTACACCGCAATCAGTTTTAAACCCGTCCTGTTGAATTTTTCCACAACGTCCTGTCTTGCCGCGTCCTCTGGAACAGACTGTACAAACGAGCGGTGCTTCATTATGTCGTGTACGTTCAGGTCGTTGAATTTGAATATTTTCTTGAGCATCTTGCTTTCGCCCGCCTCAAGAGTTCCTTCTTTAGTTCCAACGTCAAAAAGAGTCATAAGTTCCTCTTCCGTAACAAGAACGTTGTCGAATTTCCAGATTTTGCCCGCAACCCTGGCGGTCGCCTTTGTAAGACGTGAAAAAAGCCATACAATCGGAAAAAAAATCTTTTCAAGAATCAAAAGCGGAATAGCGTTTTTAAGAACAGTGCGCTCCGTCCTTATGGAAGCGGCGGTTTTTGGAACAATCTGACCGAAAATCGTTACAAAAAAAGTTATCATCGCCGTTGCAATTCCAACTCCGGAAGAACCTGTAATCTTGACCGCAAGAGAAGTCGCCAGGGCGGAAGCAAGAGTGTTCATAAAATTCGTTCCGATTAGAATTATCGTAAGAAGTTCGTCTATGTTTTCCTTTAATTTTGCCGCCGTCCTTGCGTTTTTCTTTTTTTCACGGACCAGCTGCCTCATCTTTATCTTTGTAATGGAAAGATAGGCAGTTTCAGAGCCTGCAAAAAAAGCGACAACCCTTACAATCAGTACAAGCACAAGAAGAATCGCGAAAGTCTTTACATCATTCATTTTCTTCCACCTTGTCGCCAAGTTCCACCCGTACAGTTTTAATACGTTTTTTAAGTATGTCCTGCACGGTAAAAACTATATTTTCAACCTTTATGCTGTCGTAAGGCATCGCAAGCCGTCCCAACTGCTCCGTTATCCAGCCGCCAAGCGTTTCGTTTATGTCGCTTTCAAGGTTCACGCCAATCAAATCCTTGATGTCAGAAAGAAGAACAGTTCCGTCCAGCGAAAATTCACGCAGATCCTTCAAATCCGCCTGATTGACGCTTGAACTTCTCCACGGCGTTGAACTTTCGCTTTTTCCAAAAATTTCCCGTACAATGTCTTCCTTTGTTATAATTCCGTCCGTTCCAGAATATTCGTCCATCACAATCGCCATGGACGCGTTGTTGTTCCGAAATATCTCGTGTATGGAAGAAATCTTTACGCTTCCCGGAATGAAAAGCGCGGGCCGCATGACCGCCCGCAGATTGAAACTAGAAGGCGGATAGCGTAAAAGGTCCTTTAAATACAGGATTCCCGTAATGTCGTCAAGACTTTCACGGTAAACAGGAAAATATGAAAAACCTGTACGCTCGGCAAGTTCCAGCACTTCCGAATAAGACGCGTCCGCCCTAAGGGCCACAATCGCAGTACGTGGAACCATTACGCTTGAAGCCTCAAGGTCTGAAAACTTGAACACCCTGGTCATCATCGTGTTCTCGCCCTTTTCAAGAACGCCTGTTTCCGCCCCGGCGTCGATGTAAGTCTTTATGTCCTCTTCCGTGTATGACTGCTTTGACTTTTTTACGTCAACTCCAATTATTTTAAGAACAATTCTGCTTACAAAAGTAAACACGTATACCACGGGCTTCATTACAGCCACTACAACAGAGACAAACAGGCTCAAAAAATATGCGATTCCGTCTGGATTCCGGGTTGAAAGAGTTTTTGGAGTGATTTCGCCAAATACAAGAAGAAAAATCGTTACAACAAAGGTCGCGATGCCAACACCCTTTGAGCCAAAAAATTTCATCGCAAGGACTGTTATTATCGACGAAAGAAGAATGTTCACCAAATCGTTCGCAACAAGAAGCGTGTTTATCAAAAACTCCTTCCTGTCCAAAAGATTTCCAGCCCTCAACGCCCTTCTGTCTTTTTTATTGCGTAAAATCCTGAGCCTCAATTTGTTCATTCCAAGGAAGGAACTTTCCGAGATAGAAAAGAGCATTGAAAGCAAAAGGAGTCCCGCCGAAACAATCAGCAGGACGATTAAATATATTTTTTCCAATTTTTCCCGATTAATTTTCGCGTCAAACTTGACCTCCCGCACGTGTAAAACTTGGCATGAACCTGGCGGCCTGTTCAACATCAAACGCGAATTATTTTTCGTCCATATAGTCGGACGCTGAAGCCTCGTGCTGCTCCCTGTCCGCCTCAACCTCGGAAAGCCTTGTCCTGATTCCGTCTGCAAACTTGCCTTCAGGCGCGGCTTCAATCGCGGCGTTCAAAAGCCTGGTTATTTCTCCGTAGTTTACAGGAACGGACACGCGGTAAGGTTCTGCCGCAAAAAATAGAAGTTCCTGTCGTTCCTCGTCAGTAATCTTCTCGTTGGCGGCGGCGTTTTCGTAAACCTTTGAAGACGCGGCAAAATCACGTTTTTCAAGCATAATGGAGGTCGCGTCCAGATGCGCGGATTCAATAACAAATTCGCCCAGAAGTCCCGAAACATTGTTCCTGTCAAGCGAAACTGCCTCCTTCCACAAAGGACGGAAACATCTTCGCCGTATTTCGTCTGCGGACTTCAAAATCGAATCGTAGGAATCCATTCTGGACTCAAGGCTTCCCTTTCTGGCAGACGCAAGAAGGGCCTTGAAATCCTGCAGAGGTCCGATTTCCATGTAAAGAAGGTCCTTGTAGCCGGAAACAGAAGTGTTCAGGTAGTCAAAATTCACCGAAGTCACGTAAAACCCTTCCTTTGTAATCATCGAAAGTTCAGGAGTTCCGCGCACACCGTAAATATTCGCGTAGGAAAACTGCTCGGTCATCGCCTTCTGTTTTTTTTCAAGAGCCTTCTGCTCGCTTCCCGTAAGAGAGGCGGGATTCTGCCCCATGACCTCAGGAATTTTTGAAAAATCAAAGTGCACGCACACAAAATCTTCCGAAACTGCCTTTGTAAATTCAGGCGTTCCAATCAGAAGGTTCACGCCGTCGGACGTTTCAGGAGCGTCGTAAACCGAATTCACAAAAAGCACGATGTCCTTGTTCCTGGACTTTGCAGCCTTTTTAGCCGCCTCAAAATCCGTATACCAGCCGTTTGAGTTTTTTCCGCCGCACGACGCAAAAGTCAACGCCAGCGCAAAAACCGTAAAAATTCCAGTCAAAAACCTAATTCTCTTCATTTTTTTCCTCTTAATTTTGGGCGAAGGCGTCTTTCCAACCGGTGTTCCACGGCCCGCTCACGCTCGGTCTTTTTTGCGTTCCCTGAAGGTCCGCAAAAAAGCCTTGGGCAAAGCCCAACCGTTCCATACCGGCCGCCGAAAGATATCCTTCAAATTTTATTTCATTTAAAATATCTTACGCCTGCCGCAAAAATGTTCTGGCAGGAATTCTCTGATTCGTTCACCAAAGGATTTCCAGCCACATTCTTTATGAGGTCAAGGCTCGCGCCGTTCAAATCTGTTCCAACAGTACGCTCGCTGTGTCCCATTTTTCCCAATACGCGTCCGTCAGGGCTTGTAATTCCCTCTATGGCAAACGCAGAACCGTTTGGATTGTCAGGCTCGCTTGTTGAAGGCCTTCCAAATTCGTCAACATACTGGCTGAAAACCTGTCCGTTCTCAAAAAGAGAACGCGCCGTGTTTTCGTCGCACACAAAACGTCCTTCTCCGTGGCTTACAGGCACAAGATGTATTCTTGGGTCAACCACGCTTGGATCATGCGCCCACGGACTTGCCGCACTTACAACGCGCGTCCTTACAATTCTGCTTATGTGCCTGCCAATCTTGTTGTACGTGAGCGTCGGCATATAGTCTTCCATGGCACGAATTTCTCCGTACATTGCAAGACCTGTCTTTACAAGCGCCTGGAAGCCGTTGCAGATTCCAAGCACAAGTCCGTCGCGTTTTTTCAGAAGATTCATAATTTCGTCGGAAATATGACCTTCCCTAAGACAGTTCGCTATGAATTTCGCAGAGCCGTCAGGTTCGTCGCCCGCGCTGAATCCACCTGCAAGCGCAAGTATGTTCGCGGACTTGAGTTCCCTTGCAAACTCCTCAAGCGAAGCCGAAAGCATCTCCGGTGTTTTATTCGCAAGCACAAGTATCTTTGTTTCCGCGCCGGCAAGATTGAACGCGCGCGCCATGTCGAACTCGCAGTTTGTTCCAGGAAATACAGGAATCACAACGCGAGGTTTTGATGCTGTTGAAGCAAATACAGGATTTTTTCGCGCCGCGACAAGGGACGGATGAATTTCCTTTGCGTATGAAGGAAGCGCATCCTGTTCCGCGGCTCCGCTCACCTGAGGGAAAACATCCTTCAGTTTGTCCTCCCACGCCTTTTCCGCCTCTGAAATTGAAACGCTGAAATCAGAAATTCCTGGCACACGAACTTCTATTGAACGGTCGGACACAGTTTTTCCAATCCTGAACAGAGTTCCGTCCGCAAAATCAGATTCAGAAAGTTCGCCGTTCGCCTCTACGATTATAGAACCGTAAAGCGGAGTGAAAAAATCTTTTTCCGAAACCTTTGCGTCCGGGTCAAAGCCAAGTTTTGTCGCGGAACATGGAATGTCCTCTATTTTAATTCCAATCCTGTTTCCAAACGCCATCTTTGTTACAGCCTCCGCGATTCCGCCCGCGCCAACAGGATACATCGCGGAAATTTTTCCGTTTGAATTCAGTCTGTAAAGGGCGTTTGAGTTTTTGGTGAAAGCGTCAAAATCAGGCGCAAGTTCCGCAGAATAAGGAACGCACACAATGTAAACGTTTTTTCCGGCCGCCTTGAACGCACCGCTTGCAACATTCTGAACCTCGTCGTGTGTTACCGCAAAACTTACAAGCGTATGGGGAACGTCTATCTCCTCAAAAGTTCCAGACATTGAATCTTTCCCGCCTATAGACGCGCAGCCCATGGAAACCTGTGCGTCTATCGAACCAAGCAGCGCGGCTGCAGGGTAGCCCCAACGCTTTTCATCCGTCGCGCGTCCAAAGAATTCCTGAAATGAAAGGCGGCAGGTTTCTGCGCGTCCGCCCATGCAGGTTATTTTCGCCAGAGAAGAAAGCACTGAAACCTGGGCTCCGTGCCAAGGCGACCAGTCTCCCACGCGCGGGTCAAAGCCATGCGCCATAAGGCTCACCGTTGAAGTTTCAAAAGGACTTACAACAGGAATTTTAGCGCACATTCCAGCCTCCGGAGTTGACTGATATTTTCCGCCGTATGGAAACAGCACTGTTGAAGAACCGATTGAACCGTCAAACCTTTCGCCAAGTCCCCGCTGTGAACAGCAGGCAAGGTCGTTCATGTTTGAAAGCCACGCCTTCTTGAGATTTTCAGAAGAATTACCGTCGGAAAGAGCCGCCTTTACAGAATCCAAAGGATTTACAAGCGGAGATTTTTCCTGTTCTGCAGGACTTGCTATCAAGGCTTCCGCCTCGTGGTGCGCGCCAGCCGCGTCAAGGAATTCCCTTCCTATGTCAACGATTGTTTTTCCACGCCATTTCATTACAAGCCTGTTTGTATCGGTAACGTCCGCGACCTTCACCGCCTGTAAATTTTCCCTTGCGGCGGCCTTTATGAATTTTTCAACGTCGCCTTTTCTTACAACAACTGCCATTCTTTCCTGACTTTCAGAAATTGCAAGTTCAGTTCCGTCAAGTCCGTCGTATTTTTTAGGAACGGCGTCAAGGTTTATGTCAAGGCCTGGGGCAAGTTCTCCTACAGCCACAGAAACACCGCCCGCTCCAAAGTCGTTGCAGCGGCGGATCATGAGGCTTACGTCCTTGTTTCTGAAAAGCCTCTGTATTTTTCTTTCCTCCACGGCGTTTCCCTTCTGGACTTCCGCCGCGGCCGTTGCAACAGATTTTTCAGTGTGTACTTTTGAAGAGCCTGTCGCCCCTCCAATTCCGTCGCGGCCTGTTCCTCCGCCAAGGAGCACAATCACATCGCCAGGCTCCGGCGTTTCCCTCATTACAGTGTTTTCCGGGGCGGCCGCTATTACCGCTCCAAGTTCCATGCGCTTTGCAAGATAGCCGGGATGGTAGAGTTCAGAAACCTGTCCCGTTGTAAGACCAATCTGGTTTCCGTATGAAGAAAATCCCTGGGCAGCCTCGCGACAAATCTTTACCTGCGGAAGTTTTCCTTTTCTGGTCGCTTCAAGCGGAACTGTAGGATCTGACGCGCCTGTTACACGCATGGACTGATAGACCCAAGACCTTCCAGAAAGAGGATCCCGAATCGCGCCGCCAATACAGGTTGCGGCCCCACCAAACGGTTCAATTTCCGTAGGATGGTTGTGGGTTTCGTTCTTGAACATCATAAGCCAGCGTTCAGTTGAATCCGCAGGTTTTCCCTCGCCGTCGCGGGTGTAATGAACGTCAATGTATACGGAACAGGCGTTGTTTTCGTCGCTGACTTCAAGGTCGTCAAGTTTTCCGTGCTTTTTAAGATACTTTATTCCAATGACGGCCATATCCATAAGACAGACAGGCTTGTCCGTTCTGTCGGCGTACATTTCAGTGCGCATATCCGTATAGTTCTTCAATGATTTTTCAAAAACCTTTGAATACGGACCTTCTTCAATCGATATGTTCTTTAATTCCGTCAAGAAAGTAGTATGACGGCAGTGATCCGACCAGTACGTGTCAAGGACGCGGATTTCCGTTTCGGTAGGATTTCGTTTTTCACCTATAAAGTAGTCCTGAAGGAATTTTATGTCCGCTCCATCCATGGCAAGGGCCATCTTGTTTCTGTAGGATTCAAGTTCATCGCCGTCAAAATCAATGAAGCCCTCGACAACCGGAATGTCTGAAGGCTCGTCAGCCTTTATCTCCAATGTTTCAGGAATTTTTTCATCGGTAAGCCTGCTGTCAACGGGATTTACAAGATAGTTCTGTATTTTTACAACATCGTCGCCAGAGATGTCGCCTGTCAGAACGACCATTTTTGCGCATCTTACACGAGGCTCTTCCTTCAATACAGCCACGGAATCCGCCATGCCCGCACGCAGAAGGCTTAGGCACTGCTCCGCGCTGTCGGCTCGCTGGTCGTACTGTCCAGGAAGATACTCCCATACAATTACAGTTGATTTTTCAGGAACATCAATCTTTTCAAAAAAAACAAAATCGCTCTGAGGCTCTGAAAAAATACGAGTCGCGGCAGCCTTTCCAACCGCCTCGCCTACATTTTCAACATCGTAGCGATTCAAGTAACGAACTCCAGAAAGTCCTGAAATTCCCAAGAAATTTTTTAGTTGTGAATAATAACTTCCAGCCTCGTTTTCAAAACCCGGCTTTCTTTCTACATATAAACGGAACATTTTAGAAGTATACTGATATTGAGACGCTTCTTCAATAATATCGAATTTGATGGAATTCCAACTTTTCATGCAGCGACGGACTTCATCAACACTCTGTATGACTTCATAAAAATTGTGCAGGGCGAAAAAAAAGGCACCTTCCATGTCGAAAGATGCCTTTTAAAAATCAAAGATTACTTACGGATTTACAGTCGCCTTGTATGCGGTTGTAAGTTTTCCGCTCGAATCCCTTACAAGTTCAAGCATTACAGCGGACTTTACAGGATTTCGCTTTGAGTCGAACGTAAGGTGTCCTGTAACATAGTCGCCGTCAGTCTCCTCAAGAGCCTTTCTGATTGCGGCGATGTCCGTAGTGGACTCCGCCTTTTCCATGGCGTCCCTGAGCATATAAACGCTGTCGTATCCAAGCGCCGCAAAAGAGTTTGGATCCTTGTTGTACTTTTCGCGGAACGCATTTACATAATTCTGAACGGCAGGTTCAGTGGAGTCAACCGCGTAGTGGTTTGAATAGAATCCGTTAAGAACCTCGTCGCCACCGTTTGCCGTAAGACCGTCCCAACCGTCCGCTCCAACTATAGGAGCCGTGATTCCCTGTGCGCGAAGCTGTTTTGCAATCAGGGCCACAGTTCCGTAATAATCAGGAAGGTATACAACATCAGGCGAAGCGTTCTTGATTTTTGTAAGCTGCGCGTTGAAATCCTTGTCGCCAGTGGCGTAAGACTCCACGCTTACAACCTCTCCACCGTTTTCTGCAAAAGAAGCCTTGAAATTTTCAGTAAGACCTACAGAATAGTCGTTTCCGATGTCGTAAAGGATCGCCGCCCTCTTTTTGCCGAGGTTTTCAGCCGCAAACTTTCCGCCCACAGTTCCCTGGAACGGATCGATGAAACAGGCACGGAAAACATAGTTTCCAGCGTCGGTGATTGAAGTTGCAGTGGCCGCAGGCGCAATCTGAATGACCTTTCCAGCCTGGGCAAGAGTTGTAATGGCCTGCGAACAGCCTGATGTCAAAGAACCGATTACAAGCCTTACTCCGTCCTTTGTCGTAAGTTTCTTGAACGCGTTTACAGTCTTGTCCGGAGAACCTTCGTCGTCCTCGCAAATGAATTCAATCTGCTTTCCGTTGATTCCGCCAGCCGCGTTGATTTCCTCAACAGCAAGATCGATTCCGTTCTTACATTCAACGCCGTATACAGCAACCGCGCCTGAAAGAGGAGCGACTCCACCGATTTTTACAGTGTCTCCGCCGTCTTTGGAACAGCCCGCCAAAAGCAGGGCGAAAGCCGCACAGGTTAATCCGATAAACTTTTTCATAAATTCCTCCAAAAAAAGTTTAATTAAAATTTAATGACAACAGTATAATTAAATTAATGTTAATAGTAAATTGCATAACACACAGTAGAACGCATATTATAATGGAAGAAGCATGATTCTAAAGATTTTTAAAATGGACTGGTACACCCAAAAAGCGTATACTGGAACAAATTACACTCTGGAGCTGTCGAATGAAAAAAATAATTTCAACAATGCTTTCCGTGGCCGCACTTTCCGCCACGTTGACAGGATGCGCCACAACGCTAAACGTTGAACGCAGAACACCGTCAGAACTGGATATGTCGGGCATAAAGACCCTTGCAATCCTTCCCGCGGAACTGGACAAGAACCAATACACGCAGGACCAGGCCATGCTCGCCTCAAAATTCAAGAACGAACTTAGACAGTACGGCGAAAACGACGGCAAATTTACAATCCTTGACGACGCCACTGTACAGAACGCAATGAACAGCGGATTTGGAGTGCAGGCGGACATTCTGATAAAGCCAAGATTCACAAGGTTCAGCGTGTCGGATTCAGGAATGACGCTCGAACAGAAAAACAGCGACGGAACAACAAGCGTAGTCTCCGACAAATGGACGCGCGCCATTGCAGGAAACTTCGACGTTACAATCACAAGGACAAGCGACAGGTCTGTACTGTCAACAAAGAACTTCAACTGGTTTGAAGGAAACAGCAGCCCCGTTCCAAAGGCAAGCCTTGCAAACCCTACACAGGTTTTAATGCCAAAAATGGAAACATACGCATACCTGACGGCCTCGGTTGTGTTTGACATGAAATCATACCACCCGATAGCGCTCATGGAATCAAAGGACAAGAACCTTAAAGACAGCATGAAGAACGCAGGAACGCTCGCAAAGGCAAAAGAATACAAGAAGGCGCAGAAAGCCTACGCCGACATATACAAATCAACCGACGACTACGCGGCGGGATACAACAGCGCGCGGCTTCTTCAGGTGTCGGGAAAATTCTCGGAATCCATCGAACTTCTTGAAAAACTCTACGACAGGACCGCCGACAGGACAATCCTGAAGGCAATAGAAGACGTACGACAGGAAAAAGAAAAACAGGACATCCTGGACGCAAGAAACTCAAAATAAAAAATCTTACGTTAAAATAAAAACCGCTCCAGCAAATGTAGAGCGGTTAACAAATCTTAAAGTTTAAGACTACTCTGCGGCAGATTCAGTCGCAGGGGATTCAGCGGCAGGCGCAGCCTTGGCCTCAGCCTTCTTTGCAAGCCTTGCCTTGTTCTTCAAGTTGGCGTTGCAGAACTTACAGATTTTAACAGTCTGTTCTTCAATTGTTGTTTCGTAAAGAACTTTGATGTTTTCTTTCTTACAAATTGCACATGTTCCACGTCCGTGGGCTTCCAAGGAGCGGATACCGGTACCACGATGGTTCTTAGACATAGACTACTCCTTGTCCGCAGAAGCGTCCGCTTCTTTCTTTGCGGTAGATTTTTTAGCGGCTGGCTTTTTGGCTTCCTTCTTTTCTGCAGTTGCCTTTGGTTCAGCCTTAGGCTTCTTTTCAGCCTTTTTTTCTTCACCATTGTCAGCGTCAAGCTTGTAGTCAACAAGTTCAAGGATTACCATGTCGGCGGCGTCGCCCTGCCTGAAACCAAGTTTAAGAACACGGGTATAACCGCCGTTCCTTTCTTTCATGCGAGGTCCGATTTCTGTGAACAATTTATTCAGGATTTTTTCATCCTGTATAAACTTCGCTGCTTCACGGCGGTTGTGTACAGAATCAACCTTGCCTCTTGTAATCAATTTTTCAGCCGCTTTCCTAACTTCAAGAGCCTTAGATTTTGTAGTTGTAATTCTTTCAAACCTAAAAAGTGAAGTCACCATGTTACGTGACATAGCACGACGATGAGCGGTTGTTCTTGAAAGCGGATTAAAACCATTTCTATGATTCATCTGTTTCTTCCTTCTGCTTCTTAATATTGACAGCGTTCTTCAAATGGCTGTAGTCAGTCATTCCAAGGGTCAAGCCCCATTCCTGAAGTTTTTCCTTGATTTCCGCAAGAGATTTCTTTCCAAAATTTCTTGTTTTTGCAAGGTCGTCTTCTGTCTTCTTTGTTAATTCACCGATAGACCGGATATTCGCATTCTTCAAGCAGTTTGAAGAACGGACTGAAAGTTCAAGTTCCTCTACTGGAGTGTTAAGGGTTTCCTTAATCCTAGCATCGTCTTCGTCACTTTCATCGCTACCAATGACATCGTTATCATTAAAGTTTACAAAAATTGAAAAATGATCTTTCGCAATTTTTGCAGCCTCGGCCAGTGCATCTTCCGGCGCGATAGTTCCATCAGTCCAGATTTCAAGCACGAGTTTATCGTAGTCGTTCCTCTGTCCTACCCTGCAAGGCTCAATAGCGTATTTTACCTTTGGTACTGGAGTGAATATCGCATCGACAGGGATTGTTCCCACAACTTCGATGTAATGCTCGTTCACTTCAGCAGGAACATAACCCCTGCCAAGGTCGATCTGCATTTCGATTTCAAGATCCGCCCCTTCCATCATTGTGAAAACGAGCATGTCTTTAGTCATAACTTCGACCTGATTTTCTTTGGCGAGGTCGCCACTCTTTACGACTCCAGGTCCCTTGAATTCATAAAGGATTGTGTCCTGTTCAGCGTCGTTAGGAAGTCGCAAGCGGATCTGTTTCAGCGTATTGATAATTTCCAGCGTGTCTTCAGAAACATTTGGAATCGCCTCAAATTCACTGGAGATTACGTGCGGAACATGATCAGCATCATAAGAAGTAATACGAATTGAAGTTACAGCGTAGCCCTGTATCGACGAAAGAAGTACTCGGCGCAATGTGTTTCCGACAGTTGTACCAAAACCTGTTTCAAAAGGACTAGCGGTGAATTTTCCATAATTCGGATTAGTCTCAATATGCTCAAAAGTAATTCCTTTCGGTTTTTTGAACCCTTTAAGCAGATTTTTGCGAGCCATCTTAACTCCTTTTTTTGAATAGACTCTTCTTCGAGTGTTCTTCTACATCTACCAAATCAGAAATTCTGACCTGGAAACTTCATTGCATAAAGTCCACAACCTCAAACACATCGATGTTCATGCAGTTTCAGAAATGGATAAATGAAGTTTTTCCATATTACGCTAGATTCACCTCATTGAATCCGCCCTTTTTACAAGCGGCGAATCAAATTGGCAAACCCTAGCCACCTAACTACATACGACGTGTTTTTCTAGGACGACATCCGTTATGAGGAATTGGAGTTACATCATGGATAGATTTAACTTTAAGACCCATAGCGCCCAAAGAACGAATTGCGTTTTCGCGACCCATTCCCGGTCCCTTTATGTAGACATGAACTTCACGCAATCCATAACTTGCAGCCTTCTGAACCGCTGTTTCAGCGACAGTCTGAGCCGCAAATGGAGTAGATTTTTTTGCTCCACGGAATCCAAGTCCACCTGAAGAAGCCCAAGAAATCGCATTGCCCTTCAAGTCTGTAATTGTAACGATAGTATTGTTAAACGTAGCCTGAATGTAGACGTTACCTTCGTATACGCTCTTCTTTTCCTTTCGCTTTTTTACTGTAGCCATTAGTTACCTCCGCCTAAGCCTTCTTCTTGTTAGCAACAGTCTTCTTCTTGCCCTTGCGAGTTCGCGCGTTTGTGCGTGTCCTCTGACCACGAACCGGAAGACCTCTCTTGTGTCTAAGACCGCGATAGCAGCCAATATCCATCAAGCGCTTCAGATTAAGACCGATTTCTGTGCGGAGACGACCCTCTACTTTGTAATTTTTTTCGATGATATCACGAATTACAGCAATCTGATCCTGTGTAAGATCGTTTGCCATCATCTGTGGATCAAACTTCGCTTCTTCACAAATTTTAGCGGCGGCTGTCTTGCCGATGCCATAAATGTAAGTCAAAGCAATACATAAGTGTTTGTTTGGGATATCAACTCCCGATATTCGAGCCATCTGTTACTCCTTATCCCTGTCTCTGTTTGTGTTTAGGGTTTGAACAAACGATACGTATAATACCGTTTCTCTTTATAACCTTGCACTTATCACAGATAGGTTTTACACTGGTTCGTACTTTCATGAAAGACCCCCTGAGAATAGTTTCTCACCGAATTTTAGCACCTCGCAATGAGAGTCAATTCGGTGAGGGATAATATATCACATATTCTCAATCTTTATCTACTAGTTATTCACGAATTCCTAAAGATTTCGCGACCTGATTTTTCCCTTCTTTGTAAGTCCGTCCTGATGATGCATTTTAAGAAGGGCCTCGATCTGACTCATTGTATCCAAATCAACGCCCACCAAGATGATAAGCGATGTACCACCCATCAGCATAGCAACTGACTGAGGGAAGCCAAAAAGATTCTGCACTATAGTTGGCACGATTGCTATAAATGCAAGGAACAATGAACCAGGCAATACCAACCGGTTCAATATTTTCTGAAGATATTCTTCAGTCTTGTCAGTCCTTACGCCCGGAATAGAGCCGCCGTTTTCACGGATATTCTTTGCGATTTCAGTAGGGTTCAGTGTTACCTGAGTGTAGAAGTATGCAAAGAATACAATAAGAACCACAAGCAAAACATTGTACCAGATACCGTTCGGTGCAAGAATGGCAGAAAGTCTGGCCACCCACCTAGCAGAATTCTGGTTATTTCCAATCATAGATACAAGCTGAAGCGGCAATGTAAGAAGCGAAGAAGCGAAAATCAGCGGAATTACGTTTGAAGGATTGACCTTGAAAGGAATGTATGTGTTCTGACCACCGTACATTTTTCTTCCTACAACCCTCTTTGCGTAATGAACCGGAATTTTTCGTTCTCCGGATTCTTCATATACTACCAAAGCGATAATGGCGATGAACATGATGAGGACTACAACGACAAAAACAAACTGTATTTCGCCGTCAGCAACCTTCTTTACAAGTTCAACAATGGCACTTGGAAGACGCGCAACGATACCGGCAAAAATCATCATGGAGATTCCGTTTCCGATACCATTGGCTGTAATTCTTTCTCCCAGCCACACCGTCATCATTGAACCGGTTGTTACAGTCAACATCGCAAGAATGTTGAACTTCCAACGCGGCTCAAGAAGAATACAGCCAGGGATAGAGCCAGCGTAAACTGTCACCGCATAGGACTGGAGGATACATACCAAAACTGTACCGAACCTTACCCACTGAGCCATTTTACGCTGACCGCCGTCTTCCTGAACTGCTCGTTTCAGAGATGGAAATATAATCACAGCAAGCTGCATAATAATCTGTGTGGAGATGTAAGGCATTACACCCAACATCAGAATCGAGAAGTTCGAGAATGCACCACCCACAAAGAAGTCCATATAACTGGCAAATGCATTTTTATTCTGACTTGCCAAGTCGTTAAAGTAACTGAACAGTACGCCTGCGTCGATTCCAGGAATTGTAAGAACGCTTCCCAATCTGAACACTGCCAGAATGAACAGTGTGAACAACAGGCGGCTGCGAAGTTCCTTAACTTTAAACATATTAACAATAGGATTGCTTGCCATGTTTTACTCCGTCACCTACTTTTTTTCTTCCGCTGTTTCAGGAACTTTAACTGTACCGCCAGCCTTTTCGATTTTTTCCTTTGCAGAAGCAGAAACCTTCTCTACCTCTACAGTAAGTTTCTTTGAGATGTCGCCATCGCCAAGAATCTTTACAAGCGAAGAAGATTTCTTTGAAACAAAGCCCTTTGCCGCCAAAGTTTCTTTGTTCACTGTTTCTCCATCGGAGAATTTTGCGTCCAGCTGACTTACGTTGATGCAAACGTATTCCTTCTTGAAAGGATAGTTTGAGAATCCGCGTATGGCCACACGCCTGTAAAGAGGCATCTGTCCGCCTTCAAAACCGATGTAAGGGTTTCCGCCGCCTGAACGCGACTGCTGACCCTTGTTACCACGTCCCGCAGTAGTTCCGAGTCCAGAAGATGAACCACGTCCTACACGCTTTGGCTTTTTATTTGCACCCTGTGGCGCACTAAGAATTGGATTATAATCTGACATTATTTTACCTCCTCTACAGTTACAAGGTGAGATACCGCCGCAGCCATTCCGCGCATGGCGTCTGTATCGTTCTGAACAACTGAAGAATTAATTTTCTTCAAGCCAAGACTGCGAACAGTCGCCACAACAGCGGGCTTCTGTCCGATTGTACTCTTTTTAAGAGTAATCTTAATCTGTTTAGCCTTTGCCATCGCTTAACCCCACATCTCGTCAAGAGTCTTTCCGCGTCCAGAAGCAATCTTCTTTGCGTCCATCAAATTTTCGATGGCATTGAAAGTCGCCCTTACAACGTTCACAGAAGAACTTGAACCCAGTGACTTGGAAATAACGTCTGTGGCTCCAACCGCATCCATTACAGCACGAACGGCTCCACCGGCCTTGATTCCGGTACCCGAACAGGCTGGCTTGAGAAGAACTTCAGAACTCTTGTACTTTCCAATAATTTCATGAGGAATTGTACCGCTCTTCATTGGCATATTAACCAAATTCTTCTTGGCGCGGTCAACACTCTTTTTAATAGCTTCGGAAACATCGTTGGCCTTGCCAAATCCGTATCCTACGCGACCTTTCTGATCACCTACAACAGTGAGGGCGGCAAACGACATCCTGCGTCCACCCTTTACAGTCTTTGCTGTCCTGTTGAGAGTAACGAGTTTTTCTACAAACTCCTTCTCTTTTGGATCTTTATCAAATTTATTCTGGCGTTCCATCATCGACTCCTAGAATTCAATCCCGGCTTTGCGGGCACCATCGGCAAGGGCTTTTACAACACCGTGATAAAGATAACCGTTGCGGTCGAAGACCACCTTGGTAATCTTCTTCTCTTTAAGACGTGCTCCCAACGCTTCACCAAGTTTCGCAGCATCTTCAACCTTTGTCTTCAAGGCTGCAAATTCTTTTTCCAGTGTGGAAATTGAAGCAAGAGTTTTACCCTCGTCATCATTAATTACCTGTACAGAAAGGTTTTTATTGGATCTTGTGACTGTCATACGTGGACGGTCGGCAGTTCCATAAACACTCTTGCGAATGTGAACCTTCCTGTGCAATCTCTTCCTGTCTTTGTCATTCAGTTTTTTAAACATAGCGCCCTACCTTATTTAACACCAGTCTTACCAACTTTGCGTCGGATAACTTCATTATCGTAGCGGATTCCCTTTCCTTTGTATGGTTCAGGCTTTCTGAGCTTACGAATCTGAGCACTAAATTCACCAACAGCCTGCTTGCTGATTCCGGCGATTGTCACCCTACCCGCAGCGTCTGTTGAAACTGTAATACCTTCAGGAATCGCCACAAAGAAGTCGTTTGAATATCCAAGGTTCATCATGAGAACCTTTCCCTGAACTTCCGAGCGGTAGCCTACACCTGTAATGACCAAGGTTTTGGAAAATCCGGCAGAAACGCCAGTCACCATGTTAGCGATAAGGTTCCTGTAAAGACCGTGGTCCGCGCTCGCCTGCTTTGAGGAGTTAGTGGTTTCCACGATGACTTCAGTTCCCTTCACCTCAACCTTTACGTTGTTGCTGAAATCCTGCTTCAATTCGCCCTTTGGACCCTTTACAGTTACAAGGTTGTTTCCAACAGTCACTGTAACGCCCGCTGGAATGGTTACAGGAAGTTTACCTAATTTAGACATCTTTTCCTTCTCCTATTACCAGATTGAGCAAATCAATTCGCCACCGACCATCTTTTCAGAAGCCTTCTTTCCGGTAGTTACACCAGATGAAGTTGAAACGATGATTGTACCGTATCCGTTGAACACGCGTGGCAACTCTTTGTATCCAGAATAAACGCGGCGGCCAGGTGTAGAAATTTTCTTACATCCGTGGATTACCGGATTATTGCTGTCGTCGTACTTCAGGATGATGCGGATTGTTGGCTTTCCTTCTTCCTGAACCTTCTTAAAATTCTTGATATATCCTTCTGTCTTCATAATCTTGACTATTTCAAGTTTAAGTTTTGAAGCAGGAATATCTACTTTTTCGTGGCGGGCTACAGCCGCATTGCGAACCTTAGTGAGCATATCTGCTACTGGATCTGATGCACTCATATTATTCTCCTACCACTCTACCAAGATGATTTTGTGACGCCTGGCAAAAGGCCTTCACTCGCTAATTTGCGGAAGCAGATACGACACATCTTATACTTACGCAAATATCCACGTGGACGACCGCAAATCTGGCAGCGGTTGTACTGCCTTGATTCATACTTCTGTTTGCGGGCGGCTTTTATTACTAATGATTTCTTAGCCATGTATCCCTCACTCTACTTACGGAATGGCATATTGAACTTGGCAAGCAAAGCCTTTGCTTCTGCATCAGTCTTTGCACTTGTTACGAAAGTGATGTTCATACCAGCAATCTTTGTGATTTTATCAAAATCAATCTCTGGGAAAATCAACTGTTCTGTAATACCAACCGAGAAGTTTCCGTGTCCGTCAAAACCTGTGGCCTTGATTCCACGGAAGTCCTTGATTCGTGGGAACGCAACGTTCACCAGGCGGTCCAAAAATTCGTACATCATTGTTCCGCGAAGTGTAACCATTGCTCCAACTTCATTGCCCTCACGCAACTTAAAGTTAGCGATACTCTTTTTTGCTCTTGTCTTAACAGCCTTCTGACCTGTTATCTGTGTCAAGTCAGTTACTGCGGCATCAAGGAGTTTCTTATTTGTGAGAGCTTCGCCAACGCCCATGCTAACAATGATTTTCTTGATAGCAGGAACCTGCATTGGAGTAGAGTACTTGAACTCTTTAATCAGCGCAGGTGCGATTTCGTCTTTATAGACTTTCTTAAGCCGAGGTACGTAATTAGCCATTACAGTATATCTCCACATTTGCGACAGACTCGGACTTTCTTGTCTCCGTCAATCTTATAGCCGATTTTAACAGGACGGCCGCATTTCTTGCATACGATTCCAACATTGGAAATGTTGAGTGGCGCTTCGATTTCAACGATTCCACCCTGGTCCTGTTCGCTTCTCTTTTTCATTGCCTTTTTAACAATGTTTACACCAGATACAATTACCGCATCCTTCTTGGTTACAACGCGTACAACAGTTCCGCGCTTTCCCTTGTCCTTTCCGGCAAGAACCTGCACTGTATCGTCTTTACGGATTTTGAATTTCTTTTCCATATCCATATCTCCTTACAGAACCTCTGGAGCAAGTGATACAATCTTCATAAAGTCCATATCACGGAGCTCACGGGCAACAGGTCCAAAAATGCGTTTTCCCTTAGGATTCTTGTTGTCGTCTACGATTACGCAAGCGTTGTCGTCAAAACGAATGTAAGTTCCGTCCGGGCGGCGGTATTCTTTTGCCTGACGCACGATTACCGCCTTTTCAATTGTACCCTTTTTAATCGTTGATGTAGGAATGGCATCTTTGATTGCCACAACTACAATGTCGCCAATTCCAGCATAGCGGCGGTGTGAACCACCAAGCACCTTGATGCACTGGGCAATCTTGGCGCCGGAGTTGTCAGCGACTGTCATACTTGACTGCATCTGAATCATAACTTCACACTCCTGCCTTATTTAGCACGTTCAATAACTTCTGCAAGTCGCCACGCCTTTTTGCGGCTGAGCGGTCTGCATTCCACGATTTTTACAGTGTCACCAATGTGGGCATCGTTCATTTCATCATGGGCCATGTATTTCTTAGATCGTGTTACATATTTCTTGTACAGACGGTCCATCTTCTTTGTTGTTACGGTAACAACAATAGACTTGTCCATCTTGTCGCTTGTAACCAAGCCAACAAACGAACGGTTTGCAGGCTTTACCTTCTGAACAGCATTTTCTTCCACAGTTCAGCTCCTACTTGTTTTCTTCAGCAGCTGCTTTCTGCTGAATGAACGTATTCAAGCGCGCAATTTCGCGGCGCATTGTTCGTTTCTGCATAGGGTTATCTACATGAGATACTACCATCTTGAAGCGGAGATCCATGTATTCCTTTTTAAGCGCATCACGTTTTGCAACCAGTTCGGAATAAGACAGTTCTTTGTCATTCTTCTTCTTAGATTTTGAATCAGCCATCTTATTCCTCCTTAGTCCTGTGTAGGCTTATAAGCGATTTTTGTGATTACCGGAAGTTTGTCGCTGGCAAGTTCAAGCGCTCTGTGCGCAAGAGCAAGGTCAACGCCGGCAATTTCAAACAAAATCATACCAGGCTTGATAACGGCGGCCCAGGATTCTGGAGCGCCCTTACCCTTACCCATTCGTACTTCGGCAGGTTTCTTTGAAATCGGTTTGTCTGGGAAGACACGAATCCAAACCTTACCCTTACGGTCGAGTTTCCTGTTGATTGCAACACGGGCAGCCTCGATTACACGGGCACTCAACCAAGTTGGCTCCATTGCTACAAGAGCAATGTCGCCGAAGTCAATTGTGTTGTCGCGGGTAGCATTTCCTTTTTCCCTACCGCGCTGCACCTTACGGTGAATAACTCTTTTAGGACTCAGTGGCATACTTTAGCTCCTTGCCTT
This sequence comes from Treponema sp., assembly GCA_041855945.1. Classification (GTDB taxonomy): domain Bacteria; phylum Spirochaetota; class Spirochaetia; order Treponematales; family Treponemataceae; genus Treponema_D. Next base: position 27,662 of record JBHAFG010000056.1, on the reverse strand, counting down.
TGCAGAAGGTCCTGATTTCTCAGCCTTATCTGCACCTTCATTCTTGTCCGACGCACGTCGGTCTCGGCGTGGCTTTCTGACAAGCTGTCCTGCATCTTCATTCTGCTCGATGCCATAGTTCATTCCGTTGTAAACCCATACCTTGATACCGATTTTTCCGTATGTTGTATGAGCCTCGAACGTTGAATAATCAATGTTTGCACGAAGCGTATGAAGTGGAACACGACCTTCTTTGTGTTCTTCTGTACGTGTCATTTCAGCACCGCCAAGTCGTCCAGAAAGACGGATCTTGACTCCCTGTGCTCCGGAACGCATTGCATTTCCAACGGACTGCTTCAATGCCTTGCGATATGAACCACGACCAGAAAGCTGGCGACCAATGTTCTGGGCTATCAAACTTGCGTTTACATCCGCGCGCTTGACTTCCTTGATTTTGATCTGAACCTTCTTTGTCAGCTGGGCCTGAATGTCCGAACTGATTTTTTCGATGGTCGCACCCTTTACACCGATGATGACACCCGGACGAGCAGTGTGAATCATGATTGTCACACGCTGTGGATGACGTACAATTTCAATTTCTGCAATGTCAGCATTCTTACATTCAGGAAGATCCATAACCAGTTTTCTGATTTTGATGTCTTCAAGAACGAGGTCTGCATACTCGCGATGATCTGCATACCATGTTGACTGCCATGTTTTGTTCACGCCTAAGCGCAAACCGATTGGACTAACTTTCTGACCCACTTTATTCCCCCGCCTTTTCGTCAACTACAACAGTAATATGACACATACGTTTCAAAAGCTGATCAGCACGTCCACGAGCACGGAACCAAACCCTCTTGAGCCTTGGACCTTCGTCAATCCTGATTTCTTTTACGTAAAGCATATCTTCATCAAGTTTATCGTTAGCGTACAACGCGTTAGCGATAGCCGACTTAAGAGTAGCACTTATAAGACCAGCACCCTTCTGAGGCATATTTGCAAGAATTGCCATAGCCTTGGTACAAGGTTTCTGATTGATAACTTTAGCTACCGGTCGAACCTTTGTCGGTGAAGCGATAAGGAACTTTGAAGTGGCTACATAACCTTTCTTTTCAGCCATAATATCCACCTATTTTCTTCCAGCCTTAGCTGTTTTGTCTGAACCACCATGACCGCGGTATGTACGTGTTGGAGCAAACTCGCCGAGTTTGTGACCAACCAGGTTTTCTGTGATGTACACCGGAATCCATGATTTGCCATTGTATACAGAAATAGTATTTCCTACCATTTCAGGTATGATTGTAGAGCAGCGGGAATATGTTTTAATCATCTTCCTGTCCGCTTCTTTGTTCATTGATACTACCTTTTTGTAAAGGCTTTTCTCTACAAAAGGACCTTTTTTAACAGATCTTGACACAGTTATCTCCTATGCAACTACTTCTTGCGACGTGAAACAATAAAGTTGCTTGACGTCTTTCGCTTGTTGCGAGTTTTGTAACCTTTGCAAGGCTGTCCCCAGGGAGTAACAGGGTTACGTCCTTTTCCAGCACCTTCACCACCACCAAGAGGATGGTCTACAGGGTTCATAGCCATACCACGAACAGTAGGGCGGATACCAAGCCAGCGCTTATGACCAGCCTTTCCAAGCTGAACATTCATGTGCTCTTCGTTTCCTACAACACCAATGGTTGCATAGCATTTGCCATTGATTTTGCGCATTTCGCTTGATGGAAGACGAACGATTACGTAGTCACCCTCGCGTCCCGCGATCATCGCGCTTGCGCCGGCTGAACGAACAAGCTGTCCGCCCTGGCCGAGTGTAAGTTCGATGTTGTGAATCGTAAAACCTACAGGAATCTTTTCAAGCGGAAGCGCGTTTCCAACTACAGGAGTAGCGTTCTCGCCGGACATGATTTTCTGACCAACCTGCAAACCTTTTGGAGCGATGATGTATCGCTTGTCGCCGTCGGCGTAGAACACCAGGGCGATGTTTGCGGAACGGTTTGGATCGTACTCAATAGTCTTTACAGTTCCTGGAATACCGTGCTTGTTTCTCTTGAAATCAATCTCACGGTAGCGTCTTTTGTGTCCGCCGCCCTGATGTCGTACAGAAATACGACCACCCTGACCGCGTCCACCATTAGACTTTAAACCTGACACCAATGTTTTTTCGGGTCTATCAGTTGTCAGTTCTTCTCTGACGAGGTCAACGCGTCCGCGTGTACCTGCTGTCATTGGCTTATATACTTTAAGAGCCATTTCTATATCCCCTTAGGCTTTAAGCGAAATTACACGCCTTCAAATGCCTGGATTTTTTCTCCAGCGGCAAGACGTACAATTGCCTTTTTATATGAGCTTGTCCTTCCCGGTTTTCCGCGAAGACGTTTTTTCTTGCCCATAATGTTGATTGTCGTGCAGTTGAGAACCTTTACGTTGAAAAGTTTTGCAACAGCCTCTTTTATTTCTGTTTTTGTTGCAGATGGCTGAACGATGAAAACATACTTGTTCTGTTCACGAAGTTCATTTGCCTTTTCTGTAACAACAGGCTCAATAAGAATGTCTGCGTAATTCATTATTTAGCCTCCTTGTCTTCAGCATAAAAATCTGAAAGATTCTTTACAGCGCTTTCAAGAACAACAATCTTGCGAGCATAGAACAGGTCGTGCGCCCTAAGACGATTGAAGGAAAGGAAAGACAGAGTTGGAATGTTCCTTCCAGCCTGCTTGATTTTCTTGTCGTCATCTTTGAGGATGATTACCGTTCTTTCATCATTTGCAAAATTATTGAGGATGTTTACCAAATCCTTTGTCTTACCGCTTTCAACGGTAAAATCTTCTACAACTGTAAATCTATCGCTCTGAGCCTGCATAGAAAGAATTGACTTCATTGCAAGCCTTTTTGCCTTTTTAGGCATTGAGTAACTGAAATCACGAGGTTTTGGTCCAAAAATTGTACCACCGCCAACCATGATTGGTGACTTTTTATCACCACGGCGAGCGTTACCAGTTCCCTTCTGCTTGTACGGCTTTGCGTTAGAACCGTGAACTTCAGCACGACCCTTAGTACAAGCGGTACCAGTTCTCATGTTTGCAAGTTCGTTTGTGATGGCATAGTAAATGACATCATCATTTACTGGAAAACCGAATACTTTATCATCAAGAGCGATTGTACGCAGTTCTTTTCCAGAAGTTGAATATACTTTCTTTTCCATATCCTATCTCCTAGTTCTTCTTTACTGCGGACTTCACGATGAGAGTGCAGTCTTTGATGCCCGGTACAGCACCGCGAACCAAAATTACATTCAGTTCAGGGTCAATTTTAACAATCTTGAGATTCTGTACAGTTACGCGTCTAAAACCCATGTGACCAGGAAGTTTGATGTTCTTGAAACTGTGTCCTGGTGTAGTACAAGCACCTGTACCACCCGGCTCCCTGTGGAATTTAGAACCGTGAGTAGCGCGTCCACCGTGGAAGCCCCACCTCTTCATAACACCCTGGAAGCCCTTGCCCTTTGAAGTGGCGGTTACATCCAAGAAACGCGAGTCGTTGAAAAGTTCAAGACCGATTTTGTCTCCAACGACAACCTCTTTTTCAAAGTCGCGGAACTCTTTCAAAGTGCGTTTTGGGGAAATGTTTTCCGGGAAAATTCCGGCGTAAGCCTTGTTCGTCTTGCTGGCCTTGATGTCATCAACGCCAAGGACGACAGCATCATAACCGTTCTTTTCCTTAGTTTTTGTAGAAACAACAGTGTTTGGTTCAACGCGGATCACAGTAACAGGTGTTAAGTTACCGGCTTCGTCGAAAACCTGTGTCATTCCTACTTTTTTAGCAATCAGACCTTTCATTCTGATATCTCCTATTTGAACAAAGTCTGCGTAGAACCTTTGTCCGTTTTTTTTTCGGCCGTCAACCCAGATCCGGAGGGTCCGTACCTTATCTTAATTTACAGCAACCTCTTTGATAGATTACTGCTTGATTTCTACTGCAACGCCTGCCGGCAACTCAAGTTTCATCAATGAATTCATAACTTCTTCAGTTGGATTCAAGATGTCGATAAGGCGCTTGTGTGTCCTCATTTCAAACTGTTCACGTGATTTTTTATTTCCGTGTGGTGAACGAAGGACTGTCACCTTATTGATTCTGGTTGGAAGCGGAATTGGTCCTGAAACCTTTGCTCCTGACTTCTGAACCGCAGAAACGATTGCTTTAGCACTACGATCGATCAGTTCAACATCAAAAGCGCGAAGTCGAACACGAATCTTTCCATTTGCCATTAATTTATCCTCCAAGGATATAGGCCGGTCCGACTTTTACGGCGAACCGACCTAAACCATAACTATTCGATAATCTTTGTAACCTGTCCTGAAGCGATTGTTCGACCGCCTTCACGGATAGCAAGTTTAAGACCTTCGTCCATAGCGATTGGGTGGATAAGTTCACCGATAACCTTTACGTTGTCACCAGGGTTTACCATTTCTACACCATCACCAAGCATGATAGTTCCAGTAATGTCAGTAGTTCTGAAGTAGAACTGTGGGCGGTAACCGTTTCTGAATGAAGAGTGTCGTCCACCTTCCGCTTCTGTAAGAACGTAAAGCTGAGCCTCGAACTTTGTGTGTGGGTTGATTGTCGCTGGCTTTGCGAGAACCTGTCCGCGAACAACATCCTTCTTTTCTACACCACGGAGGAGGATACCAACGTTGTCTCCTGGAATTCCCTGATCAAGTGTCTTCTGGAACATTTCGATACCAGTTACAGTTGTTGTAGCTGTTGGACGGATACCAACGATTTCTACAGTATCGCCCATGTTTACAATACCACGTTCGATTCGTCCTGTTACTACAGTACCACGACCAGAGATTGTGAAGATGTCTTCAATTGGCATCAAGAATGGCTTGTCTTCTTCGCGAACTGGGTCGTCGAACCAAGTATCCATAGCAGCAAGCAATTCTTCGATACAAGCGGTGTTTGCTGGGTCAGAAGACTCGTTCAAAGCCTTGAATGCAGAACCCTTGATGATTGGAGTTTCTTCTGAGAAGCCGTACTTCTTTACAGTGTCCTTTACGTCTTCTTCAACGAGCATCAACATCTCTTCGTCGCCGTCGAGCATATCAACCTTGTTCAAGAACACGATGATCTTTGGTACACCTACCTGACGAGCAAGCAAAAGGTGTTCCTTTGTCTGAGCCATAACACCGTCAGAAGCAGCGATTACGAGGATCGCACCGTCCATCTGAGCGGCACCTGTAATCATGTTCTTAACGTAGTCGGCGTGTCCCGGACAGTCGATGTGAGCGTAGTGCCTCTTGTCTGACTGGTATTCCAAGTGACGAGTGTTGATTGTGATACCACGTTCCTTCTCTTCTGGAGCGTTATCAATTTCGTCATACTTAAGAGCCTTATCACCGTACTTGTTTGCACAGTACATTGTGATAGCAGCCGAAGTTGTTGTCTTACCATGGTCTACGTGACCAATGGTTCCAACGTTCATGTGAGGCTTAGTTCTCTCGAACTTCTCCTTTGCCATGTTTTTCTCCTTGCTGGATTTAATTTTTTGTTAGTCCAGCATTATAAATTTTATGTGTTGCACTTTAAGCCAGAATGAATTCCCTATCATCTGATACGAAGATCCATTCGCATACACACTTTATGAGCAAATTTCAGGTTGATTTTATAGAAGATGGGTGTTTTTCGGACAAGATTTCTGCACGCAGGCAGAATTACAGCGACGCTTCATAATTTCGGAGCATCTTGGCCTTGAACCACCGATCATCATCAACCGCAGCATTGACAACTGGTCTGGTCTTTAGAGCCTTATCGGCACACCCCGTTCCAAAAACCGCCATTTCCACGCTGACCGCTTTTACAGGGCTGTATTATCCTGAAAATCTTTTTGAAAGATTGACTTTACGGTAATACCAGATTTTTAATCTGCCGATTTCAAAGAACCCTTGTCTTCCTCCGCAAAATGCAGAGAAAGGTTCATACTTTATACAATTTTTTAAACTTTGTTTCAAGTGGATAAAATCTTTTTTGTCAAATAAAAAAGAGCGGCACGAAAGCCGCCCTTTCTCAAACAGTGGAATCAGTCTACCATCTGTAATGTGCGAAAGCCTTGTTCGCTTCAGCCATCTTGTGAACGTCTTCCTTTTTCTTGAATGCCGTACCAGTGTTGTTGAAAGCGTCGAGGAGCTCGGAAGCCAAAGTGTCGGCCATTCCGTGTCCAGAACGGGAACGCGCGGCGCCGATTACCCATCGCATTGCAAGAGCTTCACGTCTGGCCTCGCGGATTTCCATCGGAACCTGGTATGTTGCGCCACCAACACGGCGGGATTTTACCTCAACCAAAGGCTTTACATTGTCGAGAGCCTTGAGGAAAACCTCAAGAGGATCTTTTTCTGTCTTTGCCTTGAGTTTGTCCATAGCCTCGTAAACAATCTGGGCGCAGATGGACTTCTTTCCATCGAGCATCATCCTGTTCACGAACTTTGAAACAACTACGCTGTTGTATTTTACGTCCGGCGTAAGAGGACGGTTAACAGATTTTTTATGTCTACCCATCTTATCCCTCCGTCCTATTAAGCCTTAGGTCTCTTTGCACCGTACTTTGAACGACCACGCTTGCGGTCCTCAACACCAAGAGCGTCCTTTGTACCACGGATGATGTGATAGCGCACACCAGGAAGGTCCTTTACACGACCACCACGGATCAAAACCACAGAGTGTTCCTGAAGGTTGTGACCAATACCAGGAATATATGCGGTTACTTCAATACCATTTGACAAGCGAACACGCGCAACCTTTCTAAGGGCCGAGTTCGGTTTCTTTGGAGTCACAGTCATAACGCGGGTACATACACCACGCTTCTGTGGACAGGACTCAAGTGCGGGAGACTTTGTTCTGTTTGCCACTGACTGACGTCCCTGACGAATTAATTGATTGATTGTAGGCATCGCCTATTTCTCCTATTTTATTCCGGTCAGCACCCCGGAGATTTTGCTTGGAAAAACCTATGAAATACAGGTTTAACAATTTTACTGAATTCAAAAAATGAATTCAAGCGAATTTCTGAAAAATTCCAAGCGCGGCCGCAAAGCCATAAAAAAATGCCGCGGAACACATTCGCTCCGCGGCACTCAAACTTAAAGCCGATCAATCAAGTCCGCGCCTGGCGGCGTCCTTCTAATCCTGCTCGTCGTTTTCAAATACAGGCTCTTCAACCCTGCTCTGCTCAAGCTCGCGCTCGATTCTTCGACGTTCAAGAATTTCGTCCATCTGAAGATCAAGGTCCCGGTCGCCCTCGTCAAAGAGTTTGATGCCCTTGTAGTTTTTGATTCCAGTTCCGGCAGGAATGATGTGGCCAATCGCGACATTTTCCTTGATTCCGTGAAGTCCGTCCATGTCGCCCTTGATGGCGGCGTTTGTAAGAACCCTCGTGGTTTCCTGGAAGGATGCCGCCGAGATGAACGAGTCAACGTTCAAGGCGGCCTTTGTAATTCCCTGGAACATAGGACGTGCGATTGCAGGCTGTCCGCCTTCATTCACCACCCTTCTGTTTTCTTCGTGGAACTTGTATTTGTCAACCTGCTGCCCATAGATGAACCTTGTGTCGCCAACAGCCATAACCTCCACCTTGCGGAGCATCTGCCTTACAATTACACCGATGTGCTTGTCGTTGATTGATACACCCTGCGCCCGATAAACCGCCTGGATTTCGTCCATGAGGTAGTTCTGAAGCGCGTTTTCACCAAGAATCGCAAGGATGTCGCCAGGATTTGGCGCGCCGTCGCAAAGCTGTTCGCCCGCCTCAACCTTGTCGCCGTCGCGCACAAGCATGTGTTTTGTGGTTGGAACAAGGTGTTCCTGAACCTTTCCAAACTCGTCCTCTACGGTGATGACCCTCTTTGCCTTTGTAATTCCCTTGAACTTTACAGTTCCTGAAATTTTTGCAAGAACGCAAGGAACTTTCGGCTTTCTTGCCTCAAAGAGTTCCGTTACACGTGGAATACCACCCGTAATATCGCTTGTCTTGGCCGCTTCCTTAGGCATCTTTGCAAGTGTAACACCAGCCTTTACCTGCTGCGTGTCCTCAACCTGAAGAACGGCTCCAACAGGAAGATAGTAACTTCCCCGTTCGTTTCCAGCCTCGTCCGTTATGAGGATTCTAGGCTGTTTTACGTCAAGGTGCAGGTCCGTTATAGACCTTTCAATCTTTCCAGTCTGGTGGTCAATCTTTTCCGCAAGAGTCGAACCGAGTATTACATCCTCAAAGTGAACGTATCCGTCGCTTTCCGCGATGATTGGATCTGAATACTGGTCGAAAGAACCGATGGAATCCTTTGCGGCAACAACATCGCCCGCCTTTACGTGGATGTTAGAGCCGTTGGAAATTTCCACCTTTATCTCTTTGCTTGTAAGATAGAGCATTCCGTCCCTCAAAAGCACCTTTCCAGAAGCCTTTGCCGTAACAGATTTTCCCTTGCGTACAAAAAGAACGGAATCTTTCATAAGCCTTACGCCGTCCTCAACCTTGAGTTCGTCGCCGGATTCAATCTTCATGGAGTCAAGAACTCTTACAACCTTCATAAATCCCTTTCGGGTGAAAAGCCATGACGAATCCTTCATCTCTACGTGCGTTCCGCCGACCTCGTTGATGATTGCAGGGTAGTTCAACACAATCCTGTTGTCCTCGGTAGTCTTGTCGGCAGTACCACCGGAGTGGAAAGTTCTAAGAGTCAACTGAGTACCAGGCTGACCGATTGACTGCGCCGCGATGATTCCAACAGCCTCGCCGATTTCAACGATTTTGTTGCGAGCAAGGTTCTGTCCGTAACACTTGATGCAGACGCCATGCTGCGCCTCGCAGGTAAGAACAGTGCGGAGTTTTACTTTTTCAACGCCAGCCTCTTCGATTTTCTTTGCCAACGCTTCGTCGATGTATGAGTTCACGTCGCAAATCAAATCTCCTGTAATAGGATGAACGACGCGCTCAATCGTGTAGTGACCTACAATTCGTTCTGAAAGAGGAACTTTTATTTCGTCGCCTTCCTTGATTGCAGAATAGTCTATTCCGTTGATTGTTCCACAGTCCTCTTCGTTTACAACAACGTCCTGCGCAACGTCTACAAGTCGTCGGGTCATGTAACCCGCGTCAGCAGTCTTCAAAGCAGTATCGGAAAGACCTTTTCGCGCACCGTTTGTAGAAATGAAGTATTCGATTACCGAAAGACCTTCCTTGAAGTTCGACTTGATTGGAAGTTCGATGATTTCTCCAGAAGGTTTCGCCATCAAACCACGCATTGCGGCCAACTGGGAAATCTGCTTTTTTGAACCTCGCGCACCGGAAGTCGCCATCATGTAGATAGTGTTGAAGCCATCCTTGTCGTTTGAAAGGTTCTCCATCATTATCTTTGTAAGTTCATCGTTAGTCCTTGACCAGATGTCGCATACACGGTTGTATCGCTCGTCGGCTGTAATGATACCCTGGGAATACTCGTTCACAATCTTTGCAACTTCGTCGTTCGCCTTTCCAACCATGTCCTTTTTCTCTTCAGGAACAATGATGTCGTTCATCGAGATTGTCGCACCAAAGAAAGTGGCGTTCTTGTATCCGCATGACTTTACGGCGTCAAGCATCTGTATTGTAAGCCAAGGTCCCTTTGAGTGATAGACGTGTTCAATCATCGATTTAAGAGCCTTGTCGCCCATCTGGGTGTTTATGAAGTCAACTCCGTCAGGCATGGATTCATTGAACCTCAATGTTCCTGCTGTAGTTTCAATCATGTCGCCGGCCTTGAACGCCTTTTTATCCCAGGCGTACTTGCTTCCGTCAAAACTGTCTTTTGGAGCCGGAACTTTTATCTTTGCCTGCCATTCAATGGCGCCAGATTCAGCCGCAAGACGAACCTCGTCCGCCGAAGAGAACCTCTTTCCAGTTCCCTTTGCGTCCGGCTTCATTGAAGTCATATAGTAGATTCCAAGAACCATGTCCTGTGAAGGAGCGACGATTGTGTTTCCGTTTGCAGGATCAAGAAGGTTTCTTGCAGAAAGCATCAATGTCCAACATTCCATCTGGGCGGCCTGCGTCAAAGGAACGTGGATTGCCATCTGGTCGCCGTCAAAGTCGGCGTTGAACGACTTACACGCCAAAGGATGAAGCCTCAAGGCCTTTCCTTCAACAAGAACAGGCTCGAACGCCAGAATTCCAAGCCGGTGGAGGGTTGGCGCTCGGTTCAACATTACAGGATGCTCACGTACAACTTCGTCAAGGATACTGAAAACCTCAGGCGCTTCCTGCTCAACAAGCATCTTAGCCTTCTTGATGTTGAAAACAACATCCTTGTCTACAAGTTTCTTCATTATAAATGGCTTGAAAAGTTCAAGCGCCATTTTTGTTGGAAGACCGCACTGCCAGAGTTTGAGTTCAGGTCCTACAACAATTACGGAACGACCCGAATAGTCAACACGTTTTCCCAGAAGGTTCTGGCGGAAACGTCCCTGTTTTCCCTTGAGCATATCCGAAATTGATTTCAAAGGTCTGTTTGACGCGCCCTTTACAACACGCTTTCTCTTTGAATTGTCGAACAATGCGTCAACCGCTTCCTGAAGCATACGTTTTTCGTTTCGTATGATGATGTCCGGAGCGTAAAGCCCCTGAAGCCTTTTGAGTCGGTTGTTGCGGTTTATGACCCGGCGATAAAGGTCGTTCAAGTCGGAAGTCGCAAAACGTCCGCCGTCAAGCTGGACCATTGGACGGAGTTCAGGTGGAATTACCGGAATTACGTCCAGAATCATCCATGAAGCCTTGTTTCCAGAAGAACGGAAATTTTCTACGATTTCGATTCTCTTTAAAAGCCTCTTGTCGCTCTTTGGTCCTTTTTCAATCATCTTTGCGCGAAGTTCCGCGGCAAGAGAATCCAGATCGGTCTGATCAAGAAGTGTTTTTACGGCTTCCGCACCCATGTCGGCGGAGAATGTTTCACCGTAACGCTCGCGCATTTCGATGTATTCATCTTCTGTAAGCAGCTGTTTCTGTTTAAGTTCAGTGTCGCCCGGATCAATTACGATGTATTTTTCGTAATACAGAACTGAACGAAGGGCCGCAACCTGAAGGTCAAGCAAAAGTCCCATTCTGCTTGGAACAGAACGGTAATACCAGATGTGGCTTACAGGGGCCGCAAGTTCAATGTGTCCCGTTCTTTCGCGGCGAACCTTGAAGTGCGTAACCTCAACACCACAGCGGTCGCAAATTACACCCTTGTATCGAATGGACTTGAATTTTCCACAGCAACATTCCCATTCCTTTGTTGTACCGAAAATCTTTTCGCAGAAAAGACCGTCCTTCTCCGGACGCAGCGTTCGGTAGTTGATGGTTTCAGGCTTTTTTACTTCGCCATAAGACCACGCACGAATTCTGTCTGGGGATGCCAGTTTTATTTTAAGACTAGAGAAATCCTGAATATCACGCATTAGCGTTCTCCTTATCAAAGCCAGAAGCTTCTTTATCAATTAATTCCTGATCACGCTCTGTAAGGGCGATCTGCTTGCCCTTGTCGTCATAGATAGTGAAATCAAGACCCAAACCGCGAAGTTCCTGTACCATTACGTTGAACGCTTCTGGAACTCCAACAGGAGAAGTAGGATCGCCCTTTACGATTGACTCGTAAATCTTTGAACGTCCGTTCATGTCGTCGGATTTGATTGTCATCATTTCCTGCAATGTGTTTGCGGCTCCATAGGCTTCCAAAGCCCAAACTTCCATTTCTCCAAGACGCTGACCACCAAACTGCGCCTTACCGCCGAGAGGCTGCTGCGTTACAAGAGAATAAGGTCCTGTAGAACGGGCGTGCATCTTGTCGTCAACCAAGTGGTGAAGTTTCATAAAGTAGATTACACCTACAAAGATTGGGTTTACAAACGGCTCTCCAGTCTGTCCTGAACGAACAATCTGTTTTGCGTCGCTTGCAAGTCCGGCTTCGGCAAGTTTTGCAGCAATCTGTTCCTGGCTTGGCGACTGGAATACAGGAGATTCAAAGAACTGGTTCAAGTATCTTCCTGCAACTCCAAGTTCTGATTCCATAATCTGACCGATGTTCATTCGTGATGGAACACCAAGCGGATTCAGACATACATCAAGCGGAGTTCCGTCTTCAAGATAAGGCATATCCTCTGGAGGAAGAATTCTGGCGACGACACCCTTGTTTCCGTGTCTTCCGGCCATCTTGTCTCCCTCACGGAGTTTTCGCTTGTTTGCGATGATGACCTTTACAACTTCGGTTACGCCAGGACTCAACTGCTCGTCGCCTTCCATCCTGTTCATTCTCTGAACGTCGATTACGACGCCTTCAACTCCGTGTGGAACATGAAGTGAAGAATCGCGGACTTCCTTGGCCTTTTCACCAAAGATTGAATTCAAAAGTTTGAACTCAGGCGTGGTTTCAGTCTCGCTCTTTGGCGTTACTTTTCCTACAAGAATGTCGCCTGAACGAACCTTTGCACCAATCCTTACAATACCTTCGGAATCAAGGTTGTCCAAAGCCTTTTCGTTTGTGTTTGGAATGTCGCGGGTGATTTTTTCATATCCAAGTTTTGTTTCCCGAACTTCAGTCTGGAATTCCTTGATATGGATTGTAGTGTACATATCCTCGCGCACAACCCTCTGCGAAATGAGTACGGCATCCTCATAGTTGTAGCCGTTCCAAGGAACAAAGCCTACAAGAATGTTTCTACCAAGCGCAAGTTCGCCGTTGAACGTTGCAGGTCCGTCCGCAAGAACGTCGCCGACCTTTACGTGCTGACCGACTTCAACTGTAGGTCTGTTGTGGCTCCAAGTGTCGTTGTTCGTCCTCTGGTACTTCAAAAGCCTGTATTCCTTGACCTCGCCGTTCATTTCTTTTGCAGACGAGCGGACTTTTATAAGTTCACTTGAAACATAGGTTACATCGCCTTCGTATTTTGCCTTTACAAGAACACCTGAATCGTACGCGGTCTTTCTTTCCATGCCGGTTCCAACGTAAGGCGGCTCAGGGAACAAAAGCGGAACAGCCTGCCTCTGCATGTTACATCCCATGAGCGCGCGGTTTGCGTCGTCATGTTCAAGGAACGGAATCAATGAAGCGGAAACAGAAATTACCTGACGAGGAGAAACGTCTATGTACTGTATGTCCCTTACGCTTCTTGTTGTATAGTCGCCACGATGCCTGCAGGAAATCATTTCATTAGGGAACGAACCGTCGTCCTTGATTCCCTCAACAAGCTGTCCTACAGAGAACTTGTCTTCGTCCATCGCGGAAAGATACTCAACGTCGCTTGTCGCCTTTCCATCCACAACCTTTCTGAACGGCGCTTCCAAAAATCCGTATTCGTTTATCTGTGTGTACATCGCAAGTGAAACAATCAAACCGATGTTCGGACCTTCCGGCGTTTCGATAGGACACATTCGTCCGTAGTGCGTGTAATGAACGTCTCGAACCTCAAAGCCCGCCCTGTCGCGCGAAAGACCTCCAGGACCAAGGGCGTTAAGACGGCGTTTGTGCGTAAGCTCTGAAAGAGGGTTTACCTGATCCATGAACTGAGACAACTGTGAAGAACCGTAGAACTCACGGATTGCCGCAACGATTGGCTTTATGGAAATAAGTTCCTGAGGCTTCATCGTGTCGGTTTCCTTAAGACCCATTCGTTCCTTTACAATTCGTTCCATGCGACTGAAAGCGGTCTTCAACTGGTTTGTAAGAAGTTCTCCAACACAGCGGATTCGCCTGTTTCCAAGGTGGTCGATGTCGTCTATTACGTCTTCACCGATGTATACCTTTATAAGAACCTTCATCGTGTTGATGATGTCGTCGTTTATCAAGGTGAAGCTGTCAACGTTGTCCTTGTATTCAAACTTCTTGTTCAGTTTGTAGCGACCAACACGTCCAAGGTCATACCTTCTTTCGCTGAAGAACATCGACTTCAAGTCTTTGTCCGCGGCGTCAACCGTTATAGGCTCGCCAGGCATGAGAATCGCATAAACAGCGGAAAGCGCGTCTTCCTTCGTAGGCTCCATGTCAACGGAACCTTCCTTTACAAACCTGACTTCCTCGCGGTCGAAACAGTTTATGATTATCTGCGAGTCAAGTGAATCGTTCTTTTCATCCTTGTCGTTAGGATTTGCCTTTGTGGAAAACTTTATGAGTTCGATTTCCTTTATGCCGTTCGCCACAAGTTCATCAATGTCGTGAGGATGAAGCCTGAGCGCGGCGTTGAAAAGCCTTTTTTCCTCGCCGTTTTCACCCTTGAGGATTACAGCGCTTGCAAGAACCCTGTCAACCAAGGCCTCGCGCGCCTCAATCGAGTCAACCACCGAAACCTTTTCCGTGGCGTAGAAGCAGCGTATGATTTCTTCACGGGTGCTGTACCCGAGCGCCCTAAGGAATATTGTTCCAAGAATTTTTTTCTTGCGGTCGATTTTTGCAAAAATGAGTTCTTTTTTCTGGTCGATTTCAAATTCAAGCCATGAACCACGGTATGGAATTATACGGCTTGAATACACGCCCTTGTCGTGCTGAAATATTACACCAGGCGAACGATGAATCTGCGAAACAACAACGCGTTCCGCTCCGTTGATGATGAAGGTTCCCCTTTCCGTCATCAATGGAATGTCGCCCATATATATGTCCTTCTGGAGGATTGCCCCCGTCTGAAGGAAATTGAGGTCGATTCTTGCCTTCAAAGGAACAGCGTAAGTGAGTCCCTTCTGTTTACATTCCAGTTCGGAATATTTGATGTTTGGATAGTCGAGTTCGTAGTATTCAAACTCAAGCGACATATCGCCGTTTGGACTTTCAATAGGAAATGTAGAAGTGAAAACTTCCTGCAAGCCCTGATTGAGCAACGGCTCTCCTTTCTTGATTTTTTCAGCCTGCAAGAAGCTTTCAAATGAAGAAGTCTGGATACCTATCAGGTCTGGAATATCCATGAAGTTCTGGATATTTTTACCGATGTACTGACGGTTGATGGTTCGTGTTTTTGCGAACATCAGATCCCCCTACAATATGTTCAGTTGAAAACGCTACGTGAGAAACTCTTCACAGCACGATTTTCATCTGACAAGTCTTACGGGTATAAGACATAAGTTTTCTGTCAAAGATGTTGAACTTTTTAAAATCACAAAAACTTCAGGGTGTAAAATCCACCCTGAAGTCTGTAGTTTCTATCTGGAATGGCAGAAACAGTCAAGCAATTGACTTATTTCTTTGAAGCCTTACCACCGGCCTCTTCAACCTTCTTGATGATTTCGTCGGCGTCAGCCTTGCTGATTCCTTCCTTGAGCGGCTTTGGAGCGCCTTCAACAAGCGCCTTTGATTCGCCAAGACCAAGACCTGTGATTTCACGAACAATCTTGATGACGTTGATTTTCTTTGCAGCGTCGAATGAATCCAATGTAACTGTGAATTCAGTCTGCTCTTCAGCCGCCGCAGCACCTGCCGCAGGACCTGCCGCAACTGCGACTGCCGCTGTTACGCCGAATTTTTCTTCCATTGCCTTTACGAGTTCTGAACATTCAAGAACTGTCATTCCAGAGATTGCATCAAGAATCTGATCTGTTGTTAATGCTGCCATATTGTCTTCCTCACAAATATGTAAATATTTTCAACCCTAGGGTTGTGCAGTCGCGGTTCATACGAACCATTCTGCAAATCTCACACGGACAGCGACAGCGTTTGAAGCCTGACCGTGAATTGTTGATTCAGTTTCAAGAAGCGTTTAGTTTGAACCTTCCGCTTCCTTCTTTTCTGCGTATGCCTTGATTGTGGCGGCCAGCTGTCGGGCAGGACCGTTGATTGCAGACATAAGCATTGCGATGAGTTCTTTCTTTCCAGGAACCTTTGAGAAAGCCTCGATCTTTGCCGCGTCGAAAATTTCTTTTCCAACACAGGCACCCTTTACCGTAAGAACAGGATTGTCCTTGGAGAAGTCAAAAAGAGTTTTCGCTATTACGTTGGACTCTTCCTTGCCCATTGCGACAACTGTTGGACCTTTGAGAAGGTCTGAAACATTGTCGATTTCCATTTCCTTGAAGGCGATGCGCGCAAAGTTGTTCTTTACAACCTTGAGAACCGCGTCCTGTTCGCGAAGTTTTTTGCGGAGCGCTGTAATCTGCTCAACAGTCATTCCACGGTAATCGGCAAAAATGAAGTCGCTGTATTCAGAGAATGTCTTTTTTGCCTCTTCAATCGCCGCAGTTTTTGCAGGCTGAAGGTTTTTTGTCATGATTGCCATATTATTCGCCCTCCTTCATAGCCACCCATACACCAGGACCCATTGTTGAACTGAGGGAAACTGACTGAATGAATGAAGAAACAACACCGTTTGGAGATTTCTTTGAAACTTCTGCGATAAGGGTGTTCACGTTTTCAGCAACTTTCTCTGAATCCATTGAACTCTTGCCTACGGCGATGTGTATTACTCCACCCTTGTCGGCGCGGTATTCCGTCCTACCCTTTTTAAGTTCGTTGATTGCAGAAACGATGTCTGTTGTTACAGTTCCAGTTTTTGGGTTAGGCATGAGACCTTTGCGTCCCAAAACCATACCAAGACGACCAACGTCCTTCATCATGTCTGGAGTTGCAACCGCAACGTCAAAGTCAAGCCAGCCGCCCTTTACCTTTTCGATGTACTCGTCAGAACCTGCGTATGCAGCCCCGGCGTCAAGCGCCTCCTGAACCCTGCCAGGCTGACAGAATACAAGAACCTTCTTTTCGCCGCGAAACTGGTTAGGGAACACGAGGGTGTCCCTTACAGACGCAGACTTGTCGAGTTTGAGCGAGATGTGGGCTTCAACAGTTTCGTCGAAGTTCGCCAACTTCATTTCCTTTACCATGCTGCAAGCGGATGCTACATCGTATTTTTTTGTAAGGTCATATTTTGCGGCAGACGCGCGATATTTCTTTCCGTGTTTCATACTACTGCTCCACCTCTACGCCCATACTGCGTGCAGTACCAGCGACAATTTTCTTTGCAGCCTCGATGTCGTTTGCGTTGACGTCAGGCATTTTTGTCTTTGCGATTTCTTCAAGATCCTTCTTTGAAAGAGTTCCAACCTTGTCTCGCAGAGGGTTTCCAGAACCCTTGTCCAACTTGAGCGCCTTCTTGATGAGGACTGCGGCTGGCGGTGTCTTGAGGATGAATGTGTAGGATTTGTCCGCATAGACAGTGATGACTACAGGAATTATAAGTCCCTTTTCCATAGCCTTTGTTCTGTCGTTGAATTCCTGGACAAACTTAGGTGCTGAAACACCATGTGGTCCAAGAGCAGGACCGATTGGAGGAGCAGGAGTTGCCGCTCCCGCAGGGCACTGTAATTTGATTACGGCCGTTACCTTCTTTGTTGCCATTTTTATTCTCCTAAATTGGTGTGAGCCGTCCAAATTGGACTTGCTCTAGCGAAATGCCTCTGTCCGACGGACCTGCATTTCTCCCAAAAACAGGTAATGCCTCCACTGGCATGGAAGCACCTGAAATTTTGTTCTAACTGATTTTTTCAACCTGGCTCAGACTTACGTCCACAGGCGTAGCGCGACCAAAAATCTGCACATTTACAATCAACTTGTCTTTTTCAGCGTTGACTTCCTCGATGTTTCCGCTGAAAGTCTTGAAAGGTCCTTCGGTGATTTTTACAAGGTCGCCCACGCTGTAGTTCGTCCTTACCTTTACCGAAGATTCGCCCTTTATTTCGCCGGCCTTCATCAAAAGATTCTTGGCCTCGGAAGAAGATATCGGTCTTGGCCTTTCGTTTGGATTTGTTCCAACAAAACCGCCAACTCCCTGTATTCTTCTAAGTTTTGTACAGGTGGACTTCCAGTCGATTTCAGGAAGATCCATCTCTATCATTATGTAGCCGGGCAGGAATTTGTCCTTGCGGGTCTTTTTCTTGCCGTCCTTAACTTCTACGATTTCTTCTACAGGAACTTTTACGTCTGTAACTATGGTTGGATCAAGCTCTCCCTTGTCAAGAAGCGCCCTAATTGTTCGTTCTATCTTTCCTTCAAAACCGTTGAAAGACATCAAAATATACCAACTCTTTGCCATACGTCTTCAGTTCCTTATAATTATCTCATTATCGCGCGAAATGCTTCTGTAAAACCGAAGTCCAACAGACCAAGAACAACGGCAATGATGATTGTGGAGATGAGCACAACTTTTACCGATGAAATTACGTCAGCCCTTGAAGGCCATACAACCTTCTTGAGTTCCGCCCTACTTTCACGCAAGAATTGACCAAACTTTGTCGCCATTTTGTCCTCCATAAAAATAAACCGACAATTTTTATTGCCGGTTCGTAAAAAACAGGGCAGGCAGGATTTGAACCCACGACAGGCGGTTTTGGAGACCGCTGCTCTACCAACTGAACTACTGCCCTATATATCAACCCGACTTTTGAAGGTCGGGAAATATACAAATCCGTTTCGCTAAATTATTTAGCCTTTGTTTCTTTGTGGTTAGCGTGCTTGCGGCAGAATGGACAGTACTTGCTCAATTCAAGTTTTCCCGTTATGTTCTTACGGTTCTTGTAAGTAGTATAGTTCTTTCTCTTGCATTCTGTGCACTGAAGAGCAATGATTTCTACCGCTCCTTTTTTCTTGCTTGCCATATATATACTCCTAAAAGTCTTTGTGCCAAATCATTTGATTTTGAAAGCCCCCGTGCAGAATCGAACTGCAGACCTCAACCTTACCATGGTTGCGCTCTACCGACTGAGCTACAAGGGCGAGCCGCCTTGACGTTACAACAAGGCGTTTTAGAAATATAATAACTAGACCATTTTGTGTCAATAAGCAGGAATCATAAATTCCAAAAAAATCTAGTTTTTTCCATTTTGTTGTGGTAACATCTTTTAGCCGAGGTGGATATGAATATTGACATGCTTATAGACGGAATTCTTGACTCGTACGACAGGTACGGAGGCATAAACAGGAGCGGTTCGGAGGACTTTCCAAACAGAACAAAGGTGGTGGAAGTCCTTTCTGAAATGCAGTGCCTTCTGTTCCCCGGCTTCAGGGACGATGAGGAAATAAGTCCGACGGACATACGCTATGTTACCGGCTCCCGCGTGAACAGGGTGATTGCCGTGCTTACAAAGGAAATTCAAAAGGCGCTTGTATACACCGTATGCAGGGAAAAGGGCTTTGAAAAATCCGTTGAGGACTGCCACTGCTTTAAACTTGCGGAAAAAACCTGCATAGCATTAATAGAAGAACTTCCTGAGATAAAACGAAAAATCACGCTTGACGTGGAGGCGGGCTTTAACGGAGACCCCGCGGCAAAAAGCATGGAAGAGGTGATTCTTTCGTATCCTGCCATACAGGCGATAATGGTGTACAGAATCGCGAATTTTCTGTATTCAAAGGGAGTTCCGATAATCCCACGGATAATGTCAGAACACGTGCACGGAAAAACAGGCATAGACATAAATCCGGGGGCGACAATCGGAGAATCTTTTTTCATCGACCACGGGACCGGCGTTGTGATAGGCGAATCAACTGTGATTGGAAACAACGTGAAGCTTTATCAGGGTGTAACGCTTGGAGCGTTGAGCGTAAAAAAAGAACTTATGAATAAAAAAAGACATCCTACAATAGAAAACAATGTTACGATTTACGCGAACGCGACGATTCTTGGAGGAGAAACTGTAATAGGACACGATTCTGTCATAGGCGGAAACACGTGGGTGATAAAATCAGTGCCGCCAAAAACAGTTTTGACGAATTCCAACTAGGCTGTACAAAATCGGGGGATTCTTCGCTTTGCCCAGAATGAGGCGCAAATCACTTCGCGATTTGCGCCGCGAGTCTGCAATACAAACTCGCGGGGTTTTAGGGGTGCAGCCCCTAGGAGATGGGGGTATGCCGAAAAGCCTGCTTTGAGGCCAGGGGGAAGACCTTCCCCCTCCGAGGTTTGAATTTTTCGTGTGAATTGTCCTAAACCGTGCTTTTTGATATATTTGTGGAATGAAAGAGAAAATTGAAAACTGCCCATGTGGTTCTGGGAAAAAATACAGCCAGTGCTGTGAACCAATCATCAAGGGAACGGCGAAGGCTCTGACCGCCGAAAGTCTTATGCGCGCAAGATATTCGGCATACGTGGCGCACGAAATCGACTTCATCATAAAATCATGCGAAGAAGGTGAAGGAATCGCCGACATTGACAGGCAGGCGACGCTTGAATGGAGCGAAAAATCCAAGTGGAACGGTCTTACAATCCTCAGGACTGAAAAAGGTGGCGAAAACGACGACGAGGGCGTTGTTGAATTCACCGCGGACTACACGATGAAGCAGATGCACGACGTTCACCACGAAATCGCGGGATTCAAGAAATTCGACGGCGAATGGAAATACGTTGCAGGAAACATAATAACCACGACTGTAAAACGCGAGGGAGAAAAAATCGGTCGAAACGATCCTTGTCCTTGCGGAAGCGGAAAAAAATACAAGAAGTGCTGCGGAAAATAAGATGGCGGAAAGGTTTATAACCGGTTTTCATGCGGTGGAAGAGCGGGTTTTAAAGGCGAAAAGTTCAAGGAAATCCGCGGACGGAAACCGTACGAAAGACGCGAACCGCATGGCGGAAAAAAAACGCGTGATGGACGCGGCCCGCACAACGGATGAAAACGGCGCTGCGCACGAAAGCCGTACCAAAGACGCGGCCCGCACGCAGAAAAAAAACGCTGGCGAAAAACATCTGGAGGCGGACGGTTCCGGGCTTTGTATTTTTTATTCAAAGGCGGGGCCTCGCGTAAAGAAGATTCTTGAGGCCGCAAAGGAATCGGGAATTCCTTTTTGCCAGACGGACGACAAAAACCTTGACGCAATGGTAAGACAGCTTCCTGAAACCAGCCGCGACCATCGTGGAATCGTGCTTAGGGTGGAGGGCGAGTCGAACAGGACTTCCAACACCGTTGATTTTGACGAATGGATTCTTGCCTCAAAGTCCAAGGACGAAAACGAACGCCAGACTGTAATAATCCTTGATTCTGTTACAGATCCACACAACGTGGGTGCGATAATACGAAGTTCAGACCAGTTTGGCGCCTCGCTTGTTGTAATTCCTGACCATCGCGGAACAAAGGACATTGAAAACAACGAGGTGATAGCAAGAAGCAGCGCGGGTTCAAGCGCGTGGGTTCCTGTATGCCAGGTTACAAACCTTGTAAGAACGGTTCAGATTCTGAAGGAAAACGGATTCTGGGTGTTCGGGGCGGACGCGGGCGGAGAAAGTCTTGCAAATCTTAAATTCAGCACAAAATCGGCGATTGTAATGGGAAGCGAAGGTTCGGGCATGGCGAGGCTTTTAAGCCAGCAGTGCGACACGATTGTTTCGATTCCAACCTGTGGCAAAATCGACAGCCTGAATGTTTCCGTGGCGGCCGGCGTGCTTCTTTACGAAGTGTACAGGCAGTCTTTGTAACGGCGGAACGTTCTGACGCGTGTGTTTGCAGTCATTCTGAGGCGAAGCCGAAGAATCTGTTTTACTGTTACGCGATGGATCTTTCGCTTTGCTCAGAATGACACGAAGAATCTATTCCACTGCAGACGGAAGCCTGTAAAAATCTTAAAAAAACGGACGCGTAATACAAAAAACTCAAAACGTCAAAAATATGCCAAATAAGAACATTATTTTTAAGAAATTTTAGGAATTATGTTTATAATGGTAGGCATGGACTTAAAGAAAATCTTAGTTGTAGAAGACAGCGAGAGGTTGAACGACTTTATAAAAGTTCAACTTGCGAGGAACAAATACTGCGTTACACAGGCGTTGAACGGAAAGGAAGCGTACGAGGCCCTTAAAACAAGTTCCTTCGACCTTGTAATACTTGACCTGAAACTTGGCGACGTTGACGGACTTACAATACTCAAGACAATACGGCTTCAGAACAAACAGATTCCAGTGATGATAATATCCTCGATAAGCGACGACCATACAAAAATCGAAGGATTCAGAATAGGCTGCGACGACTACCTTACAAAACCGTTCATGTCTGGCGAAATGCTCATGCGTGTAAGACGGATGCTTGAACGCAGCGAACTGATAAACGTTACGCCCCTTCCAATACAGGAAATAATCGAGTCGGGGCCGTTCAAACTGAACGTTGGAATGCAGACTGTAACAAAGAACGACGTTGACATTCCGATGAGGAAAAAATATTTTGACATACTTCTGTTTTTTGTAAGACACCCGAACGTGGCGATTCCATACAGGACGCTTTACGAGGGAATATGGAACAACTCTGCCGAGGACAGCGCTTCGGTTGAAAGCAGCCTGTATGTGAACATCAACAACCTTAGAAAACTGATTGAAGACGAAGGCGGTCCAAAAGTAATACAGTCTGTAAGAAAGGTGGGCTATATGTATTCCGTTCCAGAGGACCAGACCGGACTTTCAACGCTAATAGACGACGGCACGGAAGAAATTTTCGACTTTGACGACGGCCTTCCAATGGAAGATGTTTCGTCCGACACGGTGGAGGAATAACGGACGGCGAGTTTGCAAGACACGTAAAGCACGCGCGTCTTACACACCGCGCGTTCCACCAACACACAGCGCGCATTGCTACAACACCGTAATGGAATCGTCCTCCTCAAGGTCTGACACCTCGAAACGTGAAAAGTCTTCGTCAAGCGTGAAAATCAGGGTGAAACAGGCGCCGCCTTCAAGCGCGTCGCTGTATTCAAGCAGTATTCCGTTCATCTTTGCAAGTTCGTTCGCAACAAAAAGACCAAGCCCTACGGACGGCGTGCCTGAAGATTTTTCGCCGCCAATCTTTTCAAAGCGTGAAAAAAGAAGGGGAATCTTGTCGCTTGTAATGCCGTCGCCTTCGTCGCTCACGCTTAAAATCATCGTCTTCTTGGATTGTCTGCCAAGCGCAAGCCTTACAGTAACATTGCTTCCGACAGGCGTATATTTTATCGCGTTGTCTATCAGGTTTGTAACGATTCCTCTAAGAGCCTGTGGGCAGCAGTTCACCTGTGGAAGCGGCTCCTGTATCTTCCAGATGATTTTTACGTTTCTTCCCGCCGCCTTTGATTCCATTGCAGGACGAATCAAGTCCAGCGTGTCCTCGACAAAAATCTTTTTAGGCTCGTTCACGTACCGTCCGTCTGAAATTCTGAATGAAATCAGGACGTTCTGTATTATCTCGTTTATTTCCAGGACGGCATCGCTTATGTCGCGGAAAATTTCGCGCCGCTCGTCGTCCATGTCCGTATTTAAATGCGAAAATTCTTCCACCCTGTTCAGGAGCAGAGTCAAAGGTGTATTTACATTGTGCGTTACAAAATAAAGGAAGGCGCTTTTTTCGTTTTCCTGTCTGGAAAGTTCATGGTTGTGCAGGAACACGTTCTTCAACTGTAAAAGAGAATAGCATCTTGAAACAAGCTCCGCTCCGTCAAAAGGACGTATTACAAAGTCGTTCACGCCCGCGGAATAACCCGAACGCACAAGATAGTTTGCGTAAAAGTTTATTATCATCAGTATGGGAAATTCAAGCATATTGTATTTTCCGCGTATTTCCCTGCAGAAGTCGAACGCCGCCTGTCCGTCTGACGCGGGCTCGATTATCATCATCTGTATTTCGCCCTTTGAGATTCCGTCAACAACACGTTCCACTGAATCCGTGGAAAAGCACGAAAAACCTTCGCCTGTAAGAATCACTTTTATCGAAAGGTTTATTTCAGTTTCCTTTCCGTAAATACATATTGAAGAATCCACGAATTTTTCAAAATCGTCGAACTCAAAATCCTTCTGAAGTTCATACGCCGACCTAGACGGAACGTTCTGGTCCTTTACAGAAAGAAATTCAAGTCCAAGAATCTTTTTCATCTCAAGAACATAGTCCGAAACAACGGCCGAATACGCCACAATCTTTGAATGGTCCGTATTGTTCGCCATCATGGAGGAAACCGCCTGTATTATTTCGAGCGGCTGCTGCAATTTGTCGCGGACCTTTATCAGAAGCTGTGTGGGAATGTTTTTTTCCTTCAGGATGTCCCTGAACGAAATCTGGCTGTTCAGTGTAAAAAACGAAAGGATTTCGTCCTGCTTCGCCTTCTGGGTGATGTTGTACGCGTGAACTATGAATATTCCGTATGTAACTACAGAATAAAGGAACGCCATTGGAACAATCTGTTCGTAAAAAATCCTGTGTCCCAAAAGTTTTGAAACGCTGTCGATTCCGCCAAACAGAAACCACGGAATGAAGGCCACGTATGTGGTTATCCAGTTCACCGCCCTTACGCGTATGGATTTTGCGAACGCGACAGTGGAAACCAAGAAAAACACAAGATACGTTACAGAAAGTCCGTATGTAAAAAACATTGTTTCTTCAAACACGGGCGAACGTATTGGAAGCACAACTCCAATCTGTACTACGTAAATCACGTCCAGCATTACAGCGGCGATTCCTGCAAGAAGAAGCGAAAAGTTTTTAAGAACCAAGAATCCTGCGATGAAATACATCGCAAAAAATCCTATTCCAACAAGCAGCACCCAAAGAAAAACCTGGTCCTTCAAAAGCTGTATGAAAAACGAACCTTCAAGAATCACCGTTGGATTTGCCGCAACAACTCCAACGTTCTTGATTTCCATGAAATACGTTTTTTCAGTTTCCGCCGGAATCCTTACCCTGTAAACCGACTTGTTCACAGACGGATAGTCTTCCGTTACGGTGTACATCTGGAAGCCCCGGAATTCCATAAGGACGTTCCTTGTGTTGAGGTCCTTGTTCAATATGAAATACGTCCTGTCTGTCTGCGCATTGTTTTTTATCACAACCTTCACATACGCGTATGGGTCAAGGATGCACTCCCGTTCGCCCTCAAAATACTTCCATTGCAGAAGATTTGAATTCAGTTCAACGGACGAAATCATCCTGTCGCTTGGAACGTAATATATTTCCGTATTTTCCGCCACGTTTTTTCCGTACGGACCGTAAATGCAATGGAAGAATATCAGAAAAAGTATTTCACCCGCGACGGCCGTAATGAGCGGAAGAAGTTTTTTTATCATATTTTCTCCGGACCGCCATCTGTATGGGCGGCCGCATTTACGTCGGAATCTTCAACGCTTTCCAGGTCCGGCAGGTCCGCATAGTCCAAAGAATCTGTATGGCTCTGCAAATCCGTGTATTCCGAATGTTCAAAAAGGCTAAGATGCGGAAAGGCACGTTTTTCAAAAAGCCCCGCAAGAATCACTACGTTCGCGATGAGCGCCACTACAAGAAAAATTATCACGCAAAACAGAAGCCGCCTCTGTATGTTCTTTGGCGGCCTAAGGCTCTGCAAAAGTCCAACGTTCTGACATATTGCCTGGAGCGTTCCGTTTTCTATCATTTCAACCACCTTTATGTTTGTCGCCTCACATTCTTCCGTTCTGTCCGAGTCGAACACGAACCTGTATGATATTTCAAAAATCGGACGCGACATATACAGTTCGTCCTTGAACATCATCATGTCGAACACAACTTCGGCAAGTTTTTTTGGAAGAAACATTATGTCCGCCCTTCCTTCTATTATTTCCTGGCAGGCGGACGAGGCTATAAAAGCGTTCCTGTTGAATTTCCTTACACCGTAGTCTCGAACCCAGTCGCCCGTTACAATGTCCGACGAAAAAGTCGCGCAGACCTTCTCTTCGATGTTCTGTGTAACCTCAAGCGAGTCTGATTTTCGTGAGACCATTACAACGTAGTCGTATATCACGGGAACTGTAAAAAGAAAATCGCCTTCCGGATTGTAGTCCACGATTCTGAACGGCTCCGTTTTGCTTATCACGTAATTGTTTGACTTTTTAGCCTCGAACGAAAGCCCAAAATAGTCGGGACAAATTCCCGTTCGCTCCAAAACCGCCCTGTAAATCTCGTTGTGCAGGGCAAAAACCCTCTTGTATGTGTCTATGTTCGCAATTCCAACGCTGTTCGCCTGGTTTTCAAGCATGCACACCCGCGCGGCAGAAAGCGTGTCGGAAAACACAAAAAAATTTCCGCACAGAAAAAAAACAGCGGCCGAAAGAACAAATTTAAATTTTTTCATAGCGTTCAAAATCTCCCGCAAGGTCCAGGCTTTCCATGAAATTTTTCTGTCCCTTGAATTCGTAAATCCTTGTAACAACAGGAATGTTAAAGTCGTCTATCTTCTCGGCGGTCAGGTCCACAAAAATTCCTATGTCCTCCTCCGATTTTTCAGGAAAGAAGCATACGTAAATTCCCCTTCCCCTGTACGCGCTTATAACGTTTCGGTTCAGGTTTTCCGTTATGACGTCCGCTATGCTTTTTGCGACCGCGTGGCTTCCCGTGTATGGAACTTTAAAAATCGCCACGCAGAAAACCTTTCCAAAATAATGGAACTTTGAAATTTCGTCCTGAATCAGAGAAGACAGGTAGCCAATTGTAAAAAGACCTGTAATATGGTCGGTTATGATTTCCTTTACATATTCCGCCTTTTCCGTTGCAATTTCCATTGAACGCAGGCTTGCCTCATACACTTTCTGGACTTTTTTGGACTGTTTTTTCTGGCTTAAAAACGTGTACAGGGCTACAAGAAGCACGTTCAGTACAAGCAGGACTATTATCACAAGAATTTCAACAAGAACCTTTACGTCAACCTTGTGTTTTGGCCGCAGGAACGAAGACTTCTTTAAAAGTCCGCGCGACTGTGCAAATTCGTCCACCGCGCCACGAAGGTAAAGCGACACAAGGGCGTCGTTCACATACACCATGTTCGGAATTTCAGACCTTGGAAACGCGAATGCAAAACGCAGGGTGGAACCGTTCACAAGCGACAGAAACGAATAATACGGAACTGTCGCAACAACGTCGGACTGTTCTGGAAACTTTTCCGTAAAGTCGTTCACGTCGTAGAACCGCCGCGACCTTGCCCCTCCTCCCTTTGCATCGTATGTCACAACAAAATACGCCGGACGGAAATACGTAGCCTTTTCAAGTTGGTTCAAGACGGAATTGTGGAACGTCTTTGAATCCTGAAAAAACGATTCGATTTTGTTTTCAAACGAGCGTTCGTACTGCGGCTCTCCGAAAACACACATACAAAAAAGCGAAAAAACGATAAAAAGCACTTTATTTTTCATAATCTTATTCATAAATTGTAAGGATTATACCATAAGTCATGTAAAGAAAGCGAGGATATTTTTTCGACAGCGACCGCATTATTGTTTTTACTATGCGTTCACTGTCGAAAAAGCACGTCCAATTCGCAATCGAAAAATATCGTTAAAAGAAAAGGCCTTTCAGAAGGATTTCTGTTCCCACCGCTACAAGTATCACGCCGCCCGCGATTTCCGCCCGGCTTGAAAGCCTTGAGCCGAACCGTTTTCCAAGCGAAAGTCCAAAAAGGCTTACGGCGAACGTAACTGCCGCAATCAGAAAGGAGGTTGAAATGGCGGCCGGAAGTTTGTAGCCGGAAATTGCAAAACCAACTGAAAGGGCGTCTATTGACGTCGCTACGCCCTGTATCACAAGGACTCTGAATGTAAGAGGCGTGCAGAGCGGGGAGGACGCGTCGGCGGATTTGTTCCGCGCTGTATCGGCGGATTCTCCGCACGCTTGGGTAGACTTATTGTACGCGTCGGCAGCCGTGTCGCACGAGTCGGCGGACTTGTCATACGCTTTCGCGGATTCGTCATACACTCCG
>JBHAFG010000055.1:0-4795 GCA_041855945.1 Treponema sp. | reverse complement strand
ATTCTGGAAATCCTGAGGTTTTACGCTTCATATTGCAGAATTTCAGGGGAAGCCAGAACGAGGTGTTCAAGGCCTTTGTATTTTCAATAACGTCAAACAGCGGAAACTACGCGTCCCAGATGGCGAAGGTTCAGGTTTTCATCGACAGGGGGCTTCCTGTAAACCGCTTCTACGAGGGAAAGACGCCGCTCATGTACGCCTGCGAGTATGCATCCTCGACGGCGCTTGTAAAACTTCTTTTTGAAAATGGGGCTGACGTGTCGGTTCGCGACGCGTCCGGAAAAAGGGCGTTCGACTACGCCAAGGCCAACGCAAGGCTTGAGAGAGACGACGTTTACTGGGCTTTGAACGGAAAATAGGATTTTAGGAAATATGAGGATCACAGGCGGAAAACTTAAGGGCAGAATCATAAAATGCCCGGACGGCGTCATAAGGCCGGCTATGGACAGGATGAGGGAGTCCGTGTTTGCGATACTGGGGGATTTGGACGGAAAAAGTTGGCTGGATCTTTTCAGCGGCTCTGGAACAATAGCGATAGAGGCGGTTTCAAGGGGTGCGTCCAATGTTGAACTTTGCGAGAAGGACAGGATAAAGGTCAGGACGGTTCTTGAAAACGTTTCGGTCACCGAAAAGGAGTGCGGCGTAAAGATTCAGTGCCACTTCATGCCCGTGGAATATTTCATAAGGCGGTGCAGGTCGAGTTTTGACTTCATATTTCTTGATCCGCCTTTTCCGTATAAATTCCACGAGAAACTGATTCTTGAGGCGGACAGGAATTCAATTTTGAAAGAAGGCGGCACGATTCTTGTTCACAGACCCAGCGAACATTTCATGCCCGATAAAATAGGAAATCTTGTGAGGACGGATCAGCGCGTTTACGGACGTTCGATTGTGGATTTTTACAGGCATGAAAAAGGAAATAAAGAGTAGGATACTACCTTTAAATAAATACAATTCATTGACTTGTCTTTGATAATTTCGAGAACATGGAGGAAATTATGGAAAAGTTATTCAAGCTGCAGGAAAGGAACACCACCGTCGCCAAGGAGATTGTGGGCGGAATCACGACGTTTCTTGCAATGGCCTACATTCTTGCGGTGAACCCCAACATTCTTTCGGGCGTTGGGCTCAATCTTCCGGATGGAATGCTTCCTACTTGGAACGGTGTGTTCACTGCGACGGCCATATCTGCGGCGGTGGCGACATTGGTGATGGCGTTTCTTGCAAACCTTCCCGTCGCCCTGGCGCCAGGTCTTGGACTCAACGCTTTCTTCACCTACACGGTGGTGCTTGGAATGGGCTGTTCATGGAAACTCGCGCTCACCGCGGTTCTTGTTGAAGGTCTTGTGTTCATCGTCCTTTCGCTCTGCGGCGTGAGGGAGGCGATAATAAAATCGATTCCTGAAGGACTTAAAAAGGCGGTCGCTGTTGGAATAGGACTTTTCATAGCGATAATCGGTCTTGTGAACGCAGGAATCTGTTCCACGGAAACAGGAACGACCATAGGATTTGTGAACTTCAACCTGGAGAATGCCGCGGCGATTGTTGCGGTGATAGGTCTTGTAATTACAATAGTTCTTTACTGCCTAAAAATTCCAGGCGCGATTCTGATTGGAATCGTGCTTACGACCGTCATAGCGATTCCTTTCGGTGTTACCAAAATTCCTGAGGGCTGGAAGCCTTTCTCGCTTCCTTCCGCCCCCCATCTTTTCGCGTTCGACTTCAAGGGCATATTCATCGATTCTGAAACAGGCGCGTTCAGCGGTCTTGTCCTTGGAAAATTCTTTGTGATTCTTTTCACGTTCTTCTTCACTGATATGTTCGACACCATTGGAACTCTTCTTGGAGTTGCGGAACAGGGAAACCTGAAGGATGAAAACGGAGACGTCAAGAACGTAAAGGGCGCGCTTCTTTCCGATGCTGTTGGAACTGTTTTTGGCGCCTGTCTTGGAACGTCTACAGTAACGTCGTTCGTGGAGTCTTCTTCAGGCGTTGCTGCCGGGGCCAGGACAGGTCTTGCCTCCGTGACGACAGCGGTTCTTTTCCTGCTTTCGCTTTTCTTGAGCCCGCTTTTCTTCCTGATTCCGTCTGCGGCTACGGCTCCAGCCCTGATTTTTGTAGGCTACCTTATGATGAAGTCCGTCGTTGACATAGACTTCAGCGATCCTACCGAGGGAATTCCTGCCTTCATCACGATAATGACCATGCCGTTCTCGTATTCAATCTCGAAGGGCATAATGTGGGGCATAATCTCATACGTCATAGCAAAGTGCGCTGGAAGAAAATTCAGGGAGATTCCTGTAGTTACATGGATTTTGGCGGCGGTGTTCCTTGCGGACATAATATTCGAGGCTCTGAAGTAGGGCTTTAAGTTCAAGGCGGCGGTTCTGGTACGGCTGTATCTCTTCCGCCTTGTATTTTTAATTTAAAAAAAGCGGAAGGCGTCATGCGTCCTTCCGCTTTTTTTTGTTTAAAGGTTTTCCACAAGCCACGACTTGAATTTTTTGTAGTCGTTTTCCATTGGAATGGCCCTGTCTGGAAGGTTCATTATCTCAAGAAGCCTTTCCGGTACTGCAGGTTCGCGTCCTATCGAATCTTTCACTATGCTTCCGAATTTTGCGGGATGGGCGGTTTCAAGTATTATTCCAACCGAGGACCTGTTCAGAACGTCGTCCTTCCATGCAGGAAGGTTTGGAGTGAGACCTGGTTTTTCGTGGTCGTTCATGATTCCCGATGCGAGTTTTTCCATGCCGCCGTTTTTGATGTCCGCCCAGGCCTTGTACGCGATCGCTCCGTGAGGATCGATTATGTAGCCCGTCCTGTCGTTGCATTCCCTTATCGCGTCCTTTATTCCGCTGTTTTCAAGCCAGTACGAGGCGAAAAGTTCCCTGACCTGTTCAAGGGAATACATCGCCTTTATCCTTTCGTAGTTTGAAGGCGCGCCAACGTCCATTGCGTTCGCGTATGTTTCAACGGACGGTCTTGCGTCGTATTTTCCGGTGGCGATCCAGTCTGGAATCGTCCTGTTTGAGTTGGTGGCTGCCACAAATCCCTTTATAGGCGCTCCCATTTCACGGGCGATTAGACCCGAACATAGGTTTCCGAAGTTTCCGCTCGGAACGATTGTGATTATCGAAGCGTCGTCCAGTTTTGTGTCGAGCGGGGCGCGGGACCTCACCACAAGAGAGGAGTACATATAGTAGAAGCTCTGTGGAAGAAGCCTTGATATGTTTATTGAATTTGCGGACGAGAGTCGGAATTTTTCACGCAGTTCCCTGTCCGTGAAGGCGGTCTTTACAAGTTTCTGGCAGTCGTCGAATGTTCCCCTTACCTTGAGGGCGCGAACGTTTCCTGTGAAGGTTGAAAGCTGCTTTTCCTGTATTTCAGAAATTTTTCCCTCCGGGTAAAGGATTGTAACGTCAAGACCCGGAACGTTGTGGAACGCCGAACCTACGGCGCTTCCGGTGTCTCCCGACGTGGCCACCAGGATGTGGAGTTTTTCGTCCGACTTCCTGTTGAAGTAGGACATCACGCGCGCCATGAACCGCGCTCCAAAATCCTTGAACGCGCAGGTAGGTC
The DNA here is from genome assembly GCA_041855945.1 of Treponema sp. Lineage (GTDB taxonomy): Bacteria > Spirochaetota > Spirochaetia > Treponematales > Treponemataceae > Treponema_D. The sequence continues at coordinate 1,216 of JBHAFG010000055.1, read as the reverse complement.
CGTGGAAAAGTTCAAGCACGTATGAGTTTCCGTCCAGGGGAACGACCTTTGGAGTGAAGGGGTATGCGTCCTGTATTATGCTCATAAGGTCTTCGTCGGGAATTTCTCCCTCCACGTATGGCTTTGCCATGTTGAACGCCACATCCCTGAACGAAGGTTCTGGATTCCTGTTTATGAAAGACGGAGAAAGTTTTGGAAAACTTTCAGGAATGTAAAGTCCGCCTGTGGAAACGTTCATTCCGTTCATGACGGCGGTTTCAAAGTTCACCCTTACTTTTTCATCTCTTGTGTCTGTGTAAAGCATTTTTATTTTCCTTAAAATAAGCCTGTAATTTTTATCCTACATTCCGTAGATGATTGCCTCTGAAACTTTGGCCGCCAGGGCCGTCCTGCACGCGTTTTCCGCGTTCCATTTTGTCCTGTCCGTGGCGGATTCAGTAATGCTCGTCCTGTATTTTACAGAGCCGTCCTTCATGTCAAGGCAGGTGAATTCCGCCTTGAGGGTGACGGTCGTGCCGTCGGAGTTTTCTTCCGCGGGGTTCGCCCATTTGAACGTTCCTACCACAAGGAAATTCGCGGCTTTCTTGATTTCTCCCTGCGTTATGTCCACGCAGGCCCTGTATACGTCCGAAACCGGTCTTATGAAATAAGACGGGTCGCTTACAGGGGCGTTTCCGGCGTTCACGCCTGAGTTTCTGAGGTTCTGGAGCAGGGCGAAGTTGTTGGTGGTCGGGTTTCCCTTCTCGTTGTAGTCGTATACAAAAAGGATTCCGCCTGGATACTGCATGTATCTTGACTTTACGGTGTATTCCGCCGTAACGGCGCATGAGAAGGCCGCCTGCACGACCGACGGCGAGGATGTTGCGGGCGTGGGATAGAACGTGATTTTTTCCCTGACCGCTATTGATGGAAGCCCCGGAAGGAAGGATATCCGTCCGTTTTCATCGGTCTTCATCCGCGCTGTTGAAAATGTTATCGCGTCGTTGCTCCTTGTTGCAGGCCACGAAACCGTTATGTCGAAGTCCTGCACGGGACCGTTCCTGTCGCTCACAGAAACCACGTATGGGGCGGAGAAGGCCGTTCCTGAGTACACCGCCTTTCTGCCTGGAGTTGAAACCACCTTCAGTTCTATGTCTTCAAGGAGGGCCTTGAACTCGTTCTCCTTTTCGCTGGCAGTGTTCTGGACTCCCAGCACCTTGGGTTCACGCACCACCTT
>JBHAFG010000054.1:0-28004 GCA_041855945.1 Treponema sp. | reverse complement strand
TGTCGTCCAGCCTGTGAAAACGCAGCGTTGTGAAGTGGAGCTGTTTTCTGATTTCCTCAAGCATTCTTTCATATTCAGGGCTGTCGGGATTGCAGTATTTCTGCAGGGTTTCCATTCCAACCTGCTCTCCCTCGAACTTACGCACAACCCTTCGTGCAATCAGGTCCATTTCGGTTTTCGAGCGGCTGAAATTCAAATACTTGCACCCGAACATTATTGGCGGACAGGCGGGCCTTACGTGTACTTCCCTGGCGCCGCTTTCGTAAAGAAAATCCGTCGTTTCCCTCAACTGTGTTCCACGCACGATGGAATCGTCTATCAAAAGAAGTTTTCTTCCCTCTATTAACTGCTGCACCGGTATCAACTTCATGTGGGCGATTAAATTCCGCTGTTCCTGACTTGTAGGCATGAAGGAACGCGGCCACGTCGGCGTGTATTTTATGAATGGACGGGTGAACGGAATGTCGCTCTCGTTTGCATACCCTATCGCGTGCGCCGTTCCTGAATCGGGAACGCCTGCCACCGCGTCGGGATGAACGTCAGATTCCCTGTCACGCCTTGCAAGATATTTTCCGCAGTTGTACCTCATCTGCTCAACGTTCACGCCCTCGTACGAGGCTGTCGGGTAGCCGTAATAAATCCAGAGGAACGTGCATATCTTCATCTCGCCGAGCGGTTTCTGAAGAACCTCAAGTCCGTCCGCATTGACAAATACAATCTCGGCAGGTCCAAGTTCCTTGAAATCCCTGTAGCCAAGATTTATATACGCATGGCTTTCAAAAGAAAGACAGAATCCTCCGTCTTTTTTTCCCACCTGGAGCGGAGTCCGCCCGAATTTATCCCTCGCGCCGTAAATTCCTTCTGGAGTCATTACAAGCATGGTCAGCGAGCCTTTGATTTTCTGCTGGACGAACTGTATTCCCTCAAGAATTGTCTTCTTGTGGTTTATAAGGGCGACGATAAGTTCCGTCTGGTTTATCTCGCCGCCGCTCATCTCAAGAAAGTGGGTGTATCCGCCGTCAAGAACCTCCTGCACAAGGTCGTCCTTGTTTGTAACCACTCCAACCGTGGTTATGGCGAAACTTCCAAGATGCGACTTTACAAGAAGAGGCTGCGCCTCGTAGTCGCTTATACACCCGATTCCGATTTTTCCGTGCATCTCGCCAATGTCGTCCTCGAATTTCGTCCTGAACGGCGAGTTCTGTATATTGTGTATGGAGCGTATGAACTGCCCGTCCGAACCAAGCACCGCAAGTCCGCCCCTGCGCGTACCCAAGTGGGAATGATAGTCAACACCAAAAAACAAATCCAAAGAACAGTCGTTGTGGCTGGCAACGCCGAATACTCCGCCCATTTTTTCACCTCGTTTCAGAAAGAATATTAGCAGTTAGGACGCTTTTTTTCTATACAGATTGGATTTTTTTAGCGGCGAGCGCATTATAAGACTGTGTGTAAATCTAGGACAAATCATGCGGTAACGGCAGAAAAAGCAGTTGTGCAATGCGGTTATTCTGCCTTGCACAACCGCATCGTTTGAAAAAGTTGAAGAAATTTATTAATATACGCCATGGATTTATTGGAAAAACGCATCGCGCAGGACGGAGAAGTAACACCCGGAAACATACTCAAGGTAAACAGTTTTTTAAATCATCAGATTGACGTGTCGCTTCTGGATAAAATGGGAGCGGAGTTCAAACGTCTTTTTTCAGACGTCGAGGTAACAAAAGTCCTCACCGTAGAGGCAAGCGGAATCGCCGTGGCATATCCTGTCGCGCGGGAATTCAATGTTCCACTGGTGTTCGCAAAAAAACACCAGAGTTCCGCGGTGAACGAAAAACTTCTTTCATCGGTAGTCTGGTCATACACCACATCCCAGTACTACACGGTAGTCGCCTCCAGAAAATTCATAAACCCGGAAGACAAAATTCTACTTGTTGACGACTTTCTTGCAAACGGCTGCGCGCTTGGCGGACTCATAGACCTGGTGGAACAGGCGGGAGCCACGGTTTCAGGAATATGCATAGCGATAGAAAAAGGATTTCAGGAAGGTGGAAAACTTCTTCGCGAACGCGGATACAGGCTTGAAAGCCTCGCCATAATCGACAAGATGAAGGAAGACGGCACAATACAGTTCAGGGCAAGATGATTTTTATCCAATTCTAAAATCGCCCAATCAAAATTCGCCGGTTTTGAATTTTCTTCTTTTCCTCTCAGATGAAAGCAGTTATAGTATCAATATGATAGAATTCTTTACATCGAACCTGCCGTGGTTCTGGCTCTCGTTGATGGTGTTTTTTGTGGTCGTAGAGGCGTTCACAATGACGCTCACTACTGTATGGGCGGCGCTAGCCTCCGTTCCCATGATTTTCATTGCAAAGACTGCCCTTCCGTTCAGGTGGCAGATTTTAATCTTTTTGATTCTGACGATAGCCCTTGCAGTCCTTACAAGGCCGTTCGCAGTCAAAAAACTCAAACTCGGAAAAGAAAAATTGAACGTGAATTCAATGCTCAATCAGGAAGTTCTTGTAATCCGCCCCGTGACAAAGTTCCAGAAGGGCACGGTAAAATCAAAGAACGGAGTCTTATGGACGGCGACAGCCTACGAAGACTCAAAGATTGAACAGGGAACGGTATGCACTGTAACGGACGTTCAGGGCAACACGTTGAAGATAAAGGCAAAAATGGAGGAAAATTAAATGATTTTTGTAACGATTGGCATCCTTCTGGTGGTGCTTGTTTTGATTCTTACGAACATAAGAATCGTTCCGCAGTCGCAGGCCTACGTAATAGAAAGGCTTGGAGCGTATTCCGCCTCGTGGCAGGTTGGTGTGCACGTAAAAGTTCCGTTCATAGACAGGATTGCGAACAAGATGTCGCTCAAGGAAAAAGTCCTTGACTTTGAGCCTCAGCCTGTAATCACAAAAGACAACGTTACCATGATGATAGACACCGTGGTGTATTTTCAGATTACAGACCCAAAACTCTACACATACGGAGTCGAACGTCCAATGAACGCGCTTGAAAACCTCAGCGCGACCACCCTCAGAAACATAATCGGAGAACTTGAACTTGACCAGACCCTCACAAGCCGCGACGTGATAAACACAAAGATGAGGAGCATCCTTGACGAAGCCACAGATCCATGGGGAATCAAGGTGAACAGGGTCGAGGTAAAGAACATCATGCCTCCAGAGGCGATAAAAGAGGCGATGGAAAAACAGATGAGGGCTGAAAGAGAACGCCGCGAGTCAATCCTAAAGGCGGAAGGTGAAAAACAGTCTGCGATTCTTGTATCGGAGGGAAAAAAACAGTCGCTCATACTTGAGGCGGAGGCTGAAAAAGAGGCCGCCATACAGAAGGCAAAGGGTGAAGCGGAAGCCATACGCGAAGTGCAGAGGGCGAAGGCGGACGGTCTAAAAATGCTCAGGGAGGCCGGAATGGATTCCGCCGTATTGAAGCTCAGAAGCCTTGAAGCGTTTGAAAAGGCGAGCGACGGACAGTCAACAAAAATAATAATCCCCGCGGACATACAGAACATGGCGGGACTTGTTACAAGCCTTGTTGAAGTGGCAAAAAAATAATGCTCAAATACTGTTTTCTGGTCTTTCTTATTTCAATGGTTCCACTTGTTGAACTCCGCGGCGCGATTCCAATAGGCTTCGGCTGGGCGGGAGCTGCGATTTCAGCCCAGGCGGAACCTTCCGTCCTTTCCGCATGGCAGATTGCCGCGATTTACGCTTCGGCGATAGTCGGAAACATGATTCCCGTTCCGCTCATATATCTTTTTGCAAGAAGATTTCTTGAATGGGGTCGGAACAGGCGCGTGATTGGAAAAACCTGTTCGTTCTTCCTTGAAAAAGGGCGAGCGGCGGGAGAAAGGCTTTCACAGAAGGCAGGACGAGGAGTTTTTGTTGGACTCATGCTTTTTACAGGAATCCCGATTCCAGGAACAGGCGCGTGGACAGGAACGCTCGCCGCAAGCCTTCTTGACGTGGACTTCAAGAAAACAGTGGTCGCCGTAACCTGCGGCGTTCTGATTGCAGGGCTTATAATGATGGCGGGAAGCCTTGGACTTTTCGCCGCATTTTTTTCTATTGCAAAATAGACCGCCTTGAAGTAGGATTTATCCTTGTGGAACGTTCAAGACGAACATCATGCCTTGAACAATTTTGTAAAATCGGCGGCACATGCCGTTTGATATAAAAGTAAAACAGAGAGGTTTTCACTATGAAAAAAATCATCGCGCTTTTGTTCCTTGTTGTCGGAGCGTCGGTTTTTGCGGCAAGCGATTTCAGCATCAAACTTGCACCTGTAATCTCGCAGGAAGTATACGTGCTTGACGGAGCCACAAAGGGCGGAGCGTCGAATACGTGGGAAATTGGAATAACAAACTACAATTTCTTCGATGAAAACAACAGGTTCGGCTGCTTCGAGACGCTTTCAGTGAGACTGAATGACGGCGGCACAAACTTTGTGATTGGAGCGGCGCTCGGCTCTGACGCGAACAACGCCATAAGGTTTCAGGGCGGACTTGGAGTCGGAATGACATACTGCGTGGATGAAACCACCGCCTACATGGGTTCCGTAGAAACAACGGAAAAAATTTCAAAGTCAAGGCTGCAGCTTGGATTTGTGATGGATCTTCAGATGAAACTCACGCCAAAAAAACTGTTCTCGCCTGTCATTGGAACCACATTCACATACGTTCCGGCATGCATTACAACAGTGAACTCTTCCTCTTCGACCTACTACGAAAGTTACAGTTCTTTCACAAGGTTTTCTTTCAGCCCGTACATAAGCCTGTGCCTGAACCTAAGGTAGAAAAGCCTTATGTTCAGACCGTCCGGCGGAATATTTAAAAACAAAACCCTGATCCGCAGCATGGCGTTTCAGGGTTTTTATTTTGTACCGTATTTTTTATTTTGAAAGAAGGCAGTTTGCAAAGGCCTCGACGGAACGGCCTTCTCCCACATCTCCAAGTTTTTCGCCAGTCTTTGCCTTTACGAATATTCTTTCAGGCTCAACCTCAAGGATTTTTGCAATCGACTCAACAACCTGCGTCCTATATGGAAGAAATTTTGGTTTTTCAAGTTTTACAACGCAGTCAAGGTTCTGGAGTTTCCAGCCTGCCTTCCGAACGTCGTTCCAGCAGGTCTTCAACAGCACGGCTGAATCAGAATCCTTCCACCTTGCATCCTCGCTTGGAAAATAACTTCCTATGTCGCCAAGGGCGGAAGCCCCAAGCAGGGCGTCCGTAATCGCGTGCAGAAGCACATCTCCGTCAGAATGTCCAGCCTCGCCCCTGTCAAACGGAATTTCAACCGCGCCGAGCAAAAGCCTCCGCCCCTCTTCAAGACGGTGAATGTCGTAGCCAAGCCCACATCTCATTTTCATGTTTTTTTCCCCGCCGGAGTTCCTGTAGTCCTTTGCGTATGTGATTTTTATGTTTTCGGCGCTTCCCCGCACGATTTTTACATCACCTGCAAAAATACCGTATATTTCAGCGTCGTCGGTGAACTCCCTCTTTTTTTTGCGCGCCTTCATGTGCGCGTCCAGAAGTTTCTTAAAGACAAAACACTGCGGAGTCTGAACCGCGGACAAACTTGCCCGTTCAAGGTGCTTTTTTATGAATCCGTCCGCCCCCACAACCTTCTGCGTGTCCGTAGGGGTGATTCCCGGAACAGCCGCTCCATGCAGAAGGGCGGAAGAAAGGGTGTCTTTTATTATTTCTGAAGAAACGAAGGGGCGTGCTCCGTCGTGGATCATTACAAATCCAGGAACCGCCTCTTTTTTTGAAAGAAAATCAAGCGCCCTGAAAATGGATTCCTGACGGGTGCTTCCGCCTTCCACAAAGTGCAGTTCCGTGCCATTCAATTTAGATTCAATTGACTTGTCTGAAAAAAGAATCCGTCCAGCCTCTTCCGCTCCGTTTTTTTGAACAGTTACAACGATGCACGAAAATTCAACCGCATCCAAAAGAGCGGAAAGCGACTTTGACAGGACCGTTCCACCTTCCAGCGGAAGATACTCTTTTTTTATTTCGCCGCCCATCCTTGTTGAGGAACCTGCGGCTGCCAAAATCAGCGCTATTTCTGAATTTGAGGAACGGCTAGAACTCTTCATCATCGGAATCGTCGAAGTCGTCGCCCATATCCTTTGAATCGTCGGAATCTCTTCCGAACTCATCTGAAGAACTCTTTGACCTTGAACTTGGATTCACATCGTCCATGAGCGAATCGTCCTCGTCCTCCTCGTCTTCGACAACCTTCTTTACGCGCGGAGCCGCTCCAGGCGGTTCAAGTTTTGTATGAATCATGGATTCCACTTCTTTTTCAGTTTTTCCAAGGGCGATGGAAACCTCGTCCTCAAGAAGTTTTTTTGCGGAATCGTAAAGTTTACGTTCAAGTATTGGAAGTTCCTTTATCTTGCTTCTGTTGTACAGGCAGCGCACTATTGTCGCTATGTCTGCAATGCTTCCTTTTTTAAGAAGGTCAAGGTTCATCTGATAGCGGAGTTTCCAGTCTGATGTGATAGGCTCAAAATCGTCAGAAAGCAGTTCAAGAGCCTTCTGGGCTTCTTCGTCGGAGACTATGGCACGGATTCCAAGTCCTTCCGCCTTGTCTACAGGAATCATCACCATCATGTCGGAGGATTCGATGTAGATTTTGTAGTAAGGAATGTCTTCCCCGCGGAAATTTTTCTGAAAGAGTTCCGTTACAATTCCAACACCCTGCGAAGGGTAAACAATCTTCTGATTGATTTCAAATTTTGTTTCACTCATAGAAAGTCATTATATCACAGAATGAAGGCAAATTCTATCTCATTTGAACGAAGATGAACGCGACCTGCATTTGTTTTGACATTGGTTAAAAAAAATGTGATAATGTCGCAGGTTTTAAAATCGTGGGTCGGCGGACTTCCGTCGGTGCGGGGTCTTATAAATTCAGCCCCGCTGGTTTGCGTCGCATTTCTACCGCGGACTGTGGCTCTTAAAGTTTTAGGAAAACACAGAAAGTCGATTTTAACTGGAGAAAAAATGGCATCTTTATTTCATGAATTTTTAGAAGAGGACAGGGAGTTCAAGGATTACGAGGACTTCAAGAAGAACTGTAAACTGAAAACAAAAAAAGATTTCAACTTTGCATACGACGTGGTTGACCGCTACGCAGAGGAAACGCCCGGCAAAAGGGCTCTGGTCTGGCTTGACGACAACGGCGAGGAATACACATTCACGTTCAACGATATTTCAAGGGAATCAAAGAGGGTGGCATACTGGCTCACCTCAAAGGGAATCAAAAAGGGCGACACCGTAATGCTCGTCCTTCGCCGCCGATACGAATGGTGGTTTCTTATGAACGCGCTGCACAGAATCGGAGCGATTGTAATTCCCGCCACAGACCAACTTTTACAGGCGGACATCGAATACAGGACGAAGGCCGCCGAAGTGAAAATGATAATCGCATACGACAATCCGCACATTCAGGGCGAGATTGAAAAGGCGATGCCAAAATCACCGAGCGTAAAAAACCTTGTGACCGTAGGAAAGACCAGGCGCGAGGGCTGGGAAATGTTCCACGAAGAATACGAACGGCTTCCGGCGGAGTTTCCGCGCCCTGTTGGAGAAGCCGCGACACACAACGAAGATCCGATGCTCCTATACTTCACATCTGGAACTTCAGGCTATCCAAAAATGGTCCTGCAGAATTTCGACTACCCTATCGGACACATAATCACCGCCAAATACTGGCACGGAGTTGTGGAGGACGGACTTCACCTTACAATCGCAGAAACTGGCTGGGCAAAGGCAACATGGGGAAAAATCTACGGACAGTGGATATGCGGAACGGCCCAGTTTGTATACGACATGAACATGCTGAAGCCTGCAAAAATGCTCACGCTGATTTCCCAGTACGGACTTACAACATTCTGCGCGCCGCCGACGGTGTACAGGTTTCTTGTAAGACAGGATCTTTCAAAGTACGACTTGAGCAAATGCGTGCGTTTTTCAACGGCCGGAGAGGCGCTGAACGACGAAGTTTTCAACAAGTGGGTTGAACAGACAGGAAAGAAAATCTACGAGGGCTACGGACAGACCGAATCAACGATCATCTGCGGAAACTTCATGGACACACCCGTAAAGCCAGGCTCGATGGGTAAACCAAATCCACTTTACGACGTTCACGTCCTTGACTCAAACGGAAGGGAAGTTCCAAAAGGAGAATCTGGCGAACTCTGCATAAACGTATCGAAAAACCATCCATACGGACTTTTAATGGGATATTACAAGGACGTTTCCCTGACAGCGGCCGCCTTTGACGGAGGATTCTACCACACGGGCGACAACGTGTACCAGGACAACGACGGCTACATCTGGTTCGTGGGACGAAAGGACGACATAATAAAGTCGTCAGGCTACAGGATAAGTCCTTTTGAAGTTGAATCTGTATTGCAGAAGCATCCTGCAGTCCTTGAGTGCGCCGTAACCGGAGTCGAGGACGCAAAGCGCGGAATGGCAGTAAAGGCGACGATAGTTCTTTCCGAGGCGTATGAATCACGCGACGAAAAGGAACTTGAAGTTGAACTTACAACATTCGCAAAAGAAAACACGGCGATGTACAAATGCCCAAGAATCTTTGAGTTTGTAAAGGAACTTCCAAAAACCATAAGCGGAAAAATCCGCCGCGTAGAAATCCGCGAAAAAGACAACGGCAAAGACACCGACAAGATAAAGCAAGAGTTCTGATTTTCTGAACGAGTGCAGGAAAATCAGAACGTGTGTATCACAGGCAATTCGCAAGGATTGCCTGTGTTTTTTTACAAGCAGAAACATTCTAAGCCGCTTACGACCACTTCAACTTCTGCGGAAAGTTCACGTAGCCCGCTATGTGCCACTCTCCGTCAGTGCAGAGTTCCCGAATCAAAAGAATCGGCGTGTACATTCCGCTTTTTGGTTTTGAATGCAGGTGAGCGACAGTCTTCATGTTTGAATAACTGTAATGCCTTCTTAAAGGAGCGTAACTGTTGCTTACAGCAAGCGTCGTACCCGAAAGGCGCGCACCCTTTGAATACGGACCTTCTTTTGAAAGAAAAAGTTCAAGCCTGAGTTTTCCTGTAACCCACGCAGATTTATTTTCAAGTTTTTCAAGAATCATCGTCACGCCCGCGGTCTTTGCGCTGTATTCATATTCCGCTCCAGATACAAGAAGCATGGAAGGTCCGCGGGATTCGGTTTCAGCGGATGTTTCCACGTAATTATTCTGGTCGTCGTGCGAATGTTCATCGGGGCTTTCGCCGGCCTTTAGCCACGCCGACGTCCTGCATCTTTCGCTGCAGAAAACCTTCATCGAAGTTCCAAGCTGCCCCATGACTTTTTTCCAAAAAACGTTTTTCCACAGTTATAACAAGTCTGCATTGTTTTCCCCTTTTTTTGTCATGGGGGAATTATAACATATTATTTCGATTTAGCGTATACAAAACGAGAGATTGCACATGACATTTACAGCAGAAAAGAGGCGTTGGCGGATATGAAAAAAAACCTGCAAAAATCTATCTTGAAATCTTTTCATTCAAGAACAGGGCGAAATCTTCTTTTTTTCCTGACGGAATGTAGACTTCCACTAAACTTCCGTCGGATAAAGTTATGTTCACGCCATGGTCCTGCACTGCAACGCAATAAATTTTTGAAAATTCCAGATAATTCGGGGAGGGAAACCCAAACCTTCCGCCGGAAACCAGCACTCCGCCGCTTTTTTCTTGCACGTAAAATTTCGGAGACAATAAAAACATGACGGCAAAGATTACAAGCGAAGCAGGGAGCCGCAAAACCGGACAGCAGAACAGTTCCTTCAACTGAAAGAACTGTCCGACTGAAATGATGGACGGTCCTGCCTAAGCGGCGGCCGCACGTAAAAACCTGCTGTACCGAATGTTCATGCCAGACTCCTAGAAAAGTCCGGAAACAACGCCGTCGTCGTCAACGTCTATGTTCAAGGCGGCGGGCATTTTTGGAAGTCCCGGCATTGTCATTATGTCGCCCGCAAGGGCCACCACAAAGCCCGCCCCTGCGTAAAGCTGGACGTCGCGGACTGGAAAAACGTATCCGTTCGGAGAACCCATAAGGGCGGGGTCGTGGCTTATTGAATTCTGTGTTTTTGCGATGCAGACTGGAAGTTTTCCGTAGCCCTGCGCCTCGAAGTCCTTGAGTTTTTTCATGGCCTTTGAATCGAATTCAACGGAAGATGCCCTGTATATTTCCTTTGCGATTTTTTCTATTTTTTCGTCCAGCGGAAGGTCGTCCTCGTAAAGATGATGGAAAGAGGCCTTTCCGCTGTCGCAGATTTCCGCCACAGTTTCTGCAAGTCCAGCCGCTCCGTCACCGCCTTTTTCCCAGCCCTCGCACAGAACCGCCTTTGTTCCGTTCTGCACGCAGAGTTTTTCAAGGAGTGCAATTTCATCTTCCGTGTCCGTAACAAACCTGTTCACCGCGACAACCACGGGAAGTCCAAATTTTCCTATGTTTTCAATGTGCGTCCTGAGGTTTGAAAAGCCTTTTTCAAGCGCGTCCAGGTCAGGTCTTGCAAGTTCCGTCTTCTGCGCGCCGCCGTGCATTTTCAGGGCGCGGATTGTAGCCACAAGAACCACTGCGCTTGGAGAAATTCCTGCAAACCTGCATTTTATGTCCATGAATTTTTCAGCGCCAAGATCCGCCGCAAAGCCCGCCTCGGTAACAACATAGTCGCCCGCGGCAAGCGCGCTCAGAGTTGCGTTTATGGAATTGCAGCCGTGCGCGATGTTTGCAAATGGACCTCCGTGCACAAAAACAGGATTTTTTTCCAATGTCTGAACCAAATTCGGTCTTATGGCGTCCTTCAAAAGGGCGGCGACCGCTCCAGTACATTTCAGGTCGCCGAACCTTACGTTCTGCTTGGCGTAGTTTTTTCCGATTATGATGTTTGAAATTTTTTCCTTCAGTTCTGAAATCGTCCGGCTGAGGCAGATTATCGCCATGATTTCAGAGGCAACCGTTATCTGAAAGTGGTCCTCGCGCGGAGTTCCGTCAAGCCTTCCGCCCATTCCGCAGACTATGTTTCTAAGCTGTCTGTCGTTCAAATCAACACAGCGTTTCCACGAAACCGTGCGCGGATCGAGCCCCAGTTCATTTCCCTGCTGTATGTGGTTGTCAACAAGGGCCGCAATCAGGTTGTTCGCTATCGAAATCGCGTGTATGTCGCCTGTAAAGTGCAGGTTTATGTCTTCCATTGGAACAATCTGCGCGTGTCCGCCTCCACAGGCTCCGCCCTTTACGCCAAAGCACGGTCCGAGCGAAGGTTCTCTTAACGCAATCACCGCTTTTTTTCCGATTTTTCTAAGTCCGTCTCCAAGCCCTATGGAAACGGTGGACTTTCCCTCGCCCGCCGGAGTTGGAGTGATTGCCGTAACAAGGATGAGTTTTCCGCGTCTGGAAGGATCCGCCGCGATTGACTGAAGGTGGCGGAGTTTTTTCATCGTGAGCTTCGCCTTGTATTGACCGTAGAACTCAAGATCCTCTGCCCCAAGTGCGATTTTAGCCGCCACGTCCTTTACAGGAGCCATAACATTTTTCTGTGCGATTTCAATGTCCGTCATCTTTCACTCCACGATTTTGCAGATTTCCGCAATTTTATATCAAAGATTATTTGTTTTCAATTAATGAGTCGATTTCTTCCTGCGTCAACTCCCTGTATTCCCCAACCGTCAGGGATTCGTCAAGAACCAGGGGGCCTATGGAAATTCTTTTCAGATACGAAACCTCGTTTCCTTCCGCAAGGAACATACGCTTGACCTGGTGGAATTTTCCCTCCGAAATTGTAAGGACACATTCAGAGCCGTCCTTCCATACAATGTCCGCAGGCTTCAATACGGCGCCAGGCTCGTTTCCCTCAGGCGGAATCTCAATTCCGTTCTTAAAGTCGCGTTTTATTTTTTCACGCCCCTGTTCATCTTCAGGATTTACAAGACGAACAAGGTATGATTTTGGAGAATGTGTCTTTGGACTTGTAATCCTGTGCGTAAGAGTTCCGTCGGTCGTAAAAAGCAGAAGCCCTTCCGTGTCAATGTCGAGTCTTCCCACAAGATGAAGGTTTTCAAGAAGATACGGGGTCCTGTATTTTTCATCAAGAATGTCGAACACAGTCCTGTGAAGTCCGTCCCTGTTCGCGCTCACAAAATCTGCAGGCTTGTTCATCATAAGATACACGTTTTTTCGGACCTTCAGGACTTCTCCGTCGATTTTTATTTCATCCCTGTCGGGATTGACGCCAAAGCCTGCGTCTCGAACACGCTGTCCGTTCACCAAAACCTCAAAGTCCCGGAGAATTTTTCTGATTCCCTTGCGCGTGCCAAGTCCTTCGTGCGAAAGTATCTTGTCTATTCTTTCAGTTCCCATATTTCCTTTGCGCAGGTCCTATTTTCTTTCCTCGATTGGAATGTATGTCCTGGGCTCGCATACGTTCTTGTACGCAGGTCGGTATATCCTTCCGCCAGCCACAACTTCCTCAACCCTGTGCGCAGACCAGCCTGCGATTCTTGAAATCGCAAATATCGGAGTGAAAAGTTCGCGAGGAATGTTCAACATTGTATAGACGAATCCTGAATAGAGGTCAACGTTCGCGCAGATCTGCTTGTCGGAATTATGCACTTCCATGATGATTGACGGAGCATGTTTTTCAACTGTCTTGTAAAGGTTGAACTCCTCAAGACAGCCCGTGACCTTTGCAAGTTCCTCAGCCTTTTCCCTTAGAAGAATCGCACGCGGATCGCTTATCGTGTATACGGCGTGTCCCATTCCGTAAATTTTTCCCGTGCGGTCGAATGTTTCCTTCCTTGCAATCTTGTAAAGATATTCCTTTACCTCGTTTTCGTTGGACCAGTCTTTTACGTTCGCCTTGATTTCGTCCATCATTTCGACGACCTTTATGTTTGCTCCACCGTGGCGGTGTCCCTTTAGAGAGCCGACTGCGGCGGCGATTGCGGAATACGTGTCGGTGTCCGCGGAAGAAACAACGTGTACTGTAAGAGAGGAGTTGTTTCCTCCACCGTGTTCCGCGTGAAGAATCAATGAAAGGTCGAGTATTTCAGCCTCAAGTTTAGTGTACGCCTTGTTCGGTCGTATGAGCCGCAAGAAATTTTCAGCGGTTGAAAGTTCAGGCTTTGGATTGTGTATGAACATCGACTTGTCGTCGTTGTAGCGCCTCTTTGCCTGATAGGCATACGCCGCGAGCGTTGAAAAACGAGAAATAAGCGTTATGCACTGCTTCATTATGTTGTATACCGTCCTGTCCTCAGGCTTTTCGTCGTATGAATAGGATGCGAGCACTCCTCGCGCAAGTTTGTTCATTATGTCGGCGGAAGGCGCCTTCATTATCATGTCTTCGGTGAAATTTGGCGGCAGAGTCCTCAACGAACCAAGATATTCCCTAAAAACGTCCAGTTCCGCCTGGTTTGGGAGTTCTCCCATCAAAAGAAGATACGCGCACTGCTCAAAACAGTACTGGTCGTTTTTTTCAGCGTCGCGTATCAGGTCTATCACATCGTAGCCACGATACACAAGTTTTCCTGGAACAGGTATTTTTTCGCCGCTTGGAGAAATTTCATAGCCCACTACATCGCCAATCCGTGTAAGACCTACAAGAACTCCCGTTCCGTTCGCGTTTCTAAGTCCGCGCTTGACGTCGTATTTTTCATACAAGTCGGGATTGATCGGGTCGTTCAACACTGCAAGATTAGAAAGTTTATCCAACATCTTCGCTGAATTTTTTTTGTTCATTACGCGGTTCTCCATAAAAAAAAGCGTTTCCTGTATGAAACACGGCTGTTCGGTTCATCAAAAAGATTCGGCAGGTTCAAAACTGCATATTTATTCATTCCCT
Organism: Treponema sp.; assembly: GCA_041855945.1. Lineage (GTDB taxonomy): Bacteria > Spirochaetota > Spirochaetia > Treponematales > Treponemataceae > Treponema_D. Next base: position 14,097 of record JBHAFG010000054.1, on the reverse strand, counting down.
TTGATTTTATATCAATAATTATACAGTCAGATGACAGTCTTTTTCAATACAGTTTGAATGTATTTGGGGAGATTTTTTACGCTATCGTCCGCGCCTGGACTTTTCGTCGGGCGTTATTACCGCCGTAATGGAAATTCCTTTTTTTCGGGCGGTCTCTTCCACAAGTTTTTTTGTGTATCTTCCAGTTCCCCGCGGCGCAGGATGCGGCTCGGCGTCTCCTATGAGGATTATTTTTTTTACGGCGTCCTGGTTCCAGGCGTAAAACTCCAAGGCCCCGTAAAGACCTTCGTACACTGCCTCCGGAATGTCGCCGCCCTCGTTTCCACGGATTGTAAAACCGTTCAGGTTTTTTGTAAAAACGTTCATGTCGCGCGTAAAATCAAAGAATTTTACGGGAATGTTCCTGTATCTGTAGGAGTCAACATAGTCGCGGTAAAGCAGAAGACCAATACGTATATCTCCAAATTCGCCAAGGGCATTTACAAGGCGTGGAATCCATTCCGAACGGAGTTTTTCAACGTCGTCCTTCATGCTTCCTGTTGCGTCCACAACAAAAACAACGTCAACCTTTTCCTTTGGCGAAAGGGCAAGAAGAGAATCCATTATGTCGTCAACAATTGAGTCTGGACCTTTGGAATATACAAGAGTTTCCGAAATTTCCTGAAATTTCGCAGAGGCCACGGGATTGTAGTCGTCCGTAAGAACCGGAATTTCTCTTTCCAATACATCGTATGGAACTGAATCGATTTCCGGATTTTGTGCAATGGACTTTGAAGGAGGCGCCGAGTTTTTTTTGGACTGCATGGAAGCTTTCAATTCCCGTGTTTTTTTCTGGACCTTCCGTTCAAGGTCGAACATATACGGATTGTCAAGAAAAATTCCCGTGTAGTCCGCGTATTTTTTTGAGAACGCGCGGATGTTCATGAATGTTCCACGCCCTATGGTCAAAGTTCCGTTCCGCGCCCACGGATAGCCGAACTGCATGGTGCGTGGAATGTATATGTGGAAGGCAAGCCCAAACTGTTCGTCAGGCTCTGCGGTGGAATCTACAAGGCTGAACCTTGAATGTTCCGACTCAAGCACCTTTCCGTCAAGATAGCGGATTTCATCTCCGTTCACTGAATTGTATTCCATCGCCCTGTACGCGTAGTTCGCCGACTCTCCGGACGGATCTTTTGTGGTTTCAGTGAGCATTACAGATTCAAGCGAGGGAAGTTTTCGTATGTAAAGGTGGTAGCCCCTGATTTCCTCAAAGCCTTTTGCCTCCGTTACTGTAAAATCCATCTCGGGTTCAAGACGCAGGTCCGAAGGACGTATCAGAAGGTTCTGCTGCGCAAAAATAAAATGGCAGCAGAATGTAAAAACACCGATAAAAAATCTTTTTTTCCGCATATAAACCTCCCGATGCACCTGAACAAAAAGCATTGCAGTTTGTTTTAAAGAAGAACGCCTTCAGAATCTTCCGCTTGTTTTTCAGACGAGTCTTCGGACGTTTTTTCAGGCTCTTCTGAAGGAAGTTCCGCGGCGGCCTCCTCTTCAACACGGGCTTTTTCAGCCTCAATACGGGCAGCCTCCGCCTCGATACGCGCCCTTTCCGCTTCAAGACGAGCCTCTTCAATGGCGGCCTCGCGTTCCGCCCTTCTTCCGTCCTGCAAAAGAACTGAATCCATGCGAACGCCCTTGTCGGACGAAAGACGTTCAACAAGCTGCTTTGTATAACGCCTTGTAGCCCTTGGCTTTGGATGAGGCTCGGCGTCTCCTATGAGTATGATTTTTTTAAAGGCCTCCCTGTTCCACGTGTAAAGCGCAAGCCCTCCGTAAAGACCCTCGTAAACCGCTTCCGGAACGTCCTCGTCAACAGCGTCTACAAGCGCGATGTCGTTCAGGTTGTCGCTAAACCTGTCAAGATTGTCCGTAAAATTGTAGAATTTTATCGGAAGTCCGTAATAACTGAAGTCGCTTTCGTAATCCCTGTAGAACACAAGCCCAACCCTGAACGAGTCGAATTTGTTCCTGAACCGCATCAACTGCCCCGGAAGCGAAATTCTCAACTGTTCTATGTCGTCCTTCATGCTTCCCGTGGCGTCTATTACAAAAACAAGGTCGTATGACTTCTGCGAAACCCTGTCAGCGTTCAAAAGTTCCACGATTTCCCTTACAAGTTCCGAAGGTCCTTTTGAATACGCCATGTTTCCAGAAATTTCTGCAAACCTTTCCTCCGCCTTTGGATCGAAATTTCTAAGAAATTCCTGTTTTTCAGCCTCCGCGGCGCGGGAAAGCATTTCCTCCTCGCTTAAAAGAGGCTCAAATTCTCCGTCGTTTTCTCCGTCGGACTTTTCGCCTGATTCTTCATCGTTTTTTCCGTCGGACTTTCCGTTTGGATTTCCATCTGGGTTTTCAGCCCCGTCCACGGAAGTTTCAGAAAAGTCCGCGTCCACTGTATTTTTTACAGCCTCTTCAACGCCGTCTGAAACATTTTCAAAAACATCGCCTGAAACACCCGGAAGTTCAGAAACAGAACGTTCGTCTTCCTCAAGCCGCGCGTCTTTTACAGTTTCGCCGTAGGATTTTTCTGTATTTCCCGGCGAATGGTTTTCCAATACAGAAGCCTTTTTTTCATCAAACGCGGCGCCTGATTCAGAACTCGCCTCAAACACAGATTCATACGCGCCGGAATCGGCGGACGGGTTTTCATGCAGGCCGGGTTTTGCGCCGGAACTTTCAGCCTTGCGCTGTTCTTCCCCGCCGGATTTTTCATCTTCCTGTTCAGCAGTTCGAGGTTCCGCAGTTTCAGTGTTTGCTGTATTTTGCGTGTCTTCCGCAACATCACGCGGCGTTCCGTCCTTTACAAAAACATCGTTTCCGTCGGAAAAAAAATCATCCGAAGGAATAGTTTCAGAATCGGAAACACTGTTTTTTTCCATGTACGCGATGCTGCTTAAGTCCAATACAAAAGGATTGTCGTAAAAGCCGCCTGAATAGTCCGCGTATTTTTTTGAAAACGCGCGCAGGTTCAGCAAAGTTCCGCTTGAAACCTCAATCTCGCCGTTCCGCGACCACGGATAGCCGTATCGGACTTTTACAGGAATGTATATGTGGAACGCCTCGCCAAAATGCGCGAAAGGCTCCGCGGTGGAATCAATCAGACTGTAAAGCGAATATTTGGAATCAAGTTTCTTTCCATTGTAAATACGTATTTCTTCCCCGTTAATACGGTTCTTTTCATACGCCCTTAACGCGTAACTGTCGTTTTTTCCCGCAGGATCTTTTGAAGACTCCGTTATCATGACAGACTCAAGTCCCGCCCTCTTTCTTATATACAGGTGGTAGCCGCTCATACGATTCAACGACGAGTCAAATTCCGCCACAAGGCGAAGGTCGTCCGTTCCAATCAGCAGCGGATTTTCCGCAGACGCAAAACACGAGACTGCAATAAAAATAAATACTGTAAAAAAACGCTTCTTGTTCATGTCCTGATTATCGGCACAAAAGGTTACAAAAACAACTATTCCATTGAAAATATCGCAATTTGTATTGTATAATCTTCAATACTGGTCAAATGATATGAGTTCCCAAAAGAATGAATTTACACAGGTTGACATCTCTCAGTTTTACGACGGCTCTGACTCCACCAAGGACAAGTCGGAAGAAGAATTCAGCGTTCTGACTCCAAAGGAGAAAATTCTTTACGACGAACTCATGGTGTACGTAAAGGAAAAAGAACCCGACAGGGTGCAGATTCTTGACGCAAGGCTGAAAGACCTGAACCTTCTTACAAAGGCGATCTCAAGATTTCCATCCCTGCTTGAACGCCACGACATAACGGGAGGAATCAGAACACCCCAACTTTTGATAGACTCCCTCATAAAACACCAGAATTTCGGAGACACGACGCTCCAGCTTCCGTCAAAGGCGACCCTTGGAAAAGGCTACATCTCGTCAAAAATACACACATTCTCGTCGCTTACAAGCATAAGCAAGAGGGTCGAGGCCCCTGAAAAACTTACAAACGCGCTGCAGTTAGAAACAATCACCATGATGTTCACGCTCATGGCGGAAGACGTATACCTGAACCTCATAAACGACCAGGAACAGCCCATGGAATTCAGGCGCGAATGGGCCATGGCGCTCCTTCTGCTATGGGAATACAGGAACGACCAGACGATAGAATCCGTGGCGCCGGTATTGCAGTCCGTATGGAGCGCAAGACGAAAACTCGCGCCGGCGTTCGGCACGATGATGGGAACCAGCGAACTCCTGCTCATGTCCATACAGATGGACGAACAGTGGATTCAGTTCATAAAACAGAAGATGGGCGACTCGAACGTGGCCCAGGCGATGGAAGAATTCCTCTTTGGAATTTCATACGAACAGATCCAGCATCTGCGCACAATCCTCAAGACAAAGGGAATAGCCGCAATCAGCCGCGACGAAGTTTCATCATTCCTTGGAGAACACATAAAGGCGGACGCAGGACTTGGCTACCGCGACTTTTACGCGCTGTACACTGTAAGGCGAGACAACGCGCGTGCAAGGGCAAGAATGGATTTAAAAGGTCCGCATCAGACAATCGAAGACTACTTCATAAAATTCGTAACAGAACTTAACAAGGAGAAACAGAGCAATGACACCTTTGCGAAATGAACTTCCAGCCGCGAGCAAGGCTCCTGTGAGGTTTGGCGAAAAACTCCGCATAGTCCGTGAAAACAAGGGCTACACGCTGAAAATGGTCGCAAAGGCGGTTGGCGTAAGCGAAAGCCTTGTTTCACAGATTGAACGGAACCACGTTTCGCCCGCGATAGACACGCTGCTTGCATTGGCGGAAGTCCTTGACATAAACCTTGAATTCCTTTTTGAGGAATACAGACGGGAACGACCTGTGTGCATAATAAGGTTTGGAGAACGCCCGGAAATACGCGAAGACGACATAGCGTTCGAGCAGCTTGCAAAACCCGCCGACAACACGCTCAAGGACTCATTTGAGTCATACATGCTTAAAATTCCTCCGCACAGCCACACCCACCGGGGTTCATACGGACACATCGGGCACGAATTTGGACTCATACTCAAAGGAGTATGCACGCTGAACTACGAGGGCCACGAATACACACTGCACGCAGGCGACAGCGTAACGTTTCCCTCAAGCTGTCCGCACGTAATCGAAAACCACAGCGACGAGCCCATGGAGGCGGTGTGGACCGTAACACCTCCGCAAAGGTTTGTAGACAAATAAAAACAATATCTATAAAATTGAGCCGTTATGATAAAAGCATTAAAGACAATATTTGCGGCGGCAGTGCTGTCCGCGTCGTTATTTTCATGCGCGTCAACTCCTGAAATTCCAGAACAGGCTACGGCAGCGCAGTTGATACAGATGGGACAGGATTCTCTGGAAATCGCGAACTACAGGGCCGCGGAATCCTACTACATGGCGGTCATACAGCGTTACGGAACCGACGTGAACCTTTACATCGAAGCCAGATACGAACTTGGACACCTTTACCTCAAGCAGAAAAAATACGACGAGGCATACACGAATTTTTCAGAGATTCTGGGAATTTACGATTCAACTCCGTATGGAACAATCCCCGGAACATTCAGAAAACTTTCGCTCATAGGAATGAAAAATCTTCCTGAAAAATACCAGACAAGATAGACTCAATACGGAAGAACGCCCTGAATCCTGAACTCTCCACAAAGAGCGCCGAACAGGGCTTCAAACGTGTATTCAGAATAACTGTATCCTGCAACAATGTCGTCGGCAAACGTAAGCCCCTCGGAAAACGAGGGCGACATTATCGAGAAGACAACAATCCTTTTTCCAGACCCCCGCAACGACTCCGCAATCCTCGCAGTCCTTTCGTTTGAAACGCACAGCACAAGCGTGTCGTAGCCCGAAGCCATTTTTGGAAGGTTCTCACACACCCATGCGGTTTCGTTTGGTCCTATTTCATAACTGAACTTGTATTCCACCGCGGAAGCAAAACGTTTTTTTCCAGCCTCGAAAAATTTTGGAAAAGAACCGCACAGAAGCACCCGGCCCGCATCCCCTGCGGCAAGCGGAACGGAGGCTGCCTTTACGGCGGATATGGAACGGCACGCCTGTTCAAGGAAGAATTTTTCACCCTCCCTGTCTGGAATGTGCTCTGAAATCTTTTTTGGATCCGGGTAAAGGGGGGCGGCGTTTCCGCCCTTGAAGTAGTCCATCTTCGCCCTCAGAACCCTGTACGCCGCGTCCTCAACCCTGGCCTTGAACCCGCCGTCAGACTTCATCAAAGCAAGGTTGTTCACCCACAAAGCCTCGCCAAGCCTTGCAGTTGTGGAAGAGATGAGTATGTCGTTTCCGGCCTGAATCGCCATCCTGAACGCGTTGCTTACAGAACCTGCGTATATCGTGTCGCCGTTCATCATCATGTCGTCCGTAATTATGAGTCCCTCGTAGCCAAGTTCACCCCGCAGAAGGTCCGTCAAAAAATATTTTGAAAGCGACGCGGGCGCACCCGTCGGGTCTATTTTTGGAAAAGCGAGATGCCCCGACATTATCGCAGGAATTTTATTTTTTATAAGATGCACGAACGGAACAAGTTCCCTGTTCCTGAAAGTATCAAAATCAATGTCAATCACAGGAAGATGTATGTGGGAGTCGCTTTCAGTGTCGCCGTGTCCAGGAAAATGCTTCGCGGTTGGAATTACGCCGGCAGCCTCGCTTCCGCTCGCCCACGCACCGCCAAGAATTCCAACCCGCTCGGCGTTGTTTCCAAAAGAGCGCGTTCCAATGATTGTGGAATCCTGATTTGTAAAAAGGTCCACCGGCGGCGCAAAATTCATGTTTATTCCAAGCGCGCGGATTTCACGGCTTATGTAGTACGCGCTGTACCACGCGTCCGACGGATAGCCGGAAGAACCAATGGCCATGTTTCCAGGAGTGTTCGCCGTCCTTCCCTTTACATGCCTTATCCAGCCGCCTTCCTGGTCGGTGGCTACAAAAAGAGGAATCTTGAAGCGTCTTGACGCGGCGGACTTTTGAAGGGAACTTATGGACTTTGCCACAAGCTGAATGTCGTCGGTGTTCCAGCCGAAAACCTTTACGCTTCCCAGCCCCACCTCGCCCACCCACTGGTACAGAAGCGCGCTCGGTTCCTGACCCGCCCAGCCGAACATGAAAATCTGGGCAAGTTTTTCCTCGTCGGTCATTTTTGACACTATGTGCGAGGCAAGTACATCCGACGGAACGTCGCTCCAAAAGTCAAGCGGTCCGTCCGGCAGGAAAGATTCACAGAAAGAAACGTGCGAAAGCGTAATCAATAGAAACAAGATTCCAAACTTTTTCATTCTTGGCATTATAGCGACTTTCAATTTATTTTTCACCTCTCGGAAAGGCATAAAAAAAGGCCGCCGGAAAACCAGCGGCCATATATGTAGACGGATTCCGGCTTTGCCAAGACGAACCCGAAAAAAAAGGACTGCCCTGCGGCAATCCTAAAAAGGTGTGGATAGGAGTCGAACCTACCAATAGCGGTTTTGCAGACCGGTCCCTTACCGCTTGGGTACCACACCGAACAATGCACATACATTAGCAGATAGAAGATTTTTTGTCTAGCCCAGATTCCTAAAAAAATCACGACAATACCTGCGTCAGAACCCACGCGCGGTAAGAGCATCTGCAAGTTTTTCAGCGCGTTTTACAGTCTGAATCACAAGCGGAACAATCAAAGGAAGAACCGCCCTGACCTTTCCAAAAATTCCGCGGGATTTTCCAAGCGCGCCGCGTACAAGCTGGGTCTTGATTATGCAAACCGCCTCCTCAAGCAGAAGAGGAACAAACCTGAACATCACCTCAACAAGGACGACCGCAAACCTTACAGGCACGCCCAAAATTTTCAGCGGATAAAGAAACGCCTCCACCGCGCGCACGATGTCGTCCTCGTCCGTGGAAGATAAAAATCCCGCCACGCAGCACAATGCCGCCTCCGTGTGGAGAAGCACCCTTGCGCAAAGGACAAGTTTTCCAACTGAAACACTGAAAAATCTGTACGAAACAAAAACCCTGTCGCCCTCAAAAACAGGACCGAACGCAAACTGCACGGCGCAAAAGAAAATCAGAAGCGGAACGATTTTAGCCATCGCGGAAAAAAGTTTTTTTGCACGAGAGCGGGAAAGCAGGGCGTAAAAAAGCGACAGCACCACCAAGGTTCCGCAAAGCCATAGCGGACGAACTGCAAGCGAGAATGAAAAAAGCACGGCAAAAATAAAAACCTTCAAGGCAGAAGGAAGTCGTTCCAAAGGTCCAGATTTTTTTTCTCCGAACCCGGAATGCTTCATGAAATCTCCGCCCGAAAAATCCTGGAATCCCCTCAAAATCGACGAGGCTTCCATCGGACTTTGAACGGTCAAGTTTTCAGAATCCTCAATCATTTTAAGAACATCTTCGCCTGAGCATACGCAGGAACCTTCAAGGTTTCCGTCCTCAAGGTGAAGATGTTCGTCTGCAAAATCAACCTCGTCTGGATGATGGCTTGAAAAAAGGATGGTGCGTCCTTCCGCGCAGAGTTCCCTCATAAGCCTTATTATTTTTATCCTTGCAGGACCGTCAAGACCCGCCGTAGGCTCGTCAAAAAGAAGCACCTCGGAATCCATGGCGATTATTCCGGCGAGCGCAAGACGGCGTTTTTCCCCGCCAGAAAGAAAGGCAGTCTGCCTGAATCCAAAATCCTCGAACGGAAGGCCGACTTTTTTCATCGCCTCCTTCACGGACGAAACAAGTTCAGCGCCGGACTTTCCATGATTTGAAGGACCGAACGCAACGTCGTCCGAAGCGAATGTTTCAAACAATGCCGAATCGCTGTTCTGCTGGCAGAGGAGCGGACGATTTTTTGAATGGACGGAATCCCCATCTCCTGCAAAAAGAAGTCCCGCAAGAATTTCAAGCAGGGTCGACTTTCCGCTTCCAGAAGGTCCCGTGATTGCCGTAAGGCTTCCTTTTTTGAGGACAAATGAAGCGTCATTTATGAGAGGCCTGGTTTTTCCAAGGGAAGATTCATTTGCTCCAACATTTTCAGAATGGACTCGCCCTTTCCGCCTGCAGGAATCGACATTTTTTCTTCCATAAGATGAATAGGAAAACGCAAGGTTTTTTACGGCAAGAACAACCTCATCAACAGAGGACTTCCGTCCGGACTCCTTCATGGAATTTTCATCCAAGGCGGAAAACGCATCCCTCAAAGAAGGGCCAAACACTTTTTTACAGAAGCGGCTTCCCTCTCCGTTCAAAAAAGACTCCCTTGAACCGTGCCACAGAATTTTTCCGCCGTCCATCACGATGACGTCGCAGGACCTCATCAGGGCATCCCTGTCGTGCGTAACGTGTAAAATAGTGCGGCCCATTTTATGGAAGGCGTCCAGAAAATTAAAAATGTCGCGGCGAGAAACGGGGTCAAGCATAGCGACAGATTCGTCCAAAACAAGAATATCGGGGTTCATCGAAAGAATTCCGCTCAACGCAACCTTCTGCGTCTGCCCAAGAGACAGCGACATCGACCTGTGCGAGGCAAAATCCATCATTCCCGTCGCGGTAAGACTTTCTATCGTGCGAAGTTCCGTTTCGGCTTCGGAAAGCCCCTGGTTTTTTGGAGCGAATGCCGTGTCTCGCGAAACCACCGAACATATTATCTGGTCTTTCGGCGACTGGAACACAATTCCAATCCTGAATCCATCCTTTATATAAACGGAGCCTGAATTTTCCTGAAGAAGCCCCGCGACAATCCGTGAAAGAGTGCTTTTTCCGCTTCCGTTAACGCCTGCAAGGACGGTGTAGGAATTTTCCTCAAGAGAAAAACTTGCGTCATCCACCGCCGGGGAAGGCGAGTTCTGATAGGCGAAAGTCACATTTTTTACTTCAAGAACTTTCATAGCGTCTGATGATAAACTAAAAAAAGCGATGAAACAACAAGTTTTAAAGCGAGCGTAAAGTTTGGCAGCGCGGCTACCTTGCACTGCATTAAAAACCCGGAATTTCCCATGTAAAACTCTGCATTTTTTCTGGACGAGAGGCATGATTTTGCACCAGTTGAACGGTTGATAAAGAAGACATTTTTCATTATATTTAGAAAACTATACTCGAAATTATTTTTTAAAGAGGTAACAATATGGCTTTTGATATTTCAAAGATGAGAAATATCGGTATCAGTGCCCACATTGACTCAGGAAAGACGACAACTTCTGAACGCATTCTTTTTTACTGCAACAAGATTCACGCGATTCACGAAGTTCGTGGTAAAGATGGTGTCGGTGCTGTTATGGACAACATGGAATTGGAGCGTGAGCGAGGCATCACAATCCAGTCGGCAGCGACACAGGTTCAGTGGAAGGATTACACAATCAACCTTATCGACACACCGGGCCACGTAGACTTCACTGTTGAAGTAGAACGTTCCCTTCGAGTTCTTGACGGCGCCATAATGATTCTTTGCGCCGTTGCAGGTGTTCAGTCACAGTCAATCACAGTTGACCGCCAGCTCAAGCGATACCATGTACCTCGCGTTGCATTTGTAAACAAGTGCGACCGACAGGGTGCAAACCCAATCCGCGTATGCGGACAGCTCCGCGACAAACTCGGACTCAACGCACACATGATGGAACTTCCTATCGGTCTTGAAGACAAGCTTGAGGGCGTAGTCGACCTTGTTTCAATGAAGGCCATCTATTTTGACGGACCTAACGGCGAAGACCTCAGAATCGCGGAAATTCCTGCACACCTCGTGGACGACGCAAAGAAATACAGGCAGGAAATACTTGAAGAAGCGGCCAACTTCGACGACGAACTCATGGAAAAACTCCTTGAGGGCGAAGAGCCTACGGAAGAAAAATTGATCGCCGCAATCAGAAAGGGAACAATTTCCGAACAGTTTGTAGGCGTGTTCCTTGGTTCGGCGCACGTGAACAAGGGAATCCAGCCATTGCTCGACGCCGTTACAAGGTATCTTCCTTCTCCGGACGAAATCAACAACGTTGCGCTCGACATTGACAACAACGAGGCTGAAGTTCCTCTTGAAGCGGTTGACAACAAGCCTTGCGTTGCTTTGGCGTTCAAACTTGACGACGGACAGTACGGCCAGTTGACATACACGCGCGTATACCAGGGAAAAATCAAGAAGGGCGAGGAACTTTACAACACCCGCAACAAGAAGAAATTCAAGGTTGGACGACTTGTACGAATGAACTCCGCCCAGATGGAAGACATCAACGAAGGATGCGCCGGCGACATCGTGGCGCTCTTTGGAGTTGACTGCGCATCCGGCGACACATTCACAAGCGGAGGCGCAAACCTTTCAATGGCGTCAATGTTCATTCCAGAGCCTGTAATCTCACTTTCCGTAAAGCCAAAGGACAAGCAGGCGGCTATGCAGCTTTCAAAGGCCCTGAACCGCTTTACAAAGGAAGACCCGACTTTCCAGACATATACAGACCCGGAATCAAACGAAACAATCATCAAGGGAATGGGAGAACTCCACCTTGCCGTATACGTTGAACGAATGAAGCGTGAATACAACTGCGAGGTTGAAACAGGCGCGCCACAGGTAGCGTACCGAGAATCAATCACCGCCCGCGGAGACTTCAACTACACGCACAAAAAGCAGACCGGTGGTTCGGGACAGTACGGACGCGTTGCAGGTTTCATGGAGCCTGACACAGAGAAAGAGTACGAGTTTGTCGACGCAATCAAGGGTGGAGCAATTCCTAACGAATACATTCCATCTTGTGACAAGGGATTCCAGAAGGCCGTCAAGGAAGGTTCTTTGATCGGAGCGCAGATTGTAGGCGTAAAGATTACAATCAACGACGGTCAGTACCACCCTGTAGACTCAAACGACAACGCGTTCCAGATTGCAGCAATCGGCGCTTTCAGGGAAGGATACGCAAAGGCAAAGCCTGTAATTCTTGAACCAATAATGAAGGTACAGATTGCCGCTCCAAACGAATTCCAGGGAAACGTGTTCGGTCTTATAAACCAGAGACGCGGAATCATCGGCGAAACAACGGACGAGAACAACACCTCCGTAGTAAACGCGGAAGTTCCACTTTCAGAAATGTTCGGATTCTCGACAATCCTCCGCTCTTCAACGCAGGGAAAGGGAGAATTCACGATGGAATTCCTGAAGTACGGAAAAGTTCCTAACGCTGTCGCAGACGAACTCATCAAAAAGCATCAGGAAGAAAAGGCAAAGGGAAATAAATAAAAAGAACGCCGCCTGAACTTACGGGCCGGCATTCTTGAATAATTAATTAGACTTTTGTTCAAAGTGGACTTATTATTAAGTAAGTCCACTTTTTTTGTTTAAATAAAGTGTTTCACATCAATATTGCACCCCCAGGAGGATTTAACTATGGTAAAACAGGATCTAATAGCCCACAGCCCAGCGCGTCTTTTTGACGGCATAGCCGACGGAGGACTCAAAGCAGGTCAGATGGGCCTTATAACCGCCAAAAAAGGCCTTGGAAAAACGTCCGTGCTTGTACAGTTCGGAATAGACGCGCTCATACAGGACAAACACCTTGTACACGTATCGTTCGACCAGCACTCTTCAAACGTGATAACATGGTACGACAACGTGCTTTCTGAAATAGGAAAGAAAAAGAACCTTGGAGACGCCGCCTCGCTGAACGAGTCGATTGTAAGCAACAGGATAATACTGAATTTCAGCCAGGAAAATTTCACGCTTCCAAAAGTCGTGAACACAATCAAAGCCCTCAAGGAAGGCGGAAGCAATGTTTCCGCCATTATAATTGACGGCGCGGATTTTTCAAAAATCACAAAGGAAGAAATCAAGGCGGTTTCAGACTACGTGAAATCTGAAAAAATCACAGCATGGTTCAGCGACACGAACGAAAGTGAAAAACTCAAAGACACGCTGGACGCAGAAAGGCTCGCGTTCTTTTCAACAGTAGGACACCTTGCCTCAAACGGAAACAGCGTCGCGCTCAGCGTTATGAAGGCAAACGACAAGGAAGCCGAAGGAAGCCTTAAGATTGACTCAAAGACAATGCTGATGTCAAAGTAGGCTCATAAATCCGCTTTTACGCGCAGCATAAAAAAGCCGTCCCTAAATTTAAGGACGGCTTTTTTTATTCCTTCCACCTTTCGTCAACTTCTTCAAGTTTCTGTCGCTTTACATCCTTGGCGCCCTGCTCCTCAAGTTCCTTCCACGGCATGAAAAAGCCCTTGAAGGTCCGCGTGCCAGTCGCCTCGATGTCGTCGGAAAGAATTTCCCTCCACGGAATCCGCCTTCTCTTTGGACTGCTCAGCGGCTCATTCTTTTCGTCGAGTTCTGAAAGATAGTCGTATTTTTTCAAAAGAAGATACAGGGCGTTCTCCCTTGAAAGTCCTATTCCTGCAATTCCAGGCGCAAGCCCCAGCATGACCACGGAAACGAACAGAAGAAAAATATTGTAAAGTCCAAAGACAATACATTTTCCAGGATTGTCAAAAAGAATCACGAAACATTTTTTTACGCTCTTTCCAAAAGGATTGTGCATCAATGAACGCAATGCGGGATACCAGAAAAGCGCCATGAAAACAGAAATTGAAACCCAGAGGAATACAAAACCCGCCAAAAGTCCTACAAAAGAGCCCTGGACGTCGCGTCCAACTTCAGGCTCAGCATCAAGATCGCCTTCCGCCAAAACAGGTGCCTCCGCATAAGACTCCGCGCCGATGTTTTCAGCAGATTTTTCAAGTCTTGCGGCCGCCCTGAAACTGAACTGCGGCTTTAAATAATATGTAGTTCCCACAACAGCGACAATCGCGACAAAGTACAGCACAAGACCGTAAATAACGCCGTCCTTTACGCAGGCTTTGATTTTTCTGAAAAAATCCTTGAACTCTATAACGCCATAGTCCACGATTTCCGATGCGGTTTCCGCCCATGCAAGAGAAATTATTGAACCGGAAAGCACAACCACAAGGGCGCACAAAGCCCACACGACTATTCCCACGGCGGCAAGACTGTCCGGCATCCGGGTCACAAAAAACGCCGCAGTTCCAAACACAAGGAGCACGGCATCAAAAATCAGATTTGGAACAAAAAAATACAGGACATT
>JBHAFG010000053.1:0-2527 GCA_041855945.1 Treponema sp. | reverse complement strand
CCGATTTCAAGACCGCCGTTGAACGCGCTGTAGTGAATTTCAGCCTGTATGCCTCCGCTCACTCCAACCTGCTGCGGCCAGCCTTCAAGTCCGCTTGCCGTAAGGTTTGAAAGGTAATACATCTGTCCGTCCCAGAGCCTTCTGTACTGATACGGAAGGTATGAGGTGTTCAGCATGGCCTTTACGGTTCTTTTTTCAGGCTGGAGGTAGTCTGTTCCGTCCTCCCTTTTCGCTCCTGTCTCCCATTTTTGCACGGGATGATAGACCACGTCGATTCCGCCTGCAGTTTCGGTTGCGGTGTCGTACCAGTTTTTGTAGCCCACAATGTAGTCTGTTCCAGTCTGAGAATAAAGCGGCATCTTGGTGAGGTCAAGGTAGCCTAGAAGCCTGTATGAAAGTTTTTCTGTCAGGTCTCCAAAAAAGTTGAAGCGGCAGATGAAGTCGAATCCCGCCTGGTTGAACTGGTCCTTCGTGTAAAGTCCGCCTGAGGCTGAAAGCTCAAAACCCATTGCGGAATTGAAAGTTGCATGAATCGGACCGTCTGTGGTTTTCCTGCTCAAGGAAAGTTTTTTTACGCTGTCCTCAACGCCCTTTGACATTTCATCACGCCATGATTCAAGAAAGACGGCTTCCTCGCGCGGAAGTCTTTCACCGTATGAAAGCGCGTCTTCTATCCGCTCCAAGACAAAGCGGCGGGTGTACGGTTTCTGGGATGGAAGCGGACCTGCAAGGTCGCGGAGCGAAAGGTTTTCAAGCACGGAATATATTCCGTCTGAAACGTCCACAGTGTTGTTGATTTCAGCCTGCACAAGCGACACTGCGGCCGCAAGGACAAGGAGCGAAAGTGTTTTTTTTATTTTCATTTTAATCCTTCTTTTTTTTCATATTCTTCATAGGGACCGAAAATCCCCTTCCTGCACGCGGAAATTCCCTTTGAGATGTATGAAAGGTCTCCAAACTTAAGTTCAAGCGTTTTCTGCAAGAACGCAAGCGTCATGTATTTTTTATATCCGTGCTTTTTGAACATATCGGGAAAATTGTTCCTAATATAATTCATATTGCGGAAAATGTAAAACAGCCTTACCCCAGAATGTTTGCATGGACGCGGAAGAAGGGTCTTTTTTACACTTCCAAGCGTGTGGGTCATCTCTATTTCCTGAGACTCACGGATTTTATAGCCGTTTTTTATGAGCCTGTAGCAGAACTCGTGGTCAACCTCGTCTATGAAAAGCGGTTCGTTGAATTTTCCGACCTTTTCCCAGGCGGAAAGGCTTATCACGTTTCCGCTTGCCATCACCCTGTCCTGAAAAACATATCTTTCAGACGGCTTTTTTTCGATTTTCTGAATGAGCCTTCCCGCTACGGACTTGATTCCGTTCCTGTGCACGGGCGCGAAACTTTTTATCGCAGGGTCGCTTGAATTTTCCACATCAAGAAGAAGCCTTGAAAGTCCAGAAGCCTTCCACGAAGAGTCCTGGTCCATTGTCATAATCCATTCAAAGCCGTCGTCCATGGCATTCCTGCATCCTGCGTTCAATGCTCCCGCTATTCCTATGTTTGAAAAGTTCGGAGTGTACGAAGAATTTGGAATTTTTTCTGCAAGGTGAGAATTGTCTGAATCGCTGTTGTCGATGATGTACACCTTTTCCACAAGGGCAGAGTAGGAAAGGACGTTTTCAACCGCGGAGATGTCGGGATTGTACCAAACTGCGAGAGCCGATATTTTCATGTCATTGTGCCTTGAAAAAACAGTAAAGGTTCATGTCCACAAGGATTTTTTTAACGTAATCCCTGAATGTTTTTTCCTTCAAATTTTTGAAGGAATCGTCAAAAAGAATCCTGTTCCTGTGCGAGATTGCGATTCCCATCCTGTTTCGTGCAAAAATTTCTTCCGCCGTCCGCCTGTAGGAATCATCCAGCGCATATTTTTCTATGTAAAAATCCCTCACGTCTTTCACCGATTTCTGAAATTGAATTTCTTTTTCCGCATCGGAACTGTGGGAAATTGAATTTTCCATGACCCTGTACGCGGCAAAAAAATCATCAAGAAAGACTGCCTTCCTGTTTTTGAAAAGCCACAGGTAAAAAGGATAGTCTTCCATCTTCCAGTTTGAATTTTCAGGATCGATTTCCTGCAAATATTTATCCATCACGGATTTTCTTACGCACATCGTGACGGGCGGGATTGTAGCCTCGTTTGAAAAGACTTCATTGAATGTTTCAACATTTTCTCCCCATTCAAATTTCACCTTCGCGCCATCTTCATTTATTCCGGTCACTTTTCCGTACACAAAGTCAACGTCCGCATTTTTTTCCATGAAGTCGATCTGGGTTTGAATTTTATTTGGAAGCCAGTGGTCGTCGCCCGCGCAGACCATCAGATATTCGCCGTCGCAGTTTTTCAGTACATTGTAATAATTTTTCATCGCGCCAAGATTTGGACTGTTATGTATGACCTTTATGGTTTCAGGGTTTTCTTTCTGAAAAGTGTCGCATATTTTTGCGGTAGAATCATTGGAGCAGTCCT
>JBHAFG010000052.1:0-7001 GCA_041855945.1 Treponema sp. | reverse complement strand
GCCATTTAATACTTATTTGGTACACAACAGATATTAAAGAGGTATGATTATGGCTCAATCTGCGTTTAGTGTAAGAATGGACTCACAATTAAAAGAAGATTTTTCTTCCATGCGTGAGAATTTTGGAATGCCTGTGTCAACTGCAATCACTTTATTTGCAAAGGCTGTTGTTCGGGAGCATAAAATTCCGTTTGAGATAAAGGGCGATTTTCCTAATTCTTTGACGGCTAGGACGATTGCTCTTGCAGAAAAAGGAAAAGAATTGCACGGACCTTTTTCTTCTGTAGATGAATTGAGGGCTTCTCTTGATGCTTGACCTTGTATACACATCTCAATTCAAAAAAGACTATAAATTGGCTCAAAAACGACATGAAGATTTAGACGAATTGTTTTTTATAATTGGTAAACTTCAACGTCAAGAAAAACTTTCGCCTGATAAGAAAGACCATGCGCTGACTGGGAATTACAAGGGATATCGGGAATGTGTCGCAACCTGCGGTTGCTTACCGAGTTTCATTCTGAAACTCGCTTAAATTTCCAGATTTTTTATTGGTTTATAAAGTGAAAGATAAAGAATTGGAGTTGCTTTTGTTTAGATTGGGAACTCATTCTGATTTATATTGATGGTATGACAGATGTTTTGAACTGTTTGCGAGTTTTTGCTTGGCAAAAACTCGTGTTCGGGAATGCACCGCATTCCCGATACTCATCCTGAGTGTAACGAAGGAACTCCCTTGTAATAGAGATTCTTCGGCTTCGCCTCAGAATGAGGCATAAATCTCTGCGCGATTTATGCTACGAGTTTGTGAAACAAACTCGCGATGATAAGTATTAACCGCTTGCGTTAGGGATTGGAAGAATTGCTCGCCGTGTTTCAACACGGCGAGCAAAATGTCAAACGCACGCCATTTGTGTGCGTTTGACAGTCGGAGCAACGCGGAGTTCTGCAAAGCCCGACCCTTTGCTACCGCAAAGGGTAACGCCCTAAGTTGTTTACAAATAAATATTGCATTTGTATTTTGAATGTATTATATTTGAAGCGTAAACTAATGAAAGGAGTGCGATATGGCTACAGCAGTATTACAAACGCGGATAGATACAAAAACAAAACAGGAAGCGGAGTCTCTTTTTAGTTCGCTTGGACTTGATGTTACAACTGCAATACGGTTGTTTTTGAAGCAGGCTATAAATCAGCAGAGAATTCCGTTTGAGATTGTTCCTCCTCAACCAAATTTTACAGATGAAACGCTGATGGCTATAGAGGAAGCAAGGAAAATCAGTCGCGACTCAAGTGTAAAGTCTTACGCAAGTGCAAAAGAGCTTTTAGAGGACTGTTGATTATGGTCTATGAATTGAAGAAAACTTCACAGTTCAAGGCAAGTCTAAAATTAGCAAAAAAACGCGGATTGAATGTTTCTCTTTTGGAAGATGTTGTAGAAAAATTAAGAACCGGCAAGTCGCTTGATGAAAAGCATCACAACCATGAATTAAAGGGAAACTTTAAAGGTATTTGGGAATGTCACATACAGCCAGACTGGTTGCTTTTATATCTAAAAGACAATGAGGTTTTGGTATTAACTTTGGTGAACACTGGCACTCACAGTGATTTGTTTAAGAGGTAGATGTTTCGTTTCGCTTTGCTTTGTCTTGCGTTAGGGATTGGAAGAATTGCGAAGGCGTGTTTCAACACGGCGAGCAAACTGTCAAACGCACGCCATTTGTGTGCGTTTGACAGTCGAAGCAAACTCGCGATGATAAGTACTGACTGCTTGCGTAATTGATGATTTTATCTCAAAATTAAGCTATAATATGAATACGAGGAGGTGTTTTATGCCTTATACAGTTGTTGCGGAAAAATTAAAGACAGTTCCGGATTATTATATGGACGAAGTTTCCGATTTTATAGATTTCATATTATTCAAGAGCAAGGAAGAAACATCTAAGAACGGACTTGATGAGGCTATTGCAGAAGTTGAGCGGGGAGAAGTTGAAGTTTTTAATTCTTTTGAAGATTTCAAGGCGGCAATGACTTGAAAAGTGAACTTCATTCTGCTAAATCATTCCGAAAGGATTACAAAAAACTCTCAAAATCTGAAGTTGAAGATACAGATATTGTAATCAAAAAACTTCTAAATAATGAAGTTCTTGAATCAAAATTCAATGACCATGATTTGCATGGAAATTATGAGGGTTATCGAGAATGTCATGTTCGTCCAGACTTGTTGTTGGTATATAAAAGACTAATTACTGGAGAACTGCTTGTTCTTACACTTTACAGAATAAGTTCCCATACAAATATTTTTGATATAAGTAAAAGTCAAAAGAAAAAATAAAACCTAACACGGTTTTACGCCAATTTTTGCCTGATAAAAAATGAACTTATTTTTTCCGCTACTGCAACTGGCACTCACAGTGATTTGTTTAAGAAGTAGACATTTCGCCTGTGGCTCAGAAAGAGGCATAAATCTCTACACGAATTTCACCTTGTATTGAGGAGTGGGCGGAAATTCTGATAAAATATCGTCATGAAAAATATTCCTCTTGTATGTGTGGGCGTGCCTGTGTTCAAGTCGGAGGCCACGCTGCCGCGGCTTCTTGAAAGTCTTGTCTTGCAGTCCTTTGATAGTTTTGAGGTTGTGGTTGTTGACGACGGAAGTCCGTGGCGGACGGGGCAGGGCGAATCTTGCAAAAAAATCGTAAAGGAATTTTCAAAAAAGGCTCGCCGGCTTCGGAAAAACATCTGTTTTTCTTTGGTCACACATTCAAAGAATTTGGGGCTTGTAGAGGCGCGCCGCTCCGTTGTATTGAACGCAAATGCTCCGTATGTTTTTTTTGCGGACAGCGACGACCTTCTTCCTGAAAATTCGCTTGAGGTGTTGTACAGGACCGCTTTGGAAAATGGAGCGGACATTGTTCACGGCCGCGCGGAAATTTACAACGAGGAAGAACTGTTAATGCAGTTTGAATGCGTTAGGGATTGCAAGGGTGAGCGGAGCGAAAACAAACGGCACGACGGTGGCGTTTGTTCGGAGCCGCGGCTAGACGGCGCAGCCCTGAAAAGCCCGGCGGCACGGAACGAAGTTTCGTGCCGAACGCCCGCTGAGGATTTTATAAAAAGCCGAAGGCAAAAAATTTCGCTTGTACATCTGGGCGTTCTGGAAGGCGGAAAAATTTTTGAAAGTTATTTTATCAAAAGGGAACATTCTGGTTTTCTGTGGGCGAAACTTTTCAGGCGCGAGGTTCTGCTTGAGGCGTTTCAGATGATTCCAAGGGTGTTTTGCGTGATGGCGGAGGATATGCTCTGTTATTTTTTCATCACGCGTTCTTCCAAACGTTATTTTGGAATCGAGGATTCTGTGTATCTTTACGATATGTCGGGCGGAATTACAAGCAGGCGTAAAATTACAACGGAGGACGACTGGATGCGCGTGTGTTCGGTGTCGTCGGTTTTTACGGTTCTGTATGCTTTTGCAAAGGAAAACGGACTTGAGGACGAGGCTGTAAGACGCCTCAGGAAACTTTGTCTTTATTACGTTGGAAACAATCTTCTGCAGTTTGAGGAGGCTGTAGTTCCCGAAATGAAGGAGCGCGCGAAACAGCTGCTTTTTGAATGGTGGGGAAAGAATCTTGTGCTTGAGGTTGAAAAAAAACGTGCGGAAGAGGCTGCGCGTAAAAGTGAAGCGCAGGAGTCGAGCCAAGCGCAGGCGACTTGTAAAACTACAGTGCAGGAATCGTGCAAAACACAAGAGGCGTGTAAAAGCAAAACGCAGGAGGTTTGTAAAACAGAGGAGTCGAATCTTGCATGACAAAAAAAAATTGTATCGTTTTTTTTATTTGTTGTTCTGTACAGTATGAACATAATGAAGAGCGGCATGAACAGAATTAACGGCGGCATGAACGGTGCGGGCGTTTTTAAAAAAGGGAAGATTTTTTAATGTAACAGAAGATTTTTACGGAATGCAAAAAGTAATTTTGGGAAAAAGCCTTTCAGACAGTATTTTTCCAAACGGCGATGCTCTTGGAAAACACATTTTAATTACTACAAGCAATATCACATTCAGTTTTGAAATCATAGGCATTTTAAAAGAGCAGACTTCAGGAATGGAACAGACATCATCTTCCGCATACATTCCGCGAGGTTTTTATTCAAAAAAAATTACACCGAACCCAAAAGCGTCAGCCGTAATGGTTCAGGCAACAAGTCAAGACAAGTCAACTTCGCTTGCAAATAAAATTACACAATACTGCACATCTCTTAGCGGCTCTGAATATTCGGTGCGTGTTACAAGTATGCAGACAATGATAGAACAGATGGATTCAATCACAAAGACGATGAGCGTAATGCTTTCTGCGATTGCCGCAATTTCGCTTTTGGTCGGCGGAATCGGCATTATGAACATTATGATTATTACAGTAACGGAGCGGAAAACTGAAATTGGAATCAGAAAGGCTTTGGGTGCAAGTCCAACCGACATAAAACGCCAGTTTTTAGTGGAAGCCGCTTCAATTACGCTGATTGGCGGAATTCTTGGAATCTTGATTGGAATTGCGATAAGCCTTTCTGTAGAATAGTTTTTGTAGTTTTCTAAGTTTAAGTATTGAAAAGAAATTTTTTGTAAATTCTTCAAAAAGGTATTTTCACTTGAATAAAATTTTATTATGATTGTGTTTACGCCTTGAAAACTGGGTTCTCTGAAAGCGGGCGGTTATAATTTTTTTTCCTTACAGGTGGTACTAAAATGTACAATCGTAAAGATTATGTAACCGACCGGGACTGGTCGCGTTTTCTTGAATTTTCTGCGGATCTTCCGACTCCAAATCTTGTGGTGAATCTTGATGTCATCAAAAAGAATTTTATAAAACTGAAGGACGCGTTTCCATATTCAAAAGTTTTTTACGCGATAAAGGCAAATCCTGGCGAACCTGTGTTGAAGCTGCTTTCTGAACTTGGTTCAAGTTTTGACATCGCCTCACGATACGAACTGGACTTAATCAAAAAATTTGTAAACGGAAGCGAGGCGGAACGGCTTTCGTATGGAAACACAATCAAAAAGCCCGCCGACATAAAATATTTTTATGAAAACGGCGTCCGTATGTTCGCCACTGACAGCAAGGACGACCTGAAGAATATTTCCGACTATGCTCCGGGGTCAAAGGTTTATGTCCGAATTCTTGTTGAAAATTCCGATACTGCCGACTGGCCTTTGAGCAGAAAATTTGGCTGCCATCCAGACATGGCGTATGACCTTCTTGTAATGGCAAAAGAACTTGGTCTTGTTCCGTGGGGAGTTTCTTTTCATGTTGGAAGCCAGCAGAGGGATATCGGTGCATGGAACGATGCAATCGCAAAGGTTAAGTATCTTTTTAATTCGCTTGAGGAAGAAGAAGGAATTGAACTGAAGATGATAGACATGGGCGGTGGTTTTCCTGCGACCTATACAGAACCCACAAATGAACTTAGCGTCTACGCTTCCGAGATAACACGTTTTTTAACCGAGGACTTTGGCGAAGACCTTCCTGAAATAATTCTTGAACCTGGACGTTCTCTTGTTGGCGACAGCGGAATCCTTACAAGCGAAGTGATTCTTGCAAGCAGAAAGAACAATACGGCGCTTGTTCGCTGGGTTTACATCGACGCCGGAAAGTTCAACGGCCTTATAGAAACTTTGGACGAAAGCATAAAATATCCGCTTGTAACAACAAAGGATGGAGACAAGGAAGGCGATGTAATAATTGCAGGACCAACCTGCGACAGCATGGACGTGATGTATGAAACTACAAAATACAAACTTCCAATAACCTTGAAGCAGGGCGACAGAATCTACTGGCTTTCAACCGGAGCGTACACTTCAACCTACGCGTCCGTGGCGTTCAACGGTTTTCCTCCAATCAAAACGTATTATATTTAGTAATATGTTTTATATTGAGCCATGCCCGCGGTTGTGGGCGTTGGTGGGAAAACATAATGGAAGGAAATAGGTAGGCAGGAACTTTCTATAACCTATCTTCTGTCTACCTGTTCTGTTTGCACGTCAATTCCACGTACACACGTCATTCTGAGCGAAGCGAAGAATCCGCCGCGTGATTGTAAAACAGATTCTTAGGCTTTGCCTCAGAATGACATACAAACCCCGCACGCACCCTTTACACGTCAAACGGCGCGTAAAAAATCACTCGCGCCAAAGGAAATTGTCGCTTCCGGCGCCAAGCATGAAGTGGTATTTTACTATTCCAAGGTCCGAGGCGGAACACATTCCGTCCGCGTATTTTATTGACACCGAACGTTCCCTTCCTCTGATGAAAAACGCCTGCCTGTTCAGTGCGGTTGGCGCAAGGAGCGCCGCCTCGACGCCTTTTTTAAACCAGTGTGGCTCTTCGCCCTCGTAAAACGCCACCTGTTCTGATTTTTTTGACCGGTGCGGTTTTCCGTTCGCCTTTCCGTGTCCAACAGCGATTATTCCTGTAACACGATTTCCGCCCGCCTGGGCGCGGCAGATTCGTTTTTTGTAAGTTCCACCAATCCACCATGTGTTCAGTCCCAATGTCTGGGCGTAAAGCATCAGGTCCGCGCCAGAATATCCAAGTCGTTCCTCAAGGTCGGGGCGGTCTTTTCCTGCAAGAATGAAATAATTTCTCACTCCGCTGCTAAGGAGCAGTTTTACAATTACCGGCAGGGCCTTCTGACTGTTTTCAATCAGTTTGATTCTCAGGTCAAAACGGTTGTTGTTCTCTTCCATCCTTGCAATAAGCCGGTTTTCAAGCACATCGCTCAATGGCACGTCGCTGTAATTTCTAACTGTGTGGCGTTCCGCCATCGCTTCATGTAAAGACATCTTCTACCTCTGTGCGAAGCATTGTAACATCAGTCGGGTAAAAAATGGGCGTTTTGTAAAAATATTTTTTTGAAATTTTAGGAAAATTTTAGATTTGACGGTTTTACATTCATACAGCCTTCAATACAGCGTTGCAGGTGTATTAACAAAAATTTCTAAAATCCCTGT
>JBHAFG010000051.1:0-25164 GCA_041855945.1 Treponema sp. | reverse complement strand
GTGTGTGTTGCATCGCGCGTGCTTCCTGACTCCTCGCTCCGCCCAATGCTCCGACCTCCCTCAGACGAACGCACAGAATCCGCGCCGCCACCAGGTCCTGCGCCCTCCACCGCCTCCTGAACCCCCGATATCTTCTGTTCTGTGGCCCTTGCAAAAGCGTCCTTTATTCTTTCGGTTTTCTGCAAATCCAAGGCACGCGTAAAAATCAGAAGCACTGCGGACGCCAAAACAACGCAGGCGCAAAAAAGAAGCACGCTGTCTGTCTTGAAAAAAACAGACGGACGATTTTTTCCGCCGCGGCCGGCACGACCGTACCTGGATGAACCGCCGTATCTGGAAGAACTTCCGCACTTAGAAGAACGTCCGACTTTTGAAGAATTACTGCATGACGAAGAACGCCTCGCGGCGGAAGATGTTTTTTTTGAGGACGCTTTTTTTACCGAACCTGTATTTTTTATAGCGGCGCGGGGTGATTTTTCCGCGTCCGTGCGATTTCTTGATTCAAGCGGTTTTTCAAGGCTTGAGTTTTTATTGCCGCCTGTACCGCCTGCACCTTTTACACTTTTACCGCTGCATGTACTTTTACTGCCCCTGGTGGTCTTTGAGCCTTCAGCGTCTTTAGACCGTTTATAGCCGCCAGACACATTTGCACTTGCGGAACTTACATTTTTTTTTATTTCAGCCATTCCGCAATTCTATCGGTGAAACTTTTCTATGTCCACACGCCGACGTTTTCGATATACTGGGTGCTGTAAAACTCCGCGCCCATGCGTATGAGTGCGCGTCACCATGTGTATGGTACGCGTATGAGCGTGCGTATGCGCAGGTGGAAGTTTTCGCACAGGTCTGCGTGCCGGACCTGAAACTTGTTTTTCTATGGGAGAAAATATGTACATCACCTGTCTGGACCTGGAAGGAGTCCTTGTACCTGAAATATGGATTGCGTTCGCGGAAGAAGCGAAAATTCCAGAACTTAAAAGAACAACCCGCGACGAGCCTGACTACGGCAAACTCATGGACTACCGCATAAAGATACTCAAGGAACACGGTCTTGGACTCAAAGAAATTCAAGAAACCATATCAAGGATAGAACCGCTTGCAGGAGCAAAGGACTTCCTTGACGAACTCAGGGATTCCTGCCAGACGATAATACTGAGCGACACGTTTGAACAGTTCGCCGCCCCGTTGATGAAGAAACTTGGAAATCCAACGATTTTCTGCAACAGCCTTGAAGTTTCTTCCAACGGCGAAATAACAGGATTCAAGATGAGGTGTGAAAAGTCAAAATACACAACCGTACGCGCCCTGCAGTCCTGCGGATTCCAGACAATCGCCGCCGGAGATTCGTTCAACGACCTTGGAATGATACAGGCGTCAAAAAAAGGATTCCTGTTCCGCACCACGGAAAAAATAAAGGCGGACTATCCTGAATACCCTGCCTTCACAGAATATTCAGAACTCCTTTCCGCAATAAAATCCGCGATTTCAGAATAAAACAAAAACTGGACGGAAAATAATCCGTCCAGACGAGTTTCACACAAACCTAATGCAGTTCCGCCCCACCTAGCGTCGCTTTCCAAAAAGACGCAGCAGCGCAAGGAAGATGTTTATAAAATCCAGATAAAGTTCCAGCGCGCCGATTATCGAAGCCTTGTTGAACACATCCTCGCTCTGACTTTCCGCCGCCTCGCTGGCCCCCATCAATTTCTGCGCGTCATACGCCGTAAGCCCCGTAAAAATCAGAACCGTCGCCACAGACACAAACCATTGGATCATCGTCGATTTCAGAAAAAAGTTCACAAGCGAAGCCACAATCACGCCAATCAACGCCATCGTAAAATAACGCCCCACGGAACTCAAGTTCGACTTTGTGAACGAACCGTAAACCGCCATGGCCGCAAAAAGCGCCGCTGAAACAATAAAAATCTGAAAAATCGAACCGAGCCTGTACGCAAGAAAAACAGCCGAAAGCGTAAGACCGTTCAACGCCGAATACACCACAAAACCCACGCTCGCCGCGGCAACGCTTATCGTCCGTATTTTTGACGAAAGCCAGAAAACCAGGACGATTTCAGCCACGCACACAAGAATGAACGGAACCGCTCCGCGTCCAAACAGAAGGTTCACCACAAAAGGACTTGTAGAGGCAAAAAACGCCACACCCGCGCTGATTGCAAGAGCCGCCGTCATCCACCAGTACACCTTTGAAAGAAAGCGGTTTTTCGCCCTCACCTCGGAAAATTCCCTTGATTCCCCAATTTTTTTCGATTCCTGCATATTTCCTCCATAATATTATTTTTTTTCGATTCATATTTTCATGGCGGCACCGCCGTCTTTAAAAGCCGGCGGTCGCTATGTCCGCCCTTCGCCGTCCAACAGCGGTGTTCGTCTGCGCCAAACACCGCCGCGGCTCATTCCTCGCTCATTCCACTCGCTTCGGAACTCCGGGGCTCCCAGCGCTGCCGCGTCCTACAGGCGCATAACAGTCGTCCAGACTCTTCTGCGAATGTCTTCTAAGTTTCTCGAACAGTTCGCTTATCGAAGGAATCTGTCTGTGCGCCGCCTTAAAAAGTTCAAGCACGGTCGCCTCAACATTCCGCCGTATTTCAGGAGGAGTTTCGTTCCACGCCCTCAATATTACAAAAAAATTCTTCAGGATGTTTTTTTCCATCTCCGAATTGGTCTTCGCGTCCGTGCTCTCAAGGACATTGAACAGCGTTTCTATGAACTGAACCTGCTGTTCCCGACTGACACCCATAAGCCATGCGTTCAAAGTCTTGCTGAAAAACGCGGAAGCCCCGTCAAAATCTTCCATGAGTTCAAAACCATTTCCCATGACGTGCCAACTTAAAGGATCGTGCTGAAGAATTCCAGTCTGGTCGCTGTCAACCACCGAATATTTTCCCGCCCGCGTAAAGAACATTCCAACAATTGAAAAATGTGGATAATACGAATGAAGTTTTGGAATCACCTCGTAAAATTCCTGCGAATGAATTTTCTTTTCCTGAAAACCCGGCCCGTCAAGATTGTATATGGCGCTTATCCGCCTTTTTACAGACGGGCTGCACATCGCAGAAGCGTAAACGGAAAGGTTTCCGCCCTTTGAATGTCCGCCAACAACAAGCCGACCCTTCACCTCCCTTGCCGCGCGCTCAAGATAGCGTACGGCGTCCTTCTGGGCCGGAACCTCGTCCAGAATGCAGAGGTTGAAGTCCTCCTTGAATCCCACGATGTTGTCGTCCGTTCCCCTGAATATGACAACGCTTTTTTTTGGAGAAAGAATGTATGTTACGGCGGCGAACTGCTCTTCCTTTGCAAGGTCCACAACATTCACAAAACCTGTTATGCGCACATTTGCAAAACGCTCCGATTTTGCCGCCGCGATAAGAACATCCACCGTTCCCCTGTTTATAAGGACGCCCACGGACGAACGCGACTCAAAATCAGGCGTTTTTTGAAAAACGTCGGAAAGTTCCCTCATCGTAAGCGACGACTTGAAATTTTCAAGTCCAAGAATTCCGTCGAATCTCAAGTATGTGATCTGGCACAGGACAAGAACGTCAATCTCGTTGAATGGAGATGCGTCAAACGAAAGGTCTCCCCGCCAGGCTATGTAATCCAGAACATTGCTCATGGGTTTAATAATAATACCAAAAAAACAAAATATCAAAAAAACGTTTATCAAAGCGCGCAAAAATGCTAGTCTTTGAAAATGGCTAGAAAACTTTCAAAAAAATGGGCGTTTGCAGCGCTCCTTCTTTCCGCGGGAAACCTGTGTTCCGCAAAGGGCGGAACGCCCGTAAAAATATGGAAGGACGTTCCTTCGATGAGAAAAGAAAAATCAACCATGTACGTCCACAGGGCGGAAGGCACGAACACAGGCGCGGCGGTAATAATATGCCCCGGCGGAAGTTACCACCACCTTGGACTTTACAAAGAAGGCTACAGGACTGCAAAGTGGTTTTCTGAACGTGGAGTTTCGGCGTTCACCCTAAGATACAGGACTGCGCAGGACGGATACCACCACCCCGCAATGCTTGAAGACCTTCAACGCGCCATTCAACTTGTGCGTGAAAATTCAAATGAATACGGAATCAATCCTGAAAAAGTCGGACTCATAGGCTATTCCGCGGGCGGCCACCTTGTAACGATGGGCGGCGCGTTCTGGAAAAGCCACGACCAGCTGAACGCCCTTGGAGTAAAGACAGATGCAAGCCTGAAGCCAGATTTCGTGGTGCCTGTATATCCCGTGGTTTCAATGCAGGACGAAATCGCGCACCGCTGGTCAAGAAAAAGCCTGCTTGGAAAAAACCAGAGCCAGGCCCGCAAGGACGAATTTTCAATGGAAATGCAGATTCCGTCCGACATGAGTCCAACATACATAGTCGTATGCAAAGACGACAACGTTGTTGACTACAGGAATTCACTTGCGCTGCACTCCGCGCTGAAAGAAAAAAACGTAGACTGCAGGATTACAGTCTACGACTGGGGAAACCACGGTTTTGGAATGCTAGAAAACAGATTCATGAAGGAATTCCGATGGAACGAACCTTTATGGGCCTGGCTCGTTGAAATCGGAATAATAGAAAACTAGATTCCAAGCGCAATCTCAAGCACTTCCTCCACACGCGAAACAGGAATGAAGGTTATTCCTTCCTTTACGTTTTCCGGAATGTCCTCAAGGTCGCGTCTGTTCGCCTGTGGAATTATTATCGTCTTTATCTTGTTCCGTTTCGCGGCCACAGTCTTTTCACGAAGCCCTCCTATCGGAAGAACCTTTCCTGTAAGTGAAAGTTCTCCCGTCATGGCAAGATGGGGCTTCACCTTTTTTCCCGCAAGAAGCGATATGAACGCGACCGCCATTGTAATTCCCGCGCTAGGCCCGTCCTTTGGAGTCGCTCCTTCAGGAATATGCAGATGCACAAGGTTCTTTTCAAACCAGTCCGCCTTCTTCATCTTGTTCATAACGGCGTAGCGCCTGCACCAGTTGAACGCAATCTGACTTGACTCCTTCATAACGTCGCCCATCTGGCCGGTCAGCACAAGAGTTCCCTTTCCCTCGAACGTAGTGGCCTCAAGCAGAAGCGTGTCTCCTCCCATGCTCGTCCATGCAAGACCAATCGCAGTTCCAGGAACGGAGGCGATTTTTATCTCGCTTTCGTCGAACACGGGTTTTCCAAGATATTTTTCAAGATCTTCAGCGTCAATCTCAAATTTGCGCTCCAAGTCTATGCAGTCCATTCCCTTCACGGAATTTATATCTTCAAGCGAACGCCCATCTGCCTTGGCCTTTGCGCGAATTTCATCCGCCTTGAGTTCCGCGTCGGTTACAAGTTCAGTAACAATCTTTCTGTTCACCTTGTCAAGGCATTTCTCAAAATTCCTTACGCCCGCCTCCCTTGCGTATTCCTGCGCGATTCTTACGAGAGCCTTTTTTGTGAACTTCACCTGCCCGCGTTTCAGACCGTTTTTCTTTGCGTTCTTTGGAATGAGATATTTTTTTGCGATTTCAAGTTTTTCCTGGTCTATGTAGCCCGAAAGTTGGATTATCTCCGCCCTGTCCAAAAGAGGCTCAGGAACTGAGTCCAGCGAATTCGCCGTCAGTATGAAAATCACGTTTGAAACGTCGAACGGAAGGTCAAGGAAGTTGTCCCTGAAAGTTACGTTCTGCTCTGGGTCGAGGACTTCAAGAAGCGCGCTCGCAGGATCTCCGTGAACGCTTATAGACATCTTATCTATCTCGTCAATCATAAACACGGGCGACTTAGTGTGCGTAATCCTTATTCCCTGAATTATTTTTCCACACATCGAACCTATGTATGTCCGTCTGTGTCCTTTTATCTCAGCCTCGTCGCGCATTCCGCCAACGGAAAACCTGTAGAACGGCTTGTTCATTGCGTTCGCGATTGAACGGCCCACGCTCGTCTTTCCAACTCCAGGAGGTCCGACAAGCAGAAGAATCGAACCCTTTGAATCGTGCTTCATCTTCCGTACGGCAAGATATTCAATCATGCGTTTTTTCACGTCGTCAAGTCCGTAATGGTCGCCCTCAAGAATTTTCCTTGCGTTGTTCAGGTCGTACTCTTCCTGCAAATCTTCGTTCCACGGAAGGGCGCACACAAGTTCAAGAAAATTTCTGCTCACCATGTATTCAGAAGAATTCGGCTCCATCATCTGGAATTTTTCAAGTTCGCTGTCAACGGACTCCTTTATCTCTCCTTCAAAATTGAACGAGGCGATTTTTTCCTTGAATTTTTGATAGTCGTTGGCGTTTCCGTCCGCGTCCGTTCCAAGTTCTTCCTGGATTGACTTCATTTCTTCCCGCAGGAAATATTCCCTCTGGTTCTTCTCAACCCTTTCGTTCAGTTCATTCTGAATCTTTTTCTGCACGCGAAGAAGTTCCTGCTCCTTTTTTATGTACACAAGAACCTGTTCCATCCGCTGCCTTACGTTCAAAAGTTCAAGAACCTTCTGCTGTTCGTCCTTGTCCACATTAAGAATCGAGGCGATGAAGTCGGCGATTTTTCCAGGATGGTCGATGTTCACCATGTTAAGACGCATTTCTTCGGAAAAAAGCGGATTGTTTTCGGAAACTTCCTTCATCTCGCTTATGAGGGCGCGCGTCAACGCCTTGACCTCGAACGTGTCGTCCTCCTCGTCCTCAAGATATTCAACAGCCACGCATATCGGAGAGGCAAGATGGATTGTTTTTCTAATCTTGAACCTTTTCAAGGTCGAGATGAAAACGTTCACTCCGCCGTCAGGAAGGTTTATCTTCTTTATTATTTTCGCGACAGTTCCAACCTTGCGCAAATCCTTCGCGCTTGGGTTTTCAGCGTCGTTTTCAAGCATGACTATTCCGATGTAGCCGTCGCCGGTGTACGCCTGTTCAACGACCTTTGTATCCTCCGGAGAGGAAATCATAAGCGGCGTGAAAATTCCAGGAAAAATCGGACGCCCCTGAAGCGGAACAACTGAAAGTTTGTTCGGAAGAACCTGGTCTACAGGAATTATTCCCGCGCCGGAGGACTTTCTTGACCTTTGCCTGCGGGTCTTTTTTGCCGCCGGTTCTGAATCATTTTTTTCAGATCCGGATTCCACGCCGGATTGATTTTCTTCCTGTGGAGCGGATTCTACGTCAAAGACGTCTTTATTGTTTTCGTCTATTTCTTCGTTTTCTTCGATTTTATCTTTATCAGCCATAGAATAAATATAATGAATGAAGTTTCCAAAGTCAAAAATTAATTTATACAATGTGATATAATCGCCGCGATGTATTTGATTTCCGCATATTTTGACGAACGGAGCGAGAACACGCTTCAAAAACTCATCGACCTCATCGCAGAATCCACTGGAAACCGCTTTATGACGGAAAACAAAGTTCCGCCGCATCTTACACTGTGCGCCCTTGAAACGAAGTCGCCCGACGAACTTGCATCAAGACTCAAAGAGATTTCAAAAAACATGAGGGGCGGAGAAGTTCCAATCGTAGCCGTAGGAGAATTTTTTCCATACGTGATTTTCGCAAGTCCTCTTATGAACCGATACCTGAATGAAATTTCAAAAACAGTCCTGGACTGCGTGAAAAAAATTCCTGAAGTTTCTGTGAACAGATTCTACACCACCGGAAACTGGTTTCCCCACATAACGCTCGGTAAAACACTTTCAAAAGAGGAACTCCGGCTTGCGTTTTCTGAAATGCAGAATTCATTCGTACCCTTCGACGCAAAAATAACAGAAATAGCGGTGTCGGCGACAAATCCCCACAGGGATATCTTCAGAACCAGAATACCGCCGAAAACTCACTGACGCGCCAGACGATTTTTTGCATGAAATTGAGCGGAAGAGAAAAAAAAATCCGTGCAGTAAAAATATCCTTGGACAGTAAAATATTACCTGTATAAAAAATATCGGGTAATATTTTACCAGTTTATTTTGAGATTTTTAGATTGCATGAGATAATTTGTGCATGAATTTTTGGGAGAGAGTGCAGGAAATCATAGTCGCCAAGAAAATCGAGCGGAAGACGCTGGGTTTTTCCGCGGGGTTCGACCCGTCATGCATCGGAAAGGGAATCCGTTCGGGAAGTTTTCCGTATGCGGACACGGCGTTAAAAATCGCGAAGGAACTTGGCGTTTCGGTAGAATATCTTGTGTATGGCGAATCCGACGGCGTTTCATCGGAATGCAATGCAGGATGCGGATTCAACGCAGTTTTCAATACAGGCGGAATTTCCGAGCGAGTGAAAAATGTCGGCGACCACGCCTGTATTGGAGGACGCGCAGGCGAAATGCTCGCGGAACGCCGCACGCATGGCAAAAAAAGTTTTACAGAAGGAAAATGCGTGATGGGCGCGGAATCTGCGCCATATACAAAGGGCGCGGAAACCGAAAGGCGCACTACAGGTTTTTCAGATGCGATAAACATATCGGACTCAAAACGCACTGGAAGTTTTTCAGAAACGGAATCAAGCCTGATTGAAAAACTTTCCATGTACAGGGAGTTCGTCCTCGCCCTTGACGCGCTTCCGCGTGAAACACAGAAGTCGATTTTGACTTTTATGAAGTCGCTTGCAAAAAACGGATAGCAGCGGAAATCCTTACAACGCCCTGCGCGTCGCCTACGCTCGCTCCCGGCGGCCTCCATGCCGCCTTTCCGACCTGCACGGTCGCGCTCGCTTCGTTTCAAAACCTGGTTTTTCGTTAAATAAAAAAACCTCCCGAATATGGGAGGCTTCGGCTGCTGCAGGTTTTGAACCTGCGACACATGGATTAACAGTCCATTGCTCTACCAACTGAGCTAAGCAACCATTTGTCCTTGCGAACGTGAAAGTAATATATTGTTTTTTTACAAATTGGTCAATAGTTATAGTCCCAATTCTTAAAATTCATCGTGGATTTTTTTTATGCACAGATTCACAAAGACGATTCCACGGAACGGCTCTCGCAGGCGGAATGTACAGGTGTAAAAACACAAATCCACTCTTCCTATTCCACTCAAAAACCTCTATAATGTGTGCCTATGGGTGCAGAAACACGAGAATCGGAACGTTTTGACGATATTGGACGCATCGAGGCTCCAGAACTCTGTCCTTTGGCGGGCGTTCTTGACAACGTAAGCAAAGGCGGAATAAAGGTGCATTACTCAGTTCCCGTGGTCGTGGATCTTGAAAACGATTACGAAATCGAATTGACTTTAGCGCGCTCCGCCTCGCAGGTCATAGAACTGATCGTGCATCCCCAGTGGGCCAGAGAAAAAAACGGAATCACGGAAATCGGATTTAAAATCCTGCCCTCAAAGGGAATCGCCCAACTCGTTGAATACATCGAAGAACTTGATCTGGAAAATGATTCTGGAATCGAAGACCAGATTGCAAATTTCGGCTGCCAGATGATTTAACTCCGTGCAAAAAGAAATTTGTTTTACAGAATCTTAAAAAAATCATACAGACCCCGGACGATGCAGAACTTATGGAAGATAAGGCTGAAACAGGACAGAAATACAGTATAAAAAAACTCACAGGAGCGGCGTTCCTCGCCTTTCCAGAAATGCAGGGAATGCTCACTTCAGAACTTTCAGGAAGACTGAAATTCACTTCTCCACCGACTAAAATATACGGAAATCTTCTATACTATTCCGATTTTCCTGTTGAAAAATTTGAAAATCCTTCAGACCTTCCATACTGGTCAAAATGCACCATGCTGGAACCAATGGAAATCGACTTTGAATCAATAGGAAGCGGATGCAATGCGCTCAAGGCCATCCAGAGGAACTGGGCTCCGTACCAGTACCAGTTTTTCAGACGGGCGAACCTTCTGCAGGAAAAACTTCCATACGTGAACCTTAAAAAGAGGGATTTTCCGCTTGAAATTCCAAAATCACCGATTGGACTTTACACCCTTGTAGAAGAAAAAAAAATGCTTGCCTCTGCAAAGACAAACACTCCGCTTCCTGCGGGAAACATCGAATTCAACGAGGACCACGAAAATCCGCCCAGCAGGGCCTACCTGAAAATACAGGAAAGCCTTTCTCTGGCGCGTCTTTTTAACGGAACGCCTTTTCCAAAATCGGGCGACGTGTGTTTTGAGGCGGGCGCCTGTCCCGGCGGCTGGACGTGGGTTCTTGCAAACCTTGGAGCAAAGGTCCACGCAGTAGACAGGGCGGAACTTTCGCCCGCCCTCATGGAAAATCCGCTTGTAAAATTCCAAAAGCACGACGCGTTCACATTGAAGCCAGAGGAGATCGGAAAATGCGACTGGGTTTTTAGCGACGTAATATGCTATCCTGAACGACTTTTAAAATGGGTGAACGAGTGGCTTGAAAGCGGTCTTGTAAAAAACATGATATGCACGATAAAAATGCAGGGCGAACCCGACTGGCAGACGATAGACCGCTTCGAAAAAATTCCAGGAAGCAGAGTAGTGCACCTGAACTACAACAAGCACGAACTCACGTGGATTCACACGCAAAAGGAAAACGCCTGACTTTTGCACCTCGCGGCAAAGCGCGGGGGCGTAAAAGTCTAGTCGTGAAGGCGTATTATCCTCTGATTCTCACTTCCGCGGAACTTCAGCATCAGATTCCGCTTTTCCAACACAAACGGTCCGTCAACAAGGACGTCAATCGAATCAAGCATTGACTTTGTGAATACGGTGTGTTTCCGCCGCCCTTCCACAAGGTCGTCCTCCAGAACGTAACCCGTCCAGCACCAGATGTCCTTCTGCGGATATATTTTTTTAAGCCTTTCAAGAAAAGGCGCCAGGACCGCCTGATTTTCCTCCTCAAACGGCTCTCCGCCCAGAAGCGAAAAACCTTGTATATGAGCGGGCTTCATCGCCTCGATTATCTCTTCCTGCGTGTCCTCTGTGAACTCCCTGCCGTATTTAAAATCCCATGTGAGCGGCTGGAAGCACCCAGGACAGGCGTTCCTGCAGCCGCTTACAAAAAGACTTACACGCACGCCCTCGCCGTTTGCAACGTCAATTTTTTTTATCGCCCCGTAATACATAAATTTCCCTCATTTTTTTCCATTCGCCGTAAAAAAAACGGGCAGACGACCCAGCAAAATGTCCGCCTGCCCGCCACGTGGAAAGCCACTTCTATAGATGAAGCACCCTTTCCTTTATTTCCTGCGTCCTTCCCTGATTCCAATACTGGGTTCCAATGTAGCCGCAGGTCCGTCTTGCAACGTTCATCGTGGACTGGTCCGTATTTCCACACTGAGGACATTTCCATACAAGTTTGGAATCCCCGTCCTGCACAACCTGAATCTCGCCGGTGTATCCACACTGCTGGCAGCAGTCTGACTTGGTGTTCAACTCCGCGTACATCATGTTGTCGTAGATGTGCACAAGAACCGAAAGCACTGCAGGAATGTTCTGCTCCATGTTTGGAACCTCAACATAACTTACAGCGCCGCCCGGCGAAAGTTTCTGGAACTGGCTTTCAAAAGTCAACTTTGAGAAAGCGTCGATTTCTTCTGTAACGTGAACATGGTAGCTGTTCGTTATGTAGTTTTTGTCCGTAACGCCGGAAATTTCCCCGAACCTTCTCTTCAACGCCTTTGCAAATTTATACGTGGTCGATTCAAGCGGCGTTCCGTAAAGGCTGAACGCTATGTTGGACTCGGCCTTCCACTGCGCGCACTTGTCGTTCATGTACTGCATGACCTCAAGGGCGAACGGCGTTGAGTCAGGGTCGGTGTGCGGCTTTCCCGTCATATAGCGCACCGCCTCGCAAAGCCCTGCGTATCCAAGCGAGATTGTTGAATATCCGTTAAAAAGAAGTTTGTCTATCTTCTCGCCCTTTCCAAGACGCGCAAGCGCTCCGTTCTGCCAAAGAATGGGCGCAACGTCCGAAGGAGTGCCCAGAAGTCTCTTGTGCCTGAGCATCAACGCCCTGTGGCACAGTTCAAGCCTCTCGTCAAAAATCTTCCAGAACTTTTCCATGTCGCGTCCTGAAGAACACGCCACGTCCACAAGGTTTACAGTAACGACTCCCTGGTTGAACCTTCCGTAAAATTTAGGCTTTCCAGTTTCATCGCGGTATACAGTAAGGAAAGAACGGCAGCCCATGCATGGATAGCAGTTTCCTTCCTTAAGTTCAAACATCTTTTTTTCAGAAATATAGTCTGGAACAAGACGCTTTGCCGTACAGACCGCGGCAAGTTCAGTCAGATAGTAATACTTTGAATCAGGATGTATGTTGTCCTCTTCAAGAACGTAAATAAGTTTTGGAAACGCGGGAGTGACCCAGTAGCCCTTCTCGTTCTTGACG
Source organism: Treponema sp. (assembly GCA_041855945.1). Classification (GTDB taxonomy): domain Bacteria; phylum Spirochaetota; class Spirochaetia; order Treponematales; family Treponemataceae; genus Treponema_D. Next base: position 12,888 of record JBHAFG010000051.1, on the reverse strand, counting down.
CCCTTCGTCCTCTGCTTGAGAACTTCTTCTATTATGAGGGCAAGATCGGATTTTTCCTGCTCGTTTCTGGCCTCGTTCAGATACATGAACACAGTCACAAACGGACTTTGACCGTTCGTCGTCATCAGCGTAACAACCTGATACTGTATGGTCTGGACTCCACGCGTAATCTCGTCCGCAAGACGACGCTCAACGATCCTGTCAAACTGCTCTTTTGTAAGGGAAATTCCTGTTTCCTCTACAGTCTGGTTCAGTTCCTTTACAAGCTTCTTCCTGCTGACCTCTACAAAAGGCGCAAGATGTGCAAGCGAAATCGACTGTCCGCCGTACTGGCTTGAAGCAACCTGTGCGATAATCTGCGTCGCGATGTTGCACGCCGTTGAAAAAGAATGTGGAGTGTCGATTTTTGTTCCGCTTATCACAGTTCCGTTCTGGAGCATATCGTCAAGATTTACAAGGTCGCAGTTGTGCATGTGCTGGGCAAAATAGTCCGCGTCGTGAAAGTGAATCAGACCTTCGTTGTGCGCGTCAACAATGTCGTCGTCCAAAAGGAAACGCTTTGTTATGTCCTTTGAAACCTCGCCCGCCATGTAGTCCCTCTGCACGGAAACCACCGTTGAATTCTTGTTGGAGTTTTCCTGCTTGACCTCTTCGTTCGCACATTCAAGAAGCGAAAGAATCTGCTTGTCCGTGGAGTTCGCCTTTCGCATGAGCGCGTGCCTGTACCTGTATGTGATGTAAACCTTTGCAAGGTCGAACGCGCCTATGCGCATGAGTTCAGTTTCAACAAAGTCCTGAATCGCCTCAACGTTCAGCTGAACCTTGCTTGACTTGCATCTCTCTGCGACCTTGGCGGAAACCGCGCCTATGTATTCCTGCGAAAGCCTGTCGCTTTCAGGAATGGCGTTGTTCGCCTTTGTTATGGCGGTTTCAATTTTACGGATGTCGAATATCGCCTCTTCTCCGTTTCGTTTTATGATTTTCACTTTTTCCCACCTCTCTTTTGGAATTTCAGTTTTATAAAGTCACAACCTCATTTTCTTTTTTGGACTGCTTTTTACAGCCGAACACCATATATAGCGGTGTTTGTATTTTTACTATACTACGAATGGTGTTCATCGTCAATCAAAGACGGACGCTTTTAAGAGATTTTTAACACAGTGCCGCGCCAAGATGCGCATCCGGTCATACATGACAGGCTTCTGTAAAACAAGTTCAAGAACCTTTCTTTACAAATCCTTTGCTCAATCCCGAACAAATTTTCTTGACACAGGAAAAAAAACGGTCATACTGTATTCAAGTTTAACGTTAAGCTAAAACAGAAGGAGCATTATATGAAAAAAAAATTGAACCTGGGAGCCGCAGTATGCGCCGCCCTCGCATCTTGTCTTATGGCGGCCTCATGCACGAATGGCGCGGACGGCGACAGGAACGTGGTGTACGCGTCAAAATTCAGCGACCTTGCAAATTCAAGGAACTACGCTGACGTAAAAGGTTACGCAAGTTCAAACCTCAGGCAGAGTAAAACAACTCCAGTTTCCGTGGGAAACCTTACGGACGGAAGCACGTCGGTACTGTCATACGTAATAGCGAACACTGCCGGAGCTGATGCAAATCCGTGGTTCGCGGTGGATTTGGGTTCGGTAAAAAGATTCAACAAAATAAGAATCGTTCCAGGCGCGGGACAGGACGCCGAGGAAAAATATCCGGACGCATATCCTGTAAAATACAGGATTCAGTTTTCCCGGAGAACTCAGCCTGCATCCTCGCCCGAAGACATAGTTTCTTTTGAATGGAAAACAGCCGCCACAGTTACAGACGGAACTCTTTCTGCAAAAAGCGTTTCATTCGAGGAACAGACCGCACGATGGATCAGAATCCTTGTGGACGAGTACAACGGAGAACACTGCGCCCTGATGGAACTTTCAGTTTTCGCCCCGGACAGGACGCGGACTTACGAAAGCCTTGGAAAAGAGGTGAACGTGCTTTTCATAGGAAATTCGCTTACATATTACAACAACATGTGGAGCGTTTTTGAGGGAATCGCCTTGAAGAAGGAAAAAAACGTAAAGTCAACCGCCGTTACATTTGGAGGAAAAAACCTCATATACCACTCAAATGCCCGCAATACAGAAACCGCCATAAAGGCCGGAAACTTTGACTACGTGGTTCTTCAGGACATATGCGGTTCTTTTACGGACGAAAAACTTGCAGAAGGCTCGGACTCGATAATACCCAAAATCATGGAGGCAAACCCAAACGCAAAAATCGTGTATTACTCCACATGGCCAAAACATTCTGTCCGTGAAGAAAGGACGGCGGAATTTACAGCCTGCTATCTGAAGGCCGCGCAGAAACACAAAGCCCTTCTTGCACCCGTTGGCGAAGTTCTATACGACCTTTCAAAAACAAACGGCAGAAACTATTATGATTCCGGAGACGACACCCATCCAAAGCCGATAGCCTCGTTCCTAGCAGCCTGTTCCATATACCACACAATATTCCAGGAAGGCGAGGCGGGACCATTTACAGATTCCGACTGCAATGACATCAGCGACCTTATAAACTCATATGTTTCAGACAGTTCATCTGGAAAAGAGGCGGCTTACGACGTGTCGCTGATAAACCAGATAAACTCATTGAGTTTTCAATACGCAAGGGCGGTCCAGGATGCGGCGGCTGACTCAAGCGGAAAAACAAAATACACGTCGGTCGCAGGAGATTACGAACACGCTTCAGTAGAATGACAGGTCGGCTCATCAAACGTTTTGCAAACATATAGTCTACGCGGACGGTTTTCGCTATAATCTGCCTTATGGAAACACGTAATATTTTTGAAAATCTTTCATGTATCGATCACAGATACTCACTGTCGGAAGGCGAGGCGTTCAGCGGCCTTTCCAAGTATATTTCTGAAGAAGCGTCCATTCGTTCGCACGCAAAATGCGAGGCGGCGCTTGTAAAGGCGCACCTGAAACTTCGGGGAAAACTCACCGACGGCATTGCAAAAAAACTTGACGAAGTTGCCGACACAATCAACCCCGAAGAAGTCTACAGGGAGGAGGAAAAGACAAAACACAACATCCGCGCCCTTGTAAACGTGATGAAGACAAAGGTTGACGCTGAAATAGGACCTCTCATTCATCTTGGAGCGACTTCAGTTGACATTCTTGACACGGGTCTTAGCTGCAGGATGAGGGATGTAACACAGAACGTAGTCATTCCAGAACTCAAAAAACTTGAAAAATATCTGTGCGAAATCGCGGAAAGGGAATGTGACACTCCGCAGGTGGGAAGAACACACGGACAGCACGCAGTTCCAATCACCTTCGGCTGGTCAATCGCGGAATTTGTAAGCAGACTCGGAAAGTCAATCCTGAAAATACAGGAACTTTCAAATCAACTCGTAGGAAAACTTGCAGGTCCTGTGGGCTCATACAACGGACCTTCGATGATTGTAAAAGATCCTGAGGAGCTTGAAAAAACATACGTGGATTTCCTTGGACTCAAGCCTTCCGAATACTCAAACCAGCTTGTTGAACCGGAACACGTACTGCGCCTGCTTCTTGAAATGAACGTGGCGTTTGGAATAATCGCAAACCTGGCGGACGACCTAAGAAACCTGCAGAGAAGCGAAATCGGTGAAGTTTTTGAATACTTCTCTTCAACGCAGGTAGGCTCGTCGACAATGCCTCAAAAACGAAACCCCTGGAATTCCGAACACGTCAAGTCGCTCTGGAAGGCAATGTGCCCAAGGGTCCTTACATTCTACATGGACCAGATTTCCGAACACCAGAGGGATTTGACGAATTCCGCCTCGCAGCGGTTCATAACCGACTACATCGCGGGCTTCACCATGGCGGTGGCGCGAATGAACTCCGTTGTAAAGGGACTTCAGGCCGACAAGGAAGGAATGGCCCGAAACCTGGAAAACGCCGGTGGAAAGGTCAGGGGCGGCGTGCTTGCAGAACCCGCATACATTCTTCTTGGCGAGGCGGGCTACAACGACGGACACGAAGTCATACGAAAAATCACCCTTGAGTCAGAACAGACTGGAAAAACGTTCTTTGAAGTGCTTAAAACGCACCAGAAAGAATTCAAGGACATCACGGCGCAGCTTGAAAAACTCGGCGTGGAAAATCCTGCGAAATTCTTTGAATGTCCTTCAAACTATTCAGGTCTTGCGGCAAAAAAATCAAAACGCCTTGCGCAGAAATACAGCAAGTTGATGGACCAGATTTAGTTTCCGTCCGGTCTTTGCAGACCGAACGACATTTTAAATAAAAAAAATCCCCCCTCCGAGAAGGTTCAGTCTTTAACCAGACGGAATTTTCCAGAGGGGGATTTTTTTTACACGGCGGCTTTAAACCGCTTTTACAGTCAAAAAACTATTTATCTGTCCTGTCGTCCGCTTTTTTTAGAGTCGGCACAAAAACACGTATGTAATCAATAAAAGAAGCGTAACTCAAAACCACGCACACGCACAGAAGAACGACCGCTACAATCCTAAGTTCAGAAAGGAACGGAACTTCAAAACCAAGCCTGAGCGCAGACTCAATCAAAAGCATGAAAAATCCAGTTGTTATATAAAAAACAGTCTTGAATTTTCCGCCCTTGCGCGCCGCGATGGCGATTCCCTTTGAAAGAGCTACCATCCTGAGGAATGTCATTGTGAATTCCCTGTAGAACAGAAGCACGAAAAGCACAAGCGGAGTAAAACCCTTTCCGCTCACGGAAGTCAGCGTGCTTATGAAAATCGAAAGGTTCAGCATCACGTCTGCGAACGGATCGAATATTTTTCCAAAATCGCTCACCTCGTTGCATTTCCTGGCGTAGTAGCCGTCAAAATAGTCGGTAAGTTCAAAAAACGCGACAAGCGGAATCATCGCAAACGCCGTGATTTTTAAAAGAACCGACGGAGAGCCAAGCCAAAGCGGAAGGTTGTACAGCACAAAAAAAACTGGCGCAAAACACAACCGCATTGTCGTAAATTTGTTCGATAATTTCATACCGTATCAGTATCTTTTTAAAAGAAATAAAAGTCAATAAAGAACACTGAAAAATCGCCTAATCTCCAAAAAGATGACCGAACGGTTCAAGTTCTATCGAAATGGCTTCAGTTTCGGAAGGATTTCCCTCAAAATCAAACATGATTGAAAGACGCCTGTCGCCGTACGCCTTGTTCACGGAAATGGTCTTTATCAGAAGAAGATAATATTTTCCGCCGTTTGTAATCCTTGAGCAGAACTGGTCGTCTGGAAGCGCTATGCTTTCTGCAAAATCCTGGGACTCGTTTATGGTCAAATACCACGAAGAGGTGGAGTTTGTAAGAAAAGACGGCGATTCAACCGTAAAACGGGTTTCAAAAGGTTCTGCTGAATTTTCCCTCAATATGAACACAGAATTCGGAGAACCGCTTTTTATCCACTTGTCCTTCGCCTCCTCCTCGGAAGCCCCGCCCTTGGTGAGAACGAATGCGCTTTTTAGGAATTCCGCGGAAACCTTCATAAAACCAGATTTTTCAACGGAAAGCGGAACAAGTCCGTCCAACTCATTGTTCAGAAGTTTTTCACTGCGCTGAACAAAGTAGTTCACCTTTACAGAACCGTTGTAGTCGTCCGCCGAAATGCCGTCTTCTCCAGGCCTGTAAACTCCAACCTGCATATCAGGAATCGTCATGTATCCTCCGGCCTTGTATTTTTCCGCATATTCAAAAAATTTAGAGCCGGCTTCTGAATTCAGAAGTCCGTAAGGAGTGCTTTTTAAAAGCATTGCGTTGGCATAAAATTCCGAGGCGAATTTTTCACCGTCAACATTGAGAATTTCATCCTTTATCGCAGACATCACGTGTGTGAAAACCTGCTTTTCTGAAAAATACGGATAGTCCACATTCATTACGTTTGAAATTCCGCTGACATTTTTCTGAACCACAAGTTCCTCTGAATCCCTCTTTTTAAAGGAAGCGAACTTCACGTTGTAGACAAGATTCAACCCGACAGACTATTGGCAACAGGCGAAAAAGTGTACAGCCCAAAGTACGAACGGCTACTTCTTGGTCTGTTAAGTAGCCGCTTGTTTCGGTACGAGCGACTAATACGGTAACTCGTAAATTAAAACCCGCAGAGGATAGCAGACCAATCCAAAGCGGGTTTTATTTTTTTTTCAAGAGGTCTAGAAAAAAAATGACAAAAAGAAACACGAGCAACAACCCGCTATTTAGGGAAATCCGCGAACTGGAAGAAAAGGCACTGAAAGCGGGAATCATCGAAAACTACGAAATCAAAACATCGAAAGCCATGCGCGAAGAAGCGTGGGAGTGTTTTTTAATCAGCCGCAAAGAATGGCTTGAAAGCATGATACAAGACCATGCTTTGAAAACAGGGGGCGCACAATGAGCGGCTACCCTATCGAACTAATCACCAACTACATGGCGGGAAAAATCAGCCGCCAGCAATTCACAAAACAATTCAGCGACTGGCAGAAATCGCGCGGCATTAACTACGACTGCAAAATTAAAGCGACCAGACAGGGCGTAAGCGTACAGTACAGGGGAGTAACGGCGACAATATGCCGTGGTACATTGCGTTTCTTTTCAGAAATTCCCGCGGACAAAAAAAATGGCGACGGCAAAATCATTCAGACAACCGCACAAAACGTATTTGACTTCCGCCGAAAAATTGATCTGGTTTTTTGCGGAAAGGTGAGGCACGCGGAATGAAATTAAACCCCATGACAGAAAGGGAGGTTGTAAAAGAAGTCAAGCAGGTAATCAGGGCGACGGGAATAAAACTCCAAAGAATCAATACAGGCTGTTTTACAACAGGAGAGGGAAAAAACCGCCGCTACATCAAGACGGCGGAGGCGGGAACGTGCGATTTTGAGGGTTATGACAAAGCGGGGCGATTCGTCGCGATAGAGTGCAAGCGACCCCATGGCGGACGGCTAAGCCCCGCACAAAAGGAACGCATAGCGGACATAAACCAAAAAGGTGGCGTGGCGTTCGTCGTCCACAGCGGAGAAGAAGCGTTGAAATTATTGCGGGAACATTCCTGCATTTAGGTGGTCGTCAAAAAGGGGCGTTATCCGCTGCCGCGGATAAAGGGGTTCAATTCCCCTGCCATTCAATAGGCGGACGGGCTTAATTTGGATTCGGCGTAAAAACCGAAGCCCGCGAGCCGAAACTTGGCGGAAGCGGTGCGCAACGCGGAAGCCAAATCTTAATTTACGAGGTGCGAAACATGAAGATTTTCAAGGGTTTATTTTTAAAAACGTGCAACGGCGTTGCAGGGGGTGGAAGATGAAAGTTACGAACAACATCCGCCTCCCGAAAGCGTTCGTAGAAGCCGTGAGCGTAGAACGCCACAACAAGCCGGGTAACTATTCCGCCACAACCCTCAACAAGGGCGTAAAGGAGATTCTCCTGCAGGAACGCCATTGGAATGAATTAACGGTTGACGCGGCGGACAATGTATGGGCGATTTTCGGTACGGCGGTACACAAGATATTCGAGAGCCAAAGAACCTCCAATTCATGCTTTACCGAAGAGAAATTCAACATTCCAGTTTCAAATTCCCACGTTACAGGACAGATAGACCTTTACGACATGGAGAAAGGAATCATCACTGACTGGAAAACCGCGAGCGTGTACAAGGTTATGAAAGGCGATTTTTCCGATTGGCACAGGCAGGGCATGGTCTACGCATGGCTTTTAAAACAAAGCGGACTGGACGTCCATAAATGCAGTTTCATCGCCCTGTTGAAAGACCACAGCAAGACGAAAGCCAAGACCGACAGTTCATATCCTCAGTCGCCCGTGTATGTGTATGAGTTCGAGGTAACTCCCGAAGAACTTGAACTTACAGGCGAAAGAATCACCGCGAAGATAAAAGAAATCGAAGTGGCGATATGGCAGGAAGACGACGACATTCCGCCATGCACGCCCGAAGAAAGATGGGCGGACGGCGACAAATGGGCGGTGATGAAGAACGGACGCAAATCGGCGATACGCGTCTTTGACACGGAAGAGGACGCGGAAAACTGCGCGGGAGAACTTGGAAACAGCCACTACGTGGAACACCGCCCCGCAGTAAGCCGAAAATGCGGCGATTACTGTCTGTGCAAGGACTTCTGCAACTTTTATACGGCACAGAATGGGGGCGCAAAATGAAGACACATAAAGAAAGCGAGTTGATAGACGGCTTTTGCAAGAGCCTATCGGAACTGTTCTGCGACTTTGGAAACATCGCGGAGTTTGAATACGACAACGACTCTGAAAGAGTGCTGGGAACTGTTAACGGGAAGGCATTGCTTGTGAATGTACACATGGACTCCGTGGAAGCCGCCGCAAGGGATATTATCAGGACAGTTGGGAGGGTTATATGACGGACATCAACCACGTAATTCTAATCGGGCGGCTAACCCGCGACCCCGACCCCATGGGCTACACCACAGGCGGCACGGCTCGGCTCAACATAAGCATTGCAGTAAACCGCAGCGAGAAGCGCGGCGGCGAATGGGGAAGCAGGGCTAATTTCTTTGACGTAACAATCTGGGGGAAAACCGCGGAGAACATCAATCGATACCTGCGTAAGGGAAAACAAATAGCGGTAGACGGTTACCTTGATCAGCAGAGGTGGGAAAAGGACGGGCAGAAATACAGCAAGGTAATTGTAACGGCGAACAACGTCCAACTGTTCGGCGGCAACGAAACGCAGGGAGCGGCACAGCCGACAGCCCCGCAAGAACCAGCGGGCGACTATTCGGACGCAGACGGCGGCGACTTTCCCGAAGATATACCGTTCTAACAGGGGGGGCAAAAATGAAAGACACAAAAGAAGCTGTAGAAATTTATGAATCACTAGCCCGCCCGCCTAAAGACGCGCTTCGCGAGATACAGGCCGGCAAGCTGAAAGGAAAAACAGACATCAACCCACAGTGGCGTTACAAGGCAATGACTGAAAAGTTCGGTCTTGTAGGAATTGGCTGGAAATACGAAGTTCAAAAATTATGGACTGAACAGGGCGCGGGAAACGAAAAACTTGCGTTTGCGCAGGTTGCCGTTTTCTTAAAGAACGGCGAAACATGGAGCGAGCCTATTGTGGGAATCGGGGGAAGCCGCCTTGTTGCACTGGAAAAAGGTGCGGCGGTTTCCAATGATGAGGGCTACAAAATGGCAGTTACAGACGCTTTCAGCACAGCCTTAAAAATGATAGGCGTAGCCGCCGACATCTACTCTGGACGCTGGGACGGCACTAAATATAAGAACGAGCCACAGGAAAACGCGCAGACACCGCAACCGCCAAAACAGGTGGTAGAACCGAAACAACCCACAAAGTTACCGTTCACCCCAAAGGGCGGGGAATCTACAGCCGAGGAAAAGGCGCGGATAACGGAACTATGCGCGGCGAAGTACGCGAACGGAAAGAGGGTTTTCAGCAACGAAGAAATCAAGATGTACAGCGGTTACAGGCAGACCAAGACCGCCCAAGAATTGATTTTGTTTATTGAGAACGCCCTCAAAAACAGACGCGGCGACGCCCCGGAACTTTCATCCCCCCAGGCACAGGGCGTGGAAGAGCCGACGGAACAGGAGGCGGAAACCCCACAACCGTCATTTGATACAATGCAACCCGTAGAGGGCGGGGAATCGGGCGCGGCGCAGTCGTTCGACATATTCTAGGGGGGGCGGTAATGGTTCAGTACGTGCTAAAGAGGGCGAACATCGCGGGAATAATTGCGTTCTATCCCCCCGCCGACGCAGGAGCGGGGGAAAATATCAGACGCGAATTAAGAAAATGCCGCGACAGGCACAACGACTACGCATTGATAACCATTCAGCCGCCGAAGAAGCCGCGCACCACGGGGAAATATTCGCAGAACCGCCACCTTAACGGCCACATCATGCAGATATGCAACGAAACGGGCAACAGTTACGAGGCGATTAAATACTGCGTGAAAATGCTGGCGGTTGAAGAAATGGGCTATCCCTACGAATTGGTAGACGGTCACATTTTCCCGCAAAGCGAAGCGGACTGTAGCACGGACGAGTGCGCGAAACTGATAGAAGCCGCGCACGTTTTGGCGGCACATCATGGAATAATCTTACAGGAGTAAAACGAAATGAACATCAATATTAAGAATTGCAAGGTAAGACCGTACATAGGAACGGAAACAATGGACATCATGGGTGAATGTGAGCAGGCAAAAAACGAAGTAGAGGGAGCAATCAGCACCCAGCACACCTACGTCATAGCGGAATTTATGGCAAATCGCGACAAAGTAAAAATCGGCGACCGCGTAAAATTACCAGCATTCACCGTTCCAGCCGTAAAAATGGACGGCAAAGAGGTAATGCAGTTCAACAGGCAGAACGTTAAAACCGACGAAGCGATTATTGTAGGCAGGGATGAAAACGGCGACTTCATTCTAATTTTTGATCATTGCCTTTTTGAAGTCGCAATAGATTTGAACAACGAAAAGCGTTTTGAAATGACACAGCTGGGACAGTATTTGCAAAGCGAGTTTTTGCGCGCCATGAATGGCGCGGGAATCCCCGCCGAAAGTTGCGGACTCTTCAGCAAAGAAGAAATGTTCGGAGATAACCCACTTGAATATTTCAAAGAAGGACGCAACCGCATAGCCTTTGATTTCGATGAAGATTGTAGCCGCTATTATTGGCTTTCAACATTGTACGACGAAGATGCGAGGGCGGTTCACTTCTGCTATGTCAGCAACTATGGTCGTGCCGGCTACAGTATCGCGAGCCATGTGTACCCTTCCGTTCGCCCCCGCTTCGTAATATCTGCAATCTAACAATCTGAGAGGCTTCGTCCTCACATGATAAGGGGAACAATAGGGATTATGACGGAAACGGAGAAAGAGCAACGCCGCTACGCGCTGGCAATCAGCGGCGGCGTTTGCGAGGTATGCGGGCGACCATTACGCGACGGACAGCCACAAGGCGCGCACAGAATAGGAAACACCAAGATGAACCGAGCCAAATACGGCAACTTCGTAATAGACCACCCATTGAACATCGGCATTACCTGTTCAATTAAATGTAATGGGGCATTGGATATAAGCGGTGATCCCTCGGAATGTATCGGACTATGCAAGACGATATACACCCATGAGAACATGAAGTATAGGGCAGGATGAAAATGAGGGAATCATTTGTGTTCCACAAAGATTATATCGAGGACTTGCCCGACCAGTACAAGCCCGAATTCATACAGGCAACAATAAATTATGGGCTGTACGGCACAAAGCCGCCGTTCAAGAACGGAACGCTTGAGTTGGCGCTATGGTCAAAAATCGCCCGACGCATAGACGCGGAAACGGAAAAGTACAGGGAAATCAGCGCAAAGCGAAAGGAAGCAGCGCAGAAACGCTATCAACAGTACCAGCAGCGGGCGGGGTGCGCATGGGAAACCGAACAAAAGCAGGAGGAAACAGAACGAAAGACGGTAGACACAGAACAAAAGAAAGAGCCGACGGAACAGGCGGCGGAATCCCCAAAAACCGCGAGATTCGTGAAACCCACGGTTGAGGAAGTTGAAGCGTACTGCAATGAGCGTAAGAACGGATTGGACGCCCGGGCGTTCTTCGACTTCTATGAATCCAAAGGCTGGAAGGTCGGGGCGTCAAAGATGAAGGACTGGCGGGCTAGCGTCCGCACATGGGAACAGCGGCGAAAGACCGAGCAGACGGGCGGACGAAGAAAAGCGGGCGCGATATGGGGAAATGAAAACGAGATTCCCGAAGAAATTATGAATTTGTTGTGAAAAAAAAACAAAGGAGTGCGAAAGAAAATGGAAATAAGGGGAAAGGTTCACTGCTTCTTCGAGCAGAGCGGAACATTCAAGAACGAATTTATAAAACTGGGAATACCCGCGGAAGACTACGACATCCAAAACAACTTCGGGGAAACCAACCACGTAATTGATTTGTTCGATGAAATCGAAAAAGGCTACGCGGGAAAGCCGTCATTGTTCGACGGCATAAGCAAGGACGATCTAATCATGGCATTTTTCCCCTGTATAAAATTCTGCAATATCGCCGACTATAACCAAAGGCTCGCACAGGAAGCGTGGAGAAGATGGGGCATGGATATTCACCGCATTTACGAACTTTTGAAAAAACACAGCGATGAGCGGTATTTTTTTTATCAAAAAGCCCTCAAACTCCATGCCTGCGTTGAATTCAACGGGCTTAGAATGATTATGGAAAATCCATGGCACGAAGCGAACTACACGAACTACTTTTGGTTCATGCGCCCTCAGGTCATAGACAAGGACAGGACAAGGCGCGGCGATTTGTTCGTAAAGCCTACCGCTTACTGGTTCACAGGCTGTGAACCCACCTATGGGGAATCGTTCCAGCAGACCCCCACAAAAAACATAAAAAGAATCGGCATGACGTCGCAGTGGAGGGATAAGGGAAGCGGCAGGACATACGCCAAGGGGAGCGGCAAGGCGGGATTATGCAGCGAGGAAAGAAGCATGATAAGTTCAGACTACGCGCGGAACTTTATATGCGATTTCGTCCTCGGTAGGTATCAGCCCGATGTCGGCGGTGGCACATTATTCGACGCCGAGGAGGTTGAATCATGGTCGAAACAAAGCCGGTCGTAAACCTTCTGAGATTCAAGACATCATGTACACAGGAAAACGAAGACAGAGTAAGGGCATGGGAAAAGGCGCAGGAATTGAACGAGAAAAAAAAACACCACAGAAAGCAGGTTCCCGAACGCTATTGGGGGGAAACAATCGACACTTACAGGAGCGACACGGAGGAGCGGAGGACGGCAAAGACAAGAACCGAAGCGTTTATGCAGGCGGTAGAACGCGGAAAATTTCAGACGCTCATATTCCTTGGAAGCGTGGGGAC
>JBHAFG010000050.1:0-20810 GCA_041855945.1 Treponema sp. | reverse complement strand
GGACTCATAAAGGATTCAAGCCAGAAACCTCCGTACAACATAGGTGACAGCGTAAGGGTTTCGGGAGGCTCGCTTTTCGACACAGTGATAGCGTTCAGGAACGCGCTCCTCAAGGGCGACAGTGAATCCATAGGCTCGCGTGTGCTTGGCTCTCTGGACGCCGGAATCGACAGCCTTGTTACAAGAATCGCGAAGACTGGAAGCGAATACGAAAGGGCGCAGTTGAACCTCACGAGGAACGGTTCTACCGCTCTGAAAGTCACCCAGCAGATAAGCCGCGAGGGCGACCTCGACATAACAAAGGCCATTACAGACATGAAGATGCTCGACTACGCGTATCAGGCGACCTTGAGCAACGCGGGAAAGATGTTCCAGAACACTCTTCTGAACTACATGAGATAAGGATTCGGGCGGCTTTTTGCGCGGCTGGCCGCTGCAAAAAACGGGCTTTCCGGGGTTCGCCGTCTAAACGCGGCTCATTCCTTCGGAACTGGCTTTCGCCAGCCCCTGCAATCCCTGCCGCGTGCGGCAGAAAAAACAACACATAGAGGACGAAATGCAGATAGAAACAAAGGCAAATGGACTTGTCGAAATCGAGGAAAAACAGATTGTAACTTTTCCCGAGGGCATAATGGGTTTTGAAAAATACCACAGGTACGCGCTCATAAATTCCGAATACGAGCCTTTCATCTGGCTCCAGTCGCTCGACGAGAAGAGCCTCGCCTTCCTTTTGGTGGATCCATTCCTGATATGCGGCGAATACGAGGCGGACATAGACGACGACAATCTTATGAAGATTCAGGTTTCCTCGCCGGAGGACATAGTCGTGATGACTATTGTAACCATTCCGTCAGACGGCGGAGACATAACGGCGAACTTTCTGGGTCCAATAGTGATAAACCGCAGGAACAACAAGTGCCTTCAGGCGGTTCTGAACGACGGAAGATGGGATACAAAGTTCAACATAATGGAAGCCCTCAGGAACAAGGGGGAATGAAATGTTGATTCTTTCAAGAAAGACGGACCAGCAGATAAAGATAGGCGAGGACATAACCCTCACCATAATCGATATACGCGGCGACCAGGTTAAAATCGGCGTGGAGGCTCCAAGGAGCGTCAAGGTTTTCAGGCAGGAGGTGTACACCGCCATAATGAGCGAGAACACGCAGGCCGTGGTTTCCGCGGAAAAAATCGGGGAACTTTCAAGGATACTCAAGAAATAGGCTGCGGCGCGTTTGTTTTTTCCTCAGCCTCGCTAAGCCTGAGGTATTCAGGCCCTTCGTAGTCTTCCATGCCTTTCTTTCCCGCGTCAAAATCCTTTTGAGTGAATTTAAAAAGCGCGTCGGTAGGACAGTTCCAGAACGGCGCGGTGAACATCGTCTTTTTTACGCCAGAGGCGCAAAGCATTTTTCTGAGTTTTTCACAGTCGGGACCGCAGAGCAGTATGTCTTTTTTTGATTCGTGCGCGTTCAGAAAGACGGCGATTTTTTCCTCCGCTATGTCCGTTTCTGGAAAAATTTCGTTTCCATCCTCGAACGCCTTGAAGTAGAATTTTTCCTTGTGCGCGTCTATGGCGACTGCGACCACGAACGGAAGGTTCTGGAAGGGTTCTGCGTAAACGTCCAGGGTTGAATAGGAGAAAAGGGGTTTTTCCGTGGCCATTGCAAGGGCCTTCGCGCAGGCGTATCCAAGCCTCAGCCCCGTGAAACTTCCAGGACCGCGGGATATGGAAATCGCGTCAAGGTCGGACGCTTCCACGTCCGCCCTGCGCATGACTTCCATTACGGCTGGAAGAAGGGCTTCCGACTGCCTCATTCCAATATCCAGAACCTGCGTCACGCAGTTTTCTTCGTTTTTAGCCGCTATCGTGATTTTTCCAATAGCCGTGTCAAGTGCCAGTGCCTTCATGTTCAGTTGTTCTCCCAGTCAATGTCGCCGTTCTTCCAGTTGGAAATTTCTATGCTTCTTGAACCGTCGTCTTCCGCCTGTATCTTGAGTGTTATCGTGGAGGAGGGGAGTTCCTCCATTATTTTTTCGCTCCATTCGATGAGGCACACGCCTTTTCCGTACAGCATGTCCTCCGTTCCAAGGTTCGCGAAGTCCTCGGCTCCGTCAAGTCGGTACACGTCCATGTGGTAGAGGGGCATTTTTCCTTCGTATTCACTTATGAGGCAGAATGTAGGGCTTGTGATTGTGTCCTTCACGCCGAGGCTTTCGGCTATTCCCTTTGTTATTGTGGTTTTTCCCGCGGCGAGCGTTCCCTGGAGCGCTATTATGTCTCCCTTGTGCAGGAGGACGCCGATTCTTCTTCCAAGTTCTATTGTTTCTTCAGGGCTTTTTGTCTTGAACCTCATCAAGGGAGCCTTCCTTCATTGTCTTCGACCAATATGTATGATTCCAGGGCCTTTTTTATTGGAAGTATGGGGTAGTTTATGCTGTTTCCAACGTCTATGACTATCGTCTTTTCGCCGAATGGATTTGTCTCTATGGAAAAGGTTACGGAAGCCCTGAGCGTGTCGCCCGGAACTTCCACCAGCGCAGTTCCCGAGAATTTCCGCATATAATAAATGTAGCCTTCTTCTCTGAAAAGATTCTGAAATCCTGCGATTTTCATAAGGTACAATACTCCAATGCTTTTGTCTTTGCAAGCGTTTTGCAGTCTACCATTCTACTGGTAGCCGTATACTTTGGCAAGAATTTTGTTCTGGCTTTCGGTGTCCAGCCTAAGGTACTTTATGTGGAGGTTGTACACTCCCTGCACTCCTGTTTTCCTTGACTTCACGATTACTCCGACGCATTTTATTGTTCCGTCGGAAAGGTCGAATTCAAGTCCTACCGACTGGCCTTCCTTTATCGGCAGGTTGGACGCTATGCAGCAGCCTCCGCCGGAAAGGTTTGTAAGTTTTCCGCTGTATTTTTTGTTTCCTGGAATGAAAGTCCTGTTTCCATCGGCGTCTTTTTTAAGGGTTACCGCGGTGAACCTGCAGTCTTCCCTGAGCCATATCCGTTTGAAGTTCCTCTGGGTGCGGGTCATCACTTCTTTTGAGTGGCTGACGTGTATCTTCGCCCTCTCGCCATGTTTTTCGTATCTTAGAATTCTTGCAACGAACGCGTGGGGCATTCCCGACCTGGACTTGAACGAAAACGCGATCCTGTCCATTTGTTCGGGCTTTGTGGAACTTTCGTAGAACGTGAGGGGAATTTCTATCGAAAGTCCGGTTTCTGTGTTTTCAAGCAGCGTGCATGGAATTTTGTTTCCCCTGCGGAGGAGCATGCTGAACTTGGTTTCGGGCGGAAGAGAGCGCGTGGACGTGTATATTTCTGATTCTGCGAAAATTCTGTCAAGGTAGAATTTCAGCCTGAAAAGCTGGTTTATCCTGTCCTCCGACGCCGATTTTTTCAACGCCAGGTAGGCTTCCTTGAACGTGTCGTCGAATCGGTCGAACTGTCTTATTGAATAGTATATGTTCGGAACCTTGAAGGTCCTGCACACGTACCATAGTATTGGAATGTATTCTTCCCTTATTTTGTATTTTGCGGCGAGCCTTGCTACGTCCTTTTTTCTGGTGGGTCTTTCCCTTTCTTTCTTCTGGAATTCCGGGGATTCCTTTTTTTTCTTTCTTAGGAGCAGGATGAACCTCATTCCTATGAATGCGAGCGCCGCGCAGGCCGTCGCGAGTATCACAAGGTAGATAACGGGGTTTTGTCTTGATGTTATGGGCGTGCTCCCCGCCTTGAAGTCTATGTTCATCTTATGGCCTCTAGTGTTTCGGCTATGGAAACGAGTCTTGGACATATTTCGTATTCGGCGAGGTCTCCCACTCCGACAGTGTCGTTGTTCTTCAGCGCGTCCTCAAAGTCCTTTAGGACAGGCGAAAAGTCCGCGAAGAACGACGGGAACGGAACTCCGGCGATCTGTATGTCGATGAAATCTTCAAACAGGCTTGAAAGCGCCGCCACGTGGCAGAATTCGTCTATGCTGTCCGCAAGGGATTTTATGGCGGCGTTAGCCTCCCTGTCGCGTCCTGTCTGCAGGTCTAGGGGAACGCTTTCCATTCTTGATGCGAGTTCCCTGAAAAGCGCGGCGAGTTTTCCAAATGAGTCGTACACGGCATCCCTTGTTACAACGCTGAACTCGAATTTTTCTTTACCGTCAAGATTTTTTTCAGCCTCGTCGTCGAAATTTTCCGCGGTTATTTTTTTTCCGTTTATTGATATTCCAATCGTGGCGGCGTGGTTTTCCTGGCAGTTCAGTTCGAACGACTTCAATACGTCGCCCACTGTCTTTTCGCCCTCAAGTTTGACTTCTATTTTTTCTTCGTTGATGTAAAATTCCATATCGTTACCCCTGGTTTTCCCTATTATAGCACATTATCTGACTTTACTGCCTGTTGTTTCTGTTGGTGAAGTTTGTTATCGTGGTCTGCTGGTTTTCAAGGCTGTTCAGCGCCCCCTCCATCTGGCCGTATTTTGTGCGAAGTTCCGCTTCCTTCGCCTCCATCTGCGCCTCAAGCCTTGTTATTTTCTGCTGCGACGACTTGATTTTTCCGTCGATGCTCGATGTCTTCATGGCGAATATTCCGCCTGTCTGCACGTACGCCGTCAACTGCCTGTCGAGCCTGTATGCGATTCCAGAGTCTATTATGAGGTCTTCGTCGGAGTCGTATCCGAAAAGGTTCTTTACGTCGTCCAGATTATTTTCCAGTGCCTCGTCAAGTTTCTTTTCGTCTATCTCCAGGTAGCCCCTAAGTTTGCCCGGCGAATATCCGCTGTAGCTTGCGGCGTTTGTCGCGATTCCAATCTGGTTCAGCATTGTGATTTTTGCCTCGTCTGAGAACGGATAGCGCGCCTGAGTTATGGACTGCATGCTGCTTTTAAGGCTCGTAAGGGATGAGTCCGATGTGAACTTTCCGAGTTTTCCCTGCATCTCCTCGCGTTCTTCCTTTCCAAGGTAGTCGAGTTCGTCTATTATTTCCTGCTTGCTCTGCGTGAGGACGTTCACCTCGCTTACAGCCTGGTTGTATTTTCCGACGAAAGTTATGAGGGCCTCCTTTGCGGCTTCAGTGTCAGGCTTCACCGATATTGTGGCGGTCCGTTCCGTCCTGTCGTGAAGGTTCAGTGTAAGGTCCGGCACGACGTCGTCTATTTCGTTTGTGCCGCGTTTTATGGTTATTCCCTCGTATTTTATTATGGCGTCCGCCGCCTGTGAGACCGGATGCCGCGGAACGAATCCGAGGTTTTCCGCCGGATTGTACGCCTGCATGGAGGATATTCTGAACTCCTTGTCTGTGTTCCTGTTTCTTATCGTTATGGCTTTTATTCCATCGTAGTCGTCAAGCGGTATCTCGACGTCTGTTTTTACCGCGGTGAGTATCGAGGGGGTGGGAATCTCAACTTCTTTTCCGCCGTCAAGAACGGCGAATACGACCCGGCTTGAACTTACGCTTGAAAGAGGCTCCAGCGGAGGCGTGTTTTCGTCAGGAAGGTTCGCGTCGAACGGCGAGTTCAATATCGTAACGTCCCTGAATGTCGCCGAGCCCGAAGATGAAAGGTCCGGCCTTGCGTTCATCCTGTTCAGTTCTTCCGTGATGTCCGTTACGTCTGTTTTTGTGATGGAGAACGAAAGCCTCATGTTCCCCGCTCCACGTACGTCCGAGGGGAGGGCGACCGTGAAGCCCGACCTTGCGGGAACCTTTATTCCGCCTTCGGAAACGGAAACGTCCCTGATTGATATTTTAGGAAGCCTTTCCTGTTCATGCTCTCCATGCGGGGCCGGAACTGTGAGGTTGTTTTTTGTGAGGTCGAATTCCGTTGACTTGGGCTTGACCTTCATTATCATTCCTGAAGTTTCCGCGAAAGTCCTTGCATCCGCCTCGAACACCAGCCTGTTTTCCTCTCCCGTCTTGAGGCTTTCGATTGAAAGCGTCTTTTTTTCCCTTGAGGCGCCTATTACCCTGCTTGATATGAGTCCGTTTCCGCGTCTGTTCAACGCCGACGAGAAGTCTGAAAGAGAGCCTCCCTTCCATCTCATCGTCACCGTCTTGTCCTGTATTCTGTATGTGTATGTTCCAGCTGGAACTTTGGCGTCCGCGTCGAGTTCCGACGTGAGGAATCTGTCGGCGGCTGCAACCTGCACGACGTCCACCTTGAAA
The DNA here is from genome assembly GCA_041855945.1 of Treponema sp. Taxonomy (GTDB): domain Bacteria; phylum Spirochaetota; class Spirochaetia; order Treponematales; family Treponemataceae; genus Treponema_D. Next base: position 14,658 of record JBHAFG010000050.1, on the reverse strand, counting down.
GACTCGAATTTCGCGCCCCTTGACGCCGTGGCGGTGACAGCGTGTTCCTGAGTGGATTCTGTTATTTTGTTGTTGAACGGATTTTCAAAGGAGTAGAGCGTCTTTACGCTTTCCCTTAGAGCGCCCATCTTCTTGTTGACGCTTCGCCACGCTTCCTGCTCTTCCTTGTAGGTGTCGAGTGTCTTCTGCTCCCTTGTAAGGGGAATCCTCTCGATCTGCATGAGTTTTTCAACAGTGCTGTTCGTGTTGTATTTGTCTGTTACACCCGGGATGTTGATTCCTGCCATAGCCCATTTCCATCGACCAAGCGGACTCGTTAAATCATCTCATCAAAAAGAACGCCGATAGCCTTTCTTATTCTTATTTTAAGTTTCTGCATATCTACCGACGGTATCTCCTTGATGACCTGCTCGGTGCTTGGATCTACAATCTTTATTATGACGCTGCCAAGTTCATTGTTCACGTTGAACCTGAGCTTCGGTCCCATGACCAGATCTGAAAGTTTCTGGAGTTCACGGGCGTCAGCCTTTATGTCCGCCTCTGTTTTTTCAATGTTCTGGGCGACTTCAGAACCGCTCCGTGCGATGAGGATTTCTTCCGATGCACTTCTTTGTGAAAGGCTGGATGTGGAAGAATTTCTCCTTGAAGCGGTGGTTTTGATATTCTGGCCGTCCGTGGCCATGTTCTGCCCTATAGAATTTACACTATTCATAAGGCTTCCTCCTTGAGAAAAAAAGAAATGGGAGAGGGGCGCACCCCTCCCATTCCACGCAAAAAGACTCCAAAAGATGACATCCAGAAATCTCTTAAAATCTCCCTGTCGATTTTTTTAAGCCTAGCTTAAAAGTGCAAGGACGTTCTGCGACTGTGAGTTCGCCTGTGAAAGCATTGCAGTACCAGACTGTGTGAGAATCTGGTTCTTTGTAAACTCGACCATTTCAGCGGCCATGTCGGTGTCCCTGATGCGGCTTTCCGCCGCCTGGGTGTTTTCCGCTGCGATGTTCACGCCTTTTGCGGCCATTTCAAAGCGGTTCTGGTATGCACCAAGATCCGCCCTCTGTTTTGAAACAGTGAGCAGGGCGTTGTCTACGGCTCCAAGGGTGGCGTTCGCTGTTTCAGGATCGGCGATTGAAACCGATTCCTCGCCGCCCTGTGCTCCCTTGAGTCCAAGGGATGTTGCGGTCATCGTTCCGATGAACACCCTTGCGCTCTGGTCCATGTTCGCTCCAATCTGGAACTGCATGATTTTGTCGGAAGCGCTTGCGAAGCGTCCTGTAAGCATATTCATTCCGTTGAACTGGGCCTGGCTTGCGATGCGGTCTACTTCAGCGATGAGCTGAGATACTTCGACCTGGATCTGCATTCTGTCTTCGTCGCTGTAGATTCCGTTTGCAGACTGAACTGCAAGTTCTCGTACGCGCTGAAGGATGTCAGTTGTTTCCTGAAGGTATCCTTCCGTAGTCTGAATGAAAGAAACTCCGTTTTCGATGTTTCTTGAAGCCTGGTTCAAGCCGCGTATCTGGCTGCGCATTTTTTCGGAAACTGCAAGTCCCGAAGCGTCGTCGCCGGCGCGGTTGATCCGCTCACCGGATGAGAGTTTTTCGATGTTTTTCATGATGCCGTCATTTGAAATGCCCAGTACACGATCCGCATACAAAGAACTCATGTTGTGATTAATAACCATAGTTGTGCCCTCCATGTCATTTTCAAGAAAGCGAAACTTCATGTTCCGCTTTTCTGCCTCTATGCGGGCTTGGTCGGGGTTTGCGCCCACCCGCCAAGTTTCAGATCCCTTTCGGCAGAAAAGGTGGCTGTAATCGCTTAAAGCCATCTTTTCCACCGCCATAAAGTATGAAGGCCACAGTTTTCAAAGATCTAGACCAGACGTTTCTGAAAGAACGCCGAAAATAGCGCTGTCATGATGCATGGTGTTTTGGAGCAGGGAAGGTGAGTATAATCGAAGCACCGCGCATTCACAGACAGGGGTTTTAAACCCTGTCCGTGAATTATATTACACTATCTTGGTAAAGACAAGAGATTCGTGAATTCCGTCCGGCAAAATCGGGCGTCCTGAAAAAAATCCGTCAGGCTGTGTCCGTCTGGAAAATTCAGACGCCCGTGTCCGGTCCGTCCTTTATGTCCTGGACTTGCGGAGCGTTTTTACGCCCCGTCAAGTTTCCTACCTCAAGAGGCTCAGGACGTTCTGGCTCTGGCTGTTTGCCTGCGCGAGCATCGCTGTTCCCGCCTGCTGGAGCACGGAATTCTTTGTGAACTCAACCATCTGTGCGGCCATGTCCGTGTCACGGATTCGTGATTCAGAGGCCTGAAGGTTTTCAGAAGAAATGTCCAAACCTTTGACGGCGAATTCCATTCGGTTCTGGTAGGCGCCGAGGTCCGCCCTCTGTTTGTTGATTTTCTTGAGCCCTTCGTCAATAATGCCGATGGCGCGGTTGGCATCTTCCGGTGTTGCAAGTGAAATTTTCTCTTCGTTGCCGATTTCACGGATTCCCAATGCCGTTGAGGACATTGTTCCGATGAACACCTGCATTCTCTGATCCATGTTTGCTCCGACGTGGAACCACATTGATGCAGTGACAGAGTTTTCACCTGTCGGCTGGGCAAATCGTCCTGTAAGCATGTTCATTCCGTTGAACTGGGCTGAACTTGCAATTCTGTCAACTTCCGATACGAGGGCGGAGATTTCCACCTGAATCTGCATTCTGTCTTCGTCGCTGTAAATTCCGTTTGAAGACTGGACTGCAAGTTCACGGATTCTCTGCATGATGTCTGTGGTTTCCTGCAGGTAACCTTCAGTTGTCTGGATGAACGAGATTCCGTTCTCAGCATTCTGGGAAGCCTGGTTCAGGCCGCGGATCTGGGCGCGCATTTTTTCAGAAACTGCAAGTCCTGAAGCGTCGTCGCCCGCACGGTTGATCCTCATTCCAGATGAAAGTTTTTCCATGTCCTTTGAAAGACCCAGACCCGTAACGCCAAGTTGACGGTTGGCATAGATTGCCGACATGTTGTGGTTGATGACCATAGTATTCCTCCTTGGAATATAAGAGAGGCAACGTCCTTGTTGCCTGAAAATTTTGCAAAAATGTGTATCTGTGGTTACAAGGCTGCATCTACACACTTTTGCAAGCGAAATGTTCGGAACTGAAAACAATTCCTACAATTCTTTAACTATTTTCGGAGTGTAGCGGCGGAAACTTTAGCGGAATTTTAAAAGAAATTTAATTTTTTTTTGCACGGCGTAAAATCACAGGGCGAAAAGCCTTCCGCCCGATGATTTTTTTTTGCCGTTTTTTTTAAAAGTCGGAAAAACCGTTTTATTTCAGTCGGAAAGTCCGTCTATTATCTTTACAAGGGCGCGAGTGGCCTTTCCCCTGTGCGAGATTTCGTTTTTTTCGTCGGCGGAAAGTTCCGCGGCGGTGCGGTTCTTTGACGGAATGAAGAATATCGGGTCGTATCCGAATCCGCCGCTTCCCCTGGCGTCTTCGATTGACTCCACTATGGAGCCTTCCATTGTTTCCTGCACCACATACACCCTGTCGTGTCCAAGGTAGAGCACCATGGCGCAGGTGTAGTGCGCTGAGCGCGGCCCGTTTTCAAATCGCGACGCGTCGATTTTTCCATCTTCGAGGGCGGCGGTTATCGATTCCACTAGAAATCTGTTCTGCTCGTCCTGCGGGATTTTTTTTCCGTCAGGACTGCCCTTCGGAAAGTCGGGCCCCGCGTATCTTGCAGAGTAAATTCCAGGAATTCCTCCAAGGGCGTCCGCTGAAATTCCCGAATCGTCCGCAATAACGGGGCAGCCCACGATGTCGTATAGCGTCCTAGCCTTTATGATGCTGTTTTCGTAGAATGTCGTTCCGTCCTCCACTGGATTGAAGTCTATTCCCTCGTCGCCCGGAACTACAATCTGATGGTCTTTTAAAATCTGGGAAAGTTCCCTCTTCTTGTTCAGGTTTCCTGTTGCCAAATAAATTTTCATAGTGGAATGACTATATCCAAAACTGTTTTTTTAGTCCACTTGAGATCCGGGTCTTTAAAGACTGGGCAGCGGACTCGGACCTGAAATCTTCCCCTTCCAGGGGTTCCGGTCGGGGAAGAAAAAAATCAGCGTTCCGTAAGGTCTTTTTCCCGTATTTTTAGGATGTCCTCCGCCTTGTTTATGTAGTAGCCGACCTGCCTTTCACAGATTCCAAGAAGTTCCGCGATCGCCTTGTTTGTCGGGCACACCTTGTACGACTCGTTCTGAAGGTGGCTGTTCTTGCTGTTCCATTTTTCGCTGTGGAAGTCGTACAGCCTCTGCATTTCCTCGGTGGACGAGTTTTCCATTTTTAGAAGCTGGAGCTTGAAGAAGCATTTGCGTCTCTGGAAGTAGGAGTAGTCCCGCCTGTTCTTTAGGCTTTCGTATTTTTTGATTTTTGCGCCTAGTGTTTTCCTCAGCGAGGCTACAGCCTCGGCCATGTGCCTGCGCTCGATTTTGCAGAAGTCAGATATCGCATCCAGCGTCTCCTCGCTTAGGTAGTAGCATGACTTCAGCGCGAGCACCAGCGCAAGTTTCCGCGAGGATTCCCTGGACTGGCTGAAATGTGAAAGCACGTTCTTTTCGGCGTCCGGGGTTTTGACGCACTCCGCACCTTCTTTTTCAGTTTCCGCGGACGTTTCTTCCGAGCGTTTTTCCGTCCTGGAAAAAACTTGGTCCGTCGGCATGGACCTTTTTCTGAGGAACGGCGCGGACTCCTCCCTTGAGATGAAGTGCGGCTTGAACCTCATTATCTTGAAGTCGAATTCGTTCTGTTCGTACCGCTCCCTTGCCATCTCGTATTCCGTTTCCTCAACGTGGGCGAACGTCCGTTCCTTTGCGTATTCGCGGAACTTCTGTCTTTTCACGGATTTCAGCTGGAACCTTATGAACGAGCAAAGATAGGTCTTGAACGTTCCGTATTCTTTCCTGTAGTTGTCGAAAAGGAATCCTCCGTTTTTCATGATCGCGAAATACAGGTCGCCTATGACCTCCTTCGCATCTCCGGTTATTCCGAATTTAAACGGATTCCTTGTGATGTCCTCCGCTATGAAATTCAGGGCTTCCTTCCTGGTGATTCTTCCTTCCGCCACAAGTTCCGGCAGCGAAAGCACGTCGTGGTAAGTCTCTCTCATTTTTTTGCCTCTTCCTTATTTTTTTGCCATAAAGTACTTTATACTTATTTCACGGTTGGAATTTGCAAAAAAAGAGGTGTAAAAAATGGAAAGTTTTCCATTTTTTGAGGAAAAACCTAAATAATGCGAGCAAATTCCTTTACAATCGCCGGAATCAGATTTTCAAGCCTGCCCTCGCAGCTCAGGCCGGATGCGTTCTTGTGTCCGCCTCCGCCGAATTTTGCAGCCACGGCGCTGACGTCAACCCTGTCTCGGCTTCTGAATCCGGCCGTGCAGCTGTTGTCCGTCTCCTGCCTTATGAACACGACGGCCTCGACTCCCTTTACGGAAAGAAGGGCGGAGTAGAGCATGTCCGAGTCACGGCCTTCCTGTCCGAGCCTTCGCGTGTCCTCCATGGTTTCGTATGTTACCACGAGCCTTCCGTCAAGGTATCGTTCCGCGCGGTCCAGGAGGAGTCCGAGGAGCTTTCTGGTGCTGTAGGGCTTTCCGCCGCTCATCCTGTCGTACGTTTTTCTTGGATCTGCCCCAGATTCCATGAGGTGGGAGATGTATACAAGGACCTCCGCGTCTTTTTCTGAAAGGAAGCGGAAGAATCCTGTGTCAGTCATTATTCCGAAGAAGAGCGTTTCTGCAAGTTCCCTCTTGATTTTTCCCGCGAGCCTTTCGTATAGAATCTGGACGAGCAGGGCGGTTGCGGGACATTCGGGGTCGATTATGGATTTTGCGTTTTCAGGGCAGCCCGACGTCCTGTGATGGTCGAGTATGAACGTGTCGAGGTTCCTGAGATCTCCGTCTATGTCTCCAAGCCGTGAAAGTTCGGAGCAGTCCATTATTATAAGTCCGGTCCCTTGCCTTTCGTCTTCGCTGAGGAAGTCCATCTCGACTGAGAAAAGAGGCTCGAATTCCTGTATTTCAGTCCTCTTGAATGGACCTGCGGACAGGAGCTGGTAGGGCTTTTTGAAATTGTCCAGGAGGGCCGCCATTCCAATGCACGAGGCTATGCAGTCGCCGTCAGGCTCCTTGTGTCCCGCCACGTAGAAAAAATTGTGTCCTTTTATGAAGTCTGAGAAGTCTTTTGCCTGTTCGTCTGTTATTCCTTTCATGCAGAGAGAGTCCTTTTGTTTATTTTAGGGTAATAATATATCAATTATTCTAGTCCTGGTTCAAGATTTTGACGCGTGTTCGCGCATAAAAATCCAAGGCGCCTGTGTGGAAGTCCGATGGAAGTGAGTCGATGGCGGATTTTTTTCCGCATGGAGAACCGTCTCCGGGTGCGGAAGTTTTTTAATGTCCGCCGGAAATGTGCGTTTTCCTTTCGTAATAAAAAAAAGACCGGAACTTTTACCGTCCGGTCTTTTTTATGATGGGGTGTGCTAGAGTTCCAGGTCTTCGAGCGTCGTCTTGTCGAAGCCTTCCACTCCCTTCCTGTAGTCCACGACTCCCCATACGTCGTTCATCTTGTTTGCAGGCACGGTCAGAACAACCCTGTGGAATTCACCACCCTTCTTGTACACTGTCATGAACGGCTTTAGTTTTCCACCGCCGAGTTTCCTCATCTTGAGCTTCCTCGGTTCGTCCTTTGAGCCCTTGTTCCAGTTTTTTGGAATCACCGTCTGGCCCATTCCGACCTTGTTTTTCGCATAGATGACCACGTACGCGTCCCTTGAGTCCAGGATCTTGTAGACTGGAACCTGGAAATAGGTCATGTCGCTCCAGTTTTCTTCATGCGTTTCGTTGAACGCGGTTGGAACCGCGAAGGCCGACACGCCCAGTGCAAAAAGTACTGAAACCGCGCATAACAGTTTTTTCATTTTAAACTCCTTTGTAAGAAAGTGGGCGTTCCGTTCTGGAGCCGCCGCCTAGTTTTTATATCAAGCCAAGCATAATCGCTTTTATGGTGTGCTTTCGGTTTTCCGCCTGCTCCCACACGCGGCTTTTTTCTCCTTCGAACACTTCCTCTGTAACTTCCTGACCCTTTACGGCCGGAAGGCAGTGCATGAATATCGTGCCTTCCTTTCCGGTCGCGTCCATGAGCCCTGTGTTTATCTGGAACGGGGAAAGGAGTTTCACGCGCTGTTCCTTGAGGTTTTCTTCGCCCATTGAAACCCACACGTCCGTGTAGAGCGCGTCAGCACCTTTCACAACGTCCATTTTATCACTTATCTCGATTTTTGCACCAGAAATTTTACAAAATGGGGCGCAAATCGACTTTATTTCTTCGTCAGGGAACAGTTCCCTTGGGCTGTAGACCGCGAAGTCTATTCCCATTTTCGCGGAGATTAGCATCATCGAGCGCGCGACGTTGTTCCGTCCGTCTCCGCAGTACGCCCACTTGAGTCCCTTGAGGGTTCCGAAATTTTCCCTGAGGGTCATTATGTCGGCGAGCGCCTGTGTCGGATGGAATTCGTCTGTAAGTCCGTTTATGACCGGGATTCCGGAATGTTCCGCAAGTTCTTCCACGTGGGACTGCTTGAATCCACGGAATTCGATGGCGCTGAACATTCTTCCAAGCACGCGCGCGGTGTCCTTTACGGATTCTTTTCCGCCAAGCTGTATGTCGTCGGTCGACATGAACACAGGGTGTCCGCCCTCTTCGCCGAACGCCGTCTCGAAGGAACTTCTTGTACGGGTGGAGCGTTTTTCAAATATGAGGGCAATCGTCTTTCCTGTGAACCGCTGGTGTATTTCTCCGCGGTGGGCTTCCGCCTTCACCTGCATGGCAAGGTCGAGCAGGGTCTGGATTTCTTCCGCGGTCCAGTCTATCCAGTTTAAAAGGGAGCGGCCTTTGAACGGTGCCTTGAATGTTTCCATAAATGCTTTCCTTAAAAATGTTTGGTTAAAACAAAAAATCCTGCAAGACGAATTGCAGGATTGCTTTAGCGACAGTGGGGATTGAACCTACGACCTGCCGGATATGAGCCGGGTGCTCTACCTACTGAGCTATGTCGCCATAAGATGTTTAGTAATATATCTGAACGGAAAAATAGTGTCAATACCACCGTGCATGGCTTTTTGAAAAATCACCTGAATTTTGCGTTTGGAACATTTTTCCGTGCCTCCTCAAGGAATTCTTTTTCCTGCGGTTCAGAAAGCGGCGTCCGTCCGCCGCATTCAGGATCGAGCGGAGAGGTTGAGCGGAATCTTGAGAAAAACCAGTCCGAGTCTTTTGGCAAGAGGTTCGACATCGCCGTTATGTCTTCCTTTTGGACTATGCCTGGAACGAGAACCGTGCGGAATTCCCTTTTTTCAGAAGGAAGGGCGGAAAGTATTTTTATGCTTTTTTTTATTCGCGAGGAAAGGCGTTCCTCATGAGTGCGGGGGAAGAGGAGCGTTTCGTATTTTTCAGGCGAGGTCTTTACGTCCATCGCTATCAGGTCGGGCGATGTTGCGGGGTCTTCGATTATTTTTTCTAGCCTTTCGGGCATCGTTCCGTTCGTGTCAAGCTTCACCGCGTATCCGAGTTTTTTTGCGGCTCGAAGGATTTCCTCGGCGTGTGGATTTACAAGCGGTTCTCCGCCTGAAAGCACGAAGCCCGATATGACGTTTTTTCTTTTTTCAAGATGGGCGTACAGTTCCTCGATGCCTGAAAGTTCATCCTCCGGGATTTTTCCAAGCACAATGTCGCCGTTGTGGCAGTATGGACACCTCAGATTGCAGCCCGTCAGGAAGAAGGCTGAAGAAACTCTTCCTGGAAAGTCCACCAGGGAGGTCTTGACGAGCACTCCGATTTTCCGCCCGGCGTTGCGGTCTCCTGATTTTTTTTCCTGTTCCATCCGCGTTTTTTTATCTTCTTGAAACGACTGAGTATTCCTTTGCAAGTACGCTTTCCAGTATCGCCGCAAGTTCATCCACGTTGTGCGCCCTTCCTATCTCGCCTTCCTTGGCCCCGTACAGTATTACGGTTGGAGATGAGAATACTCCCTTTGACGCCGCCTCGGAAAGTCCTTCCTCGGTCGAAACGTCGACAGTTTTTCCTTCGAGCGGAACGTTTTCCATGTATTCCGTTACCGGAGGACAGTTCGGGCAGCTTTTCTTGGTGAAAAGTTCGTAGGACACTTCTCCTGCGCTAGGATATGTTTTTTCGGACTCGATTGAAATCTTTCTTTCGGAGTTTTTTTCTTCCTCCGCGCATTTTGATTTTTTTTCCGTGCCGTCGAGGATGAAGGACTTCCTGTCGTCGAATTCGTCTCTTTTTCCCCTGTTCCAGTTTTTCACCGCCCTGTAGTAGCCCACGATTCTTGCGTAAACCTCGGTTTCAGTTCCGTGGACGTCTTCAAGTTCCGCCCTTGTTTCGTCAATCTCTTTCTGAATTTCGTCCGCGCTTCTTTCTTTGCGTTCCATTTTTAATTTTCCTCCCAGAAATGTTCATAAAAATTATTTTCAAGCGCGCTTCTGTTCTTGAAGCCTGCTTTTTTCTTCCTCGAGCCGTTCAAGCCTCTGTCTTAGGGAGGCCTCCCTTTCGTTCCTGCATTTCGGACATTCGAAGTGTGTTCCCGCAAGGTATCCATGCACGGGACATATTGAGTATACGGGTGAGATTGTCAGGTATGGAATCTTGTAGTTTTCAAATATGGATTTTACAAGATCCCGCGATGCCTTCCAGTCTGTAACCTGCTCTCCAAGATATGTGTGGAACACTGTTCCGCCTGTGTATCTTGTCTGCAGGGATTCCTGAAGATCCAGCGCCTCGAACACGTCCGTGGTGTAGTCCACGGGGAGCTGTGTGGAGTTTGTGTAGTACGGATCTTTTGTTCCGCCTGCAATTATGTCGGGGTACTGCTGTCTGTCGTGGCGCGCGAGCCTGTACGAGGTGCTTTCCGCGGGAGTCGCCTCAAGGTTGAAAAGTTCGCCGGTCTCTTCCTGATACAGCCTCATCCTCTCCCTCATGTGGTCCAGCACTTTTTCTGCGAATTTCTTTCCGTCGGGGTCTGTTATTGGCTTTCCGATGAAGTTCAGCGAACATTCGTTCATGCCGCACAGTCCTATGGTGTTGAAATGGTTGTCCAGGGTCTTGAGGTATCGCCTTGTGTATGGGAAAAGCCCTCCATCGTACAGTTTCTGTATGACCTTTCTTTTTATGCAAAGGCTTTCTTTTGCAAGGTCCATGAGGTAGTCAAGCCGCCTGTAAAATTCCTCGTCTGTGGAGGCGAGGTATCCTATCTGGGGAAGGTTTATCGTAACGACTCCAAGCGAGCCTGTAAATTCGTCCGAGCCGAAAAGTCCTCCTCCTCGTTTTCTTAGTTCCCGTTTGTCAAGCCTGAGCCTGCAGCACATGGAACGCACGTCGCCGGGGTCAAGGTCGGAGTTTATGAAATTCTGGAAATACGGAGTTCCGTACTGGCCGGTCATCTCGAAGAGGAGCCTTGCGTTTTCCGAGTTCCAGTCGAAGTCCTTTGTTATGTTGTATGTGGGAATTGGATATCCGAATCCGCGTCCGTCCGAGTCGCCCTTTAGCATGGTCTTTATGAACACTCGGTTTATGGTGTCCATTTCCTTCTGGCAGTCGCCGTAAGTGAAGTCCTGCTCCTTTCCGCCTACGATGGCCTTTCTTTCCCTGAGGTCGTCGGGGCAGGTCCAGTCAAGCGTTATGTTGGTGAACGGCGCCTGGGAGCCCCACCTGCTTGGAATGTTGATACCGAACACGTAGCTCTGTATGCACTGTTCAACCTCCGCCTCTGAAAGTCCGTCCGCCTTTACAAATGGGGCGAGGTAGGTGTCGAAGGAACTGAACGCCTGCGCGCCCGCCCATTCGTTCTGCAGTATTCCAAGAAAGTTCACCATCTGGTTTACAAGCGTTGAAAGGTGTCTTGCGGGCTTTGAGTTTATCTTGTCGCCAACTCCACCAAGACCTTCCTGTATCAGCTGCCTGAGGGACCAGCCTGCGCAGTAGCCTGAGAACATTGAAAGGTCGTGTATGTGGAACGACGCCTTTCTGTGCGCGTCCGCTATTTCTTTTGGGTATATGTTGTTCAGCCAGTAGTTCGCGGTTATTGTTCCCGAGTTGTGCAGTATGAGTCCGCCAAGGGAGAAGTTCACGTTCGCGTTCTCGTTCACCCTCCAGTCGCTCTGCGCAAGATAGCCGTCCATGGTCTTGTTTATGTCGAGCATCAGTTTTTTCGTGTCCCTGACCGCCTCGTGGTTCGCCCTGTAGAGTATGTACGCCTTTGCAACGTCCACCTCGCGGTTTTCAATCAGGACGGTTTCCACTATGTCCTGTATCTCCTCTATCGCGGGGATGGAGTGCGCCCTGGTTCCTGCAAGCCTTATCCTGAGGAGGGCCTCCACGCCGTCGGTGAGCCTTTCCGCCCTTTCCGGGTCCTGGTGCAGTCTTACTGCAAGGATCGCCTTTCCTATGGCGTTTTCAATTTTCTTCCTGTCGTACGGCGCTATCTCGCCCGAGCGTTTTACCACCGACTTTATGAAATTCCTTGTTTCCTCGTCGCCGCTTGAACCCAGGAAATTCTTCCATTCGGGGAATACCGACTGCTCACTCATTGTTGTCCTCCGCGTTTTTTACTTCAGTTATGAATTCTTCCAGCGTTTCAAAATGCTTGTACGCCGACGCGAACCGTATGTACGCAACCTTGTCGAGCCTGTACAGGTGCTGCATGACAAGTTCGCCGAGTTCAGATGTAGTGATTTCACGGCTTGACTTTCCCTTCATTATCGCGTCGTCCTCGATTTCGTTCACGAGGTTTTCCACGGTGGCTGTTGTTATGGAGCGTTTTTCAAGGGCGCGTTCTATGCCCTTTGCGAGTTTTGAGTGGTCGAATGGCTGCCGCCTTCCATCGCGTTTTACAACCATGAATGGTTTTTCTTCGATCCGTTCGTAACTTGTGAACCTGTATCCGCAGGACAGACATTCCCTTCTGCGGCGGATGCTTTCTCCGTTCGCCATCGTCCTGGATTCAATGACCTTGTCGTCCAGACTCCCACAATAAGGACAGCGCATTATTTCCCTCGCATATAGTGTTTTTTTAATCCTGTAAAACTATAAAGCACAAAATACGGAAAGACAAGACTACTTTCCGTCCTTTTTGTTTTTCTTTCGTTTTTTAGTTCCATCTTTTCCGCCTTTTTTTGGAAGGTCGGATTTTTTTATCCGTATCGGCTTTTTGCGTTCCGACCTGGCTTCCGAAGGTTCTCCAAGCCTTAGCCATTCGCGTGCTCCCAGTGCGAGAAGTACGGCCAGGAGCAGTTTTGGAAGCCAGTTTCCAAGAATCGAATACGTCGTCCTCGTCCTCCTGTATATGGGAATCTTGAAGAATCCCGCCGTCTCGGAAAAAAGCGGAAGGTCTGCGAGTATCTTTCCTGTGGGAAGCACCACAGACGTGTAGCCTGAGTTTGTGGAGCGGGCGAGAGTCGTCCTAAGTTCTATGGCGCGGAAGGCGGATGCCACGAAGTGCTGGTATTCCGCGCATTTTTTCTGGGACCATGAATCGTCCGTCAGGTTCATGAGCAGTTCGCTTCCGTTCTTGAAAAGCGGAGTGCACACGTCGGGAAAGGCGTCGTCGTAGCATATCGGAGTCGAAACCCGGACCACAGGACGCGCCTCCTCTTTCTTTACCTGCTGCTCAAGGCTTTCCTCAAGGGATATCACGTTCACCTCCCTGAGGGGGCGTTCCTCCGGATGCCTTCCCTGTATGTCGTAGAACACGTATTGAAGTCCTGGGTGCCAGCCTGAGATTCCTATCGTGTTGCGGAGGAAGCGGGCCACCCTGGGCCTGTCTGAAAAGGGAATTATCTCCGCGAACGGCACCAGATGGAGTTTTCCGTAATAGCCCCGGAATTCGCCCTTTTCGTCGTAAAGTAGGGTGGCGTTCACCGCCTGCCGTGGAGATTCGTTTATGACGTACGAGCCGCCGAATATGAACGGAACTCCCGTGTCGGCGACGAATTTTTTAAGCGGAGATTCCGATGGAAAGTTCTTGTAGTGGTAGGCCGCGGACGGAAACGAATATTTTAGGCAGCCCTCGCTCCACACGACAAGGTCCACTTCCTCTCCGAGTTTTTTCGCCTCCTCAATCTGTTCCATCGTGAGCCGCATCGAAAGCCTTATTGTTTCGTTGTCGCTTCCGATTGACCACGGATCCTTGTTCTGCTGGACCATTATGGTGTTCAGGTATTTTTCCACCGTCCTTTCACGCGAGCACTGGAATGTTCCGTATGCGAGGGCGAGCGAGAAAAGGCAGAGCCAAAGGACCGCGGTGCGTCTGAGCGGAATGTAGCCCGTACGTTTTTTTGCATAGTCTGAAAAATTTGCGAACCTGTAGTACGTCCTGAACGGATTGTTCTGGACGTAAAACAGTCTTGATTCGTATGCCAACGCCGAAAACATCACCGAAAGGAATGTTATTCCGTATGTTCCCGTTATGTCCGCAATCTGGATCAATTCTGTGAACCTGAAATGGGCCATGTACACCGTTCCCCACGGATAGCCAAGAAACCCAACCGACTTCATCCATTCGTAGACCGTGTATGCCGCCGTGAAGTGAAGTGTTCTTTTTGGAATGAAGGGCGAATACAGCGGACTTTCTGAAATCCTTAGCGTTCTGGTGAACCTTGAGCCTGCGAACGGAACGTGCAGCAGCAGTCCCGCAGAAAAACCGATTATGGAAGTTCCGAAGCAGGTGAAAAAAAGCGTTACGAACGCGAATTCCTTGAAGAAGCCCAGCCAGTAGCTTGAAAAAAGCTGCGTGAGGAAGGTCAGGAGGGCGAAGTGCAGCGCGGACTGAGTGTATGTCTTCTGTTCCGTGAACACCGCGTAGAACGGAATCAGGGCGATGAACCCCACCGACGGATTTCCAAAATGGTAGAGTTCGTTTGGAATCGCAAGAGCGAGAAGGGCCGCGGAAAAAAATATATTTAAAACTTGTAAAATTCGACTCATTGAATTAATATTTTTCATATATTAAAAAAAAACTCAATAACTACTACCCCTGTAGTTCTTTGATAATGAGGAATTATAAGCCATGGAAGAGATAAAATCAGCCCACGAGGCAGAATACGGAACAAGGCCGGGCGTTGTGGCCACGGCCCCTGGACGCTTTCATCTTGTAGGAGAACATTCATGGTTCTTCAAGGACAAGACGCTTTCTATGGCGGTGGACCTTCCGGTGTACATATCGGCGTCAAGGCGCAGGGATTCCTCCCTCAGATTCTATTTTTCCCAGCTTGACGAAAGGAAGCGCGGCAACCTGTCGTCGCTCAAGTTCAAGAAGGAGGACAAGTGGGCGAACGCCATAAAGGCGATTGTGTACGGCTTCACGTCGGGCGGATTCGAGGTGGGCGGCACGGACTTCACCGTACATTCGGAGATTCTTCCTTCGGCGGGTTTCGGTATAACCACCGCCATGAAGGTTGCGGCGGCGCTCTGCCTTAGGGATCTTTACGGATTCAAGTGCGACGTTCCCGTTCTTCTGCAGGTAATAGAAAGGGGGAACAGGCTTTTCCTTCAGCAGGAAAACCACATAGCGGACAACTATTCCG
>JBHAFG010000049.1:0-4589 GCA_041855945.1 Treponema sp. | reverse complement strand
CCATTTCTGAAAAAATTGAAAAACTTCCTTTCGCCCACCTGGACCTTTCAAAATTTCAGGGAAAGGATATGCTTAAAATATTCAACTCAAAGATTTGGAAGGACGTGGCTGAATCCTGCGTTGGGTGTGGAACCTGCACGTATGTGTGTCCGACCTGCATGTGCTTCGACGTGCGTGACTTTGACACAGGACGCGGTGTAAGACAGATTCGGTGCTGGGATTCGTGCATGTACAGCGACTTCACGCAGATGGCGGCCGAAAATCCTCGCCACACGCAGGTTGAACGAAGCCGCCAGAGGTTCATGCACAAGTTGATGTACTATCCTATGGCACACGAAGGACTTTTCCAGTGCGTGGGCTGCGGTCGCTGCGTTGAAAGCTGTCCTGTAAACATGAACATAGTGAAGGTCATAAAGGCCGTTCAGGAAAGTTCTGACATCTAGGGAATTGGAGAAAACGATGGAAAACAACGAAAACTTTATTCCTTATGTAGGAAAAATAATCGACATAAAACGAGAAACCCCGGACGTAAAGACTTTCAGCGTGGTGGGGCTTGATGGAAAAAAACTTTTCAACCACATTCCTGGACAGTGCGCGATGCTCATAGTTCCAGGCGTGGGAGAATCGATGATTTCAATCACCTCCTCGCCTACTCTTGAAACCCACATGGAATTTTCAATAAAGAAATGTGGTGTTGTGACGGACTTTCTCCACAACGCCGAGGTCGGACAGCAGATCTGCGTGAGAGGTCCTGTGGGAAACGGCTTTCCTGTAGACACGAAACTCAAGGGAAAGGACATACTTGTAATCGCAGGTGGAATCGGAATCGCCCCCGTACATTCGGTCGTGAACTACATGATGGACCACCGTTCGGACTACGGAAAGATTCAGGTCATATACGGAAGCCGTTCAATGGCGGACCTTGTAAGGCTTGAAGAAATGCAGAACGTCTGGATGAAGCAGCCAAACTGCTCCATCGACCTTACAATCGACCGCGCGGAGGAAAAATGGAACGGACACGTCGGCTTTGTTCCTCCATTCGTGACGGAACTGAATCCCGACCCAAGCATGACCGTCATAATGTGCGGACCTCCGATACTGATACACCTTTCGCTTGACGCCCTCAAAAAACTGGGCTTCAAGGACGAACAGGTTTTCACGACGATGGAAATGCGCATGAAGTGCGGAATCGGAAAATGCGGCAGATGCAACATAGGCGACAAATTCGTATGCAAGGACGGACCTGTGTTCAGTTTCGACCAGCTTGGAGAACTTCCGCCGGAGTACTAGAAAAAGTCCCTTGAATGGGACTTTGAAAAGATGGACTTTCATGAGCAATCGTCCATTCACCTTAAAGTTTTAGAGGATTTTATATGTCAGAAACAAAAGAAATGTCTACGATATACCTGTTCGGCAAAAAATACGAGGTGCCGTCAGAACTTACGATTATGAACGCCATGGAATACGCGGGCTACCAGTTGAAGCGCGGCTGCGGATGCAGGAACGGATTCTGCGGAGCCTGTGCGACAATCTACAGGGTCAAGGGGCAGAACCAGATTCAGACCTGCCTTGCCTGTTCAAAGAAGGTGGAGGACGACATGTACATCGCGACCCTCCCGTTCTTCCCGTTGGTCAAGCAGACCTACGACATCAACACATTGAAGCCTGAACAGGCGGTCATGATGCAGCTCTATCCGGAAATCTACTCCTGCGTGGGCTGCAACGCCTGTACAAGGGCCTGTCCTCAGGATTTGAAGACGATGCAGTACATCGCCTACGCCCAGCGCGGAGACTTTGCAAAATGCGCCGACCTTTCGTTCGACTGCGTCATGTGCGGCTGCTGTTCTTCAAGATGTCCTGCGGGAATAAGCCATCCACAGGTCGCGGAACTTGCACGCCGTCTGAACGGAAAATACATACAGCCGCAGAGCCAGCACCTTCTTGACCGTGTCAATGAAATCAACGAGGGAAAGTGCGAGCCGGCGCTCAGGGAAATGATGTCAAAGCCTTTGGCGGAAATAAAAAATCTCTACAACACAAGAGAAATCGAGAAATAAGGCGGAGGAAAAAATATGTACGGAAATTACCTTGATGAAGAAGCCAGGATTGTGGCGCAGAAGCGTGAAGAAAACCTTAAATTTGAACACGCCCGTCTTACAGCGGAGGAAAAGGACGACCTTCTCCTGAAATTCCATCCGGACCGCATAGGCTCACAGTTTTCTGAACTGAAGATAGGTCCAAACAAGGGAGAAAAGGCTCCGCTTGAACTTACCGAAATGCTGCAGGCGAAGCCTAGGATCGAGCCTGAGCACATAGACCTTGCCCACGTGGACTACGAAACTGACGTCCTTGTAATAGGCGGCGGCGGAGCGGGAACTTCAGCCGCGATAATGGCAGCGGAGGCTGGAGCAAAAGTGCTTCTCGTTACAAAACTTCGCGTGGGAGATGCCAACACTATGATGGCGGAAGGCGGAATACAGGCGGCGGACAAGCCAAACGATTCTCCTGCCCAGCACTACCTTGACGCGTTCGGAGGCGGACACTTCGACGGAAAACCTGAACTTGTCTCAACGCTTGTATACAAGGCGCCTACCGTCATAAAGTGGCTGAACGACCTTGGAGTTGAATTCGACAAGAGCGAGGACGGCACCATGGTCACGACGCACGGAGGCGGAACAAGCCGCAAGAGGATGCACGCCTGCAAGGACTATTCCGGCGCCGAGATAATGAGGACACTTAGGGACGAAGTTTTCAACAGGAAGGAAAGCATCACTGTTGTGGACTTCACTTCTGCGATTGAACTCATAAAGGACGACAAGGGCGAGGCGTGTGGAGCGGTCCTTATGAACATGGAGACTGACGAACTCAAAATCGCAAAGGCCAAGGTTGTGATAATAGCGACAGGCGGAGCGGGACGAATGCACTACCAGGGCTTTCCTACGTCCAACCACTACGGAGCGACGGCGGACGGTCTTGTAATGGCGTACAGGGCCGGGGCTAAACTCCTGTATCAGGATTCCCTCCAGTACCACCCTACGGGAGCGGCTTATCCAACACAGATTCTTGGAAAACTCGTCACTGAAAAAGTCCGTTCCCTCGGAGCAAAACTCATAAACCGTGATGGCGAGGTATACATACACCCTCTTGAAACCCGTGACGTGAACGCGTCAGGAATCATACGCGAGGTGAAGGAAGGTCGCGGAGTGAAGAACGACG
Source organism: Treponema sp. (assembly GCA_041855945.1). Lineage (GTDB taxonomy): Bacteria > Spirochaetota > Spirochaetia > Treponematales > Treponemataceae > Treponema_D. The sequence goes on along the minus strand of JBHAFG010000049.1, from coordinate 1,373 downwards.
TTCAGGATGCCGTATGGCTCGACACTCCGATGATTGAAATAATCCACGGCGAGGGAACGATTCTCAAGTCGATTCCAGCGATGTACAATATGTTCATAAAGTACGGAATCGACATCAGAAAGGAGCCCATCCTCGTATATCCTACGCTCCACTACCAGAACGGCGGCGTCGAGATTGACGAAAAGTGCCATACGAACGTAAAGAACCTCCTTGTCGCAGGCGAGGCTTCCGGCGGAGTGCATGGAACAAACAGGCTCATGGGAAATTCCCTTCTTGACGTGGTGGTTTTCGGCCGCGAGGCTGGAATAGAGGCTGGAAAAATGTATTCCGGCATAAAGATGTCCGAAACCTCAAAGATGAACCTCGACCATGTGAAGGCCTTTGAAAAGGAAAGGGACGCGGCTGGAATCAAGTCAGACGTTGTTTCTCCGAAGGTTCTTCCTAGATACACGCACGGAAACCCGGAGTTTGAAAAGAAGATTCCTGGCGCCTCAAAATAAGGCTCATTTGGGATAGAAAAAAACTGAAAAAAAATCCCGCGATGAATGAAAATTCCGCGGGATTTTTTTATGGAAGAGGCTTTTCCATACCGGGAAAGGATCATTCCTAGGTCGGACAGGGCTTCTTTCGGCTTTTTAAGTTCCAGATTTTCATTGCGAGGATTTTGACTCATTTCCTGTATATGTCGCTTATTGCTAAAATTTCAGCATGTTTATATAATCCATTACATCAATTTTTAGAAAGAGGTAAAAAATGACCGCTTATCTTACAGGGGCGCTGTCTTCCGCCCTGTCATTTGTCTTCATCGTATTTGCAATCGGTGCGCTTGGCTATTTGGTTGGAGCCGTAAAAATCAAGGGCATCGAATTGGGAACCGCGGGTGTCCTCCTTGTGGCTCTTCTCTGGGGAGTTTTGATTAACTTCGTTCCATCTTTCCGCTTGGGTTCTTACGAAACCGTCGACGGAGTGAAGGTGTGGGCGGACGGCGCCAGGGAAATTTTCCTGTGGTCTCCAAAAATCAAGGGAAACTTCGGAATCGTTTCAAGCATTGGAACGGCCCTCTTTGTAACCGCGGTGGGCTTGATAGCAGGTCCTAAATTCTTCCGCTCTTTCAACAGGAAAACCCTCTCATACATTCTTCTTGGCGTCATTGTCATAGCGATAGGCGCCGTGACGGCGATAATATTCACCGTCCTCGACAAGAACATGACGTCGTCCATGGCGGTCGGGCTTCTTACAGGCGGACTTACCTCCACGCCGGGCTTCAGCGCGGGAAAGGAGGTTTCAATGGCGCTTGACGAGGCTGCAAGGGCTCTTGGAACTCCTTCAACCCTTGAGGCTGACGTTACCGCGGGCTACGGAATCGCGTACCT
>JBHAFG010000048.1:0-8144 GCA_041855945.1 Treponema sp. | reverse complement strand
GCATAAGTCTTGATTCTTACGAAAGTAAATTGCATGATGATTTTAGAGGCGTAAAGGGAAGTTTCGAGAAAGTCACCACAACATTGTCGTTGTTAAAGAAGTATGGATTTATTGTTAGGTCAAGCATGTCTGTTTTTAACAAAAATTTATATCAGATTGAAAAAACTCTGCAATGTGCAATTGAAAAAGGTGCTACAAGTTTTGTTGGAACTGCATTATGAACACAGGCAGTGCAACAACAAACTGCATTGGAAAGGTTTATAAGAACAAAGGTGAAGAAAAACGTCATGCAATTTATCAAGCCTACATAATTCATAAATACAAAAAATACATACAAACCGCATCCAAAGAACAGATAAAGTATCTGCTTTCAGAAAAAGCAAACTGTGGCTTAGGCTCAAAATCATGGGGCATAAGACCCAACGAGAATGTAAGACCGTGTGTAATAATGCCCGAAAACTATTTATCCCTTGGAAATATTTTCAACCAAACGGTTGTCGAAATTGCATCAGGTAGGCTACCATTTCTTTTGAACAAAGTACGCGGTGGAAGTTTCAGAAAAAAGGAATGCAGGCACTGTAAGAATCTAGTTTCCTGTTCGTTCTGCATTTTTTAAAAGTTTAAAAAATGCCAGCGAATTGGAAAAATGCAAATGGAAAACCCGAAGCGAAGTAAAGGAATTAACTTCTTTTTCCTTGCCTTCTGAACTCACACTCGAAAATTCTTGCAAACACAGTTTTATGGAGTAAAAAATGGTACAAATCGAAATCTCTGGGCGTCAAAAAAAATAGGCGAAAACCAAATTCTTCGCGACATAAATTTTTCAAGCGGAAGCCCTGAAATGGTCGCCCTTGTCGGAAAAAACGGCTCCGGAAAGACGAGTTTTCTGCGGCTTCTTCTGGACGTATACAGGCCGGACACAGGAAAATCAAAAATTCTGGTTGACGGAAAACCAGTTTCAAAAATTAAAAACAAGGTCGCGATTGTTCTTGAACAGTCCGGGCTTTACGAAAATCTGACAGTAAACGAAAACCTTGTGTTCTACGCCGAACTGCTTGGACTTAAAAACAGGACTCAGAAAATTCAGGAAGTCCTTGAAACTGTAGGACTGCGTGAAAAACAGAATTTTTACGTGTCGAACCTTTCCCGCGGACAAAAACAGCGTGTTTCAATAGCAAGGGCAATGCTTTCCGATTTTGAACTCATGGTAATGGACGAGCCCAGCGTCGGTCTTGACAGCGAGGCTGTAGAAATTCTAAAAAACCTTCTGCTTCATATAGAAGAAAGAGGCGAAAAAAACAGTCCTTCTGTGCACGCACGATTTTTCAATCGTAAACGAAATCTGCGACCGCGTCGTGCTTTTTAAAGACGGCAGAATCCAAAAAGACTCAACTGTAAAAGAGCCAACCAGTTTGCATTCCTCCTGTCCATGTTCCTGGCGTTTTTGGAAGAACGCTCTGAAAATAAAACGGACATGACACTCTTTTATACAAGAAACATCACGGACATCCAGGTTCAAATATCGCTTGCATTGAGCCTTTTCATATTCGTATTCGACCTGATAATCGGATTTACATTTTCCGCAGCCCTGTGGATATCAAAAAACATTTCCCCAAGTGTATTTATGAACCTCGACACGGCAATGCTCGCCGTATTTTTTCTGCCGCTCGCATTTCAGTGTGGCGGCAGGATTTTTTGCGCTTGCACTGATTTTTGTGGCTGTATTTTCAGTTTTACAGATGAAAAAACTCGGAAAATCAGAAAGGTTCAGGTTTCATGTTACAGAATAAAAAAATACACATCGCGTATCTAAAGACATTTTTACAGAACTCAAGAAAAGACCTGTTTTCGTTCCTGGTCGTGGTATGCGTATTGAATTTCGTGCCGTATTTCACACACACGACAAGTTTTTTTCCAGACAGAAAGATTGCGGCGGCGCCATGCAGCATGAGCGCAAGCCTGATGCTCAGCCTGTATTTTTCATTTTCAAGACTGAAATCGGAAAAACGCAGCGGAAAAAGCCTTCTGTTCAAGGACGAAAAAACAGGAATCTTCATATTTTCGCTTGTAAACCTCGCCTTCTACGTCCTTTGCGTGTTCGTCCTGCCTTCAACAGTATTCATCGCGGCGGTTGACACGGCTCTTTCAGTCCTTACTGCGGCGGCAATGATCTCACTCTATCCACGCATAAAAGAAAACATGGTCTGGCACTTTTGAGCGCAATCCTTGACGAAGGCTGTCAAATCGTTTCCGTACGCGACATAATAAAATGAGTCTTACAGAATCTTTTCAAGCCTTACGGAAATAAAACCGCTTCGGCCCGTCCTGTAAAAATCGGTTTCCTCCCATGACGCGTATAAAGTCCGCCCGGAAACCGCAAAACCCGTGTAAAAAAATCCTTCAGGAAGCCGCGGAAGCCTCAATGCAACCGTCTTTCCGCCGTTAAAAATCCTTTCGCCCTCCAGCGCGCCCTTCATAAAAAAAGTTCCGTCCTGAAAAAGCGCCGCACAGAGCGATGGCGAAAGAAGTCCGTATGCCTTTATGGGCGGCGAATCCTCAAGCGAGGACTTTGAGCGTATGAAAAGCCGTGGGCTGTGTCCGCCCGCGCTCGCAACGGAAATAAGATATTCTGAACTTCGTACTGAAGAAAGAAGGTCGCGCATTCTTTCGGGCGCCTTCAAGAAAGGCAGTATTCCCTGCACGTTTCTAAATTCTGCCGCGGAAACCTCGCGCGCAAGAATATTTTTTGACGCGTTTTCAGGCGTGATGGAAAGCAGGTGTTCCTTTGGCTGAAAAGTCCAATACGAAAAATTCACCCGTGAATCAACATCAGACTTGGCGCTGCACGTAAACACCTTTCCATCCCACAGATAGTCGGTGATTTCGGTTTCCGCCCCAAAACCAAGGTTTTCAACATTTATCAATGGATACGAAATTTTCTGAACGTCATTGAACTGAACCAAAAAAGGATGCAGGTCGCCACGATTCCATTCAAGGTCGTTAAAAAAAGTGCTTCTGTAAAGGGAATACACCGGCGTGTCCTCGTAAAACACAAGATTTCCAGCCGTACGTCCGTCAAACAGCCGCCTGTCCGGGCTGAACGAAATCTCGCCGTCCTCGAACGTCATTATTCCAGTCCTGTTTACAACAGCATACGCCTTTGGAACGGAACCGCCGTCGCTTCCTGCGGCCACAGAAATGGCGGAAATACGCACCGCCTCCGTCCAGGGCTTTTTTGGAACGGCGGATATTTCAGAAACCTTGGCCGCCTCCCTGTAGGAACCGTCGGTAAAATGATAGAAAGTGTATGTGGAATCAAAAAGAATTTCCGCCCCTTCATCCGACGCATTTTTCTTTTCGGACTTTGAGCAGGAAACTGTAAAAAACGCCGTAAAAACAAACATTGCGGCGCAGATTTTAAAATTGGCTTTCATACGGACAAAATTATATTTTACCGTACAATTAAAGGCAAGTTCACATCTTCAAAAGGCTTATGGAAAAACGTCTTTCTTCTATTGATTCAAGAATTTTCCTGCGGTTCAGATTCCACGGACTGTATTTTTCATCCATGCAGGCGTAAAGTTCCAGCGTGCCGCAGAATTTCCGCCAGTTGAACGTAGCGATGAACTGTTTCATTGAATCCACGCTGTTCCCCGATTTTTCCGCATGAACGTAAAACTCATCCAGAACCGTCGCGGAAAATCCGTGCAGTTCCGTAATGCCCTGCACCCACGGATACACCGCCCCGTAAGGACGCTCTTCCACAAAATCCACGACAAGTCCTGCGTTTTCAAGAAACCGCACGCACTCGTCGTACAAGCCACGCCGTTCGTCGTACGCCACAGCGCACGCGTCATAAAAAACCCGCGGTTCGTCGTACACGCCACCTCGCACTCGGCACAAGTCCAGCCCCGCCTCCGCGAGAAAAGCATCGCCTTCCCCTATGGCGGCGGATTTTTCAAACCGCGGAAAGGCAAGCACCGACGTTGGATGATTTTTTTCAAGGTTCAGAAAAAAACTTCCGCCGCTCCGCTCAAAACAGTACGACTCCGAGGCGGAACGGACCGCAACTCGCCATGAAACGCAGCCTTCGATCTGGGGAAGCGTAAATTCCACGTCGGAACGAAAAAACCTTTCCGCACCGCAGCCGCAGCACATAAAAACGCAGAACGCCATGAGCAGAGCCATCTGTACGAGCCTGCCTTCCGCCGCATGAACAAAGTCAAAAATATTTTCTTCCATGCAGACTTATGGCACGGACTTTTCAAAAACTGAAGATACACGACAGGCGGTTTGTCTTACAAACCACGCGGTTCACCATACGCCACAGCACGCGCGTCGTACAGACAACGCAATCCGTCATACACGCCCCGCGTCTTTCAATACAAACCACGCGACCTTCAACACAGACCGCACGCTGTTCAAACTAGTCGCGGAACATACCCGGACGCGCAAGAACCTTCTCAAGATTCGGCCTCTTCTTCAAGTCGGACTTAAGACCTTCCTCCCTCGCCTTGTTCACATACGCAGGATTCTGGAACGAATACCTGAAATTCGTGTGAACATCGTAAGTTCCCTTCATCAGGGCATACGCGTCCTCCGTCATTACAAGTTCCTCGTCCGTAGGAATCACAAAAATCTTCGTCCTTGAATCGTCGGCGTGAATGAAAGTCTCGGCGTTTCCTGTAAAACTCCAGGCGTTCCTTTCGCCGTCCAGTTTGATTCCGTAATTCTCAAGACCCGAACAGGCCTTCTCCCGTGTTATAGGACCTCGCTCGCCAACACCGGCAGTCCATACAATCGCGTCAACTCGTCCAAGTTCAGCCATGTACTGACCGATGTATTTCTTGATTCTAAGCGCCTCCATCTCGATTGAAAGTTTACAGAGCCTGTCGCCCTTTTCAGCCTCGATTTCAATGTCGCGCCTGTCAGAAAAACGCCCCGTAATGCCAAGACAGCCGCTCTTCTTGTTCAACGCGCCGTCCATCTCGTCGGGACTCATTCCAGTTTTTCTCATGATGTAAAACGGAAGAGCCGGATCAAGGTCGCCGCAGCGCGTTCCCATGACAAGACCTTCAAGAGGCGTTATGCCCATGGAAGTGTCGTAACACACACCGCCCTTTACAGCGCACATTGAAGAACCGTTTCCAATATGACAGATTATGATGTTCGTATCCTTGGGTTCTTTTCCAAGAAGAACGGCGGCGCGCTTTGCAGTGTAAAGGAACGAAGTTCCGTGAAAACCGTATCGCCTTGCGCCGTATTTTTCATACCATTCGCGTGGAACGGCATACTGAAAAATTTCCTCCGGCATGGTCTGGTGCCATGCGGTATCCATTATCGCGGCGTGTGGAACATCCGGCATAACCTTGTGAGCCGCCTCGATTCCCATTATGTTCGCAGGCATGTGCAGAGGTCCCAGATCCTGAACCTCTCGAAAACCGTCCAGAACCTCCGGCGTTATCAGGACGGACTTTGTAAATTTTTCTCCGCCGTGAAGCACCCTGTGTCCTACAGAACCGATTTCGTCCATGGACTTTATCACGCCCACTTCCGCATCCGTTATCTCTTTTATGATTAATTCAATCGCCTCCTTGTGCGTTGGACACGGAGACTCTATTACAGTTTTTTTACCCTTGGCCTTGTGTGTTATAACAGAACCCGAAATTCCGATTCGTTCCACAACGCCGTTCGCCATAACCTCGCTGTTTTCCCAGTCGTAAACCTGATACTTCGCCGACGACGAGCCGCAGTTCAAAGTCAAAATTACCATAAAAAGCACCTTCTATAAAAAAAATCCACTAATTATAGAACTTTACAAAATTTTAGTCAGCAAATAAAACAGACCGCACACTTTCTTTTTTTTGGGCCGGCGTGTATTTCCAACCAGCCTTCCGGGGCCCGCCAGAGGCTCGGTGCTCCCGCACTTGTAAAATGCCGGCATTTTACAACCCCTCCACGCTGGGGCATGGCGAATTCTTTAAAAAATTACAAAATCACCATCCGCTGATTTTTGGTTTTTATCGCATCTACTCGCGAACCATTTCAGGATTTGCTTTATAACCTGCAGAACGATTTATCTTAACTTTTTCAAGATAATTCTGTTTCTCAAGATTTCCTAAAATTACATCTCTCAGATAAGAAGAATTTGAAAGTCCAAGGTATTTTGCTATTTCACCTACTTTCCTTGCATGCTTGTAACAGAAAGCCAATACTTTTTCATCATGTTCAGTTCCGTTGCTTACCGGCATAAATTCAACATGAACAACATCATCCCCTTCCACCCCTTCTGCATAAGTCAAATCAGGAAGAACAAGAGTAAAGTGGTCTGAAGTTGAATAAATGTAAGGCTTATGCTTTTCATCAGCCTTTTCATATTCCTGAGCAATTTTATCAAAACCGGTTCCTGCGGCTTCCATCAGGGAGTTTTATAAATGAATGGTTCATCCGCTGCTTTACAAATTCAGTCATATATGCAATGGAATCAATAAGATTTGCATCATAGCGATTTACTGTTACTACTCTTTCACTGCCTTTATTGAAGCCTGAAAAAACAGAACACAATACTTCTGTCTTTTTATCAGCATAATCATCCTTAAAAAGTACCGCTCCATTTTTCAACTTTTTACTGTTGTTGAAAAATCCAATTGACGCAAGGGCTTTGTCTGTAAGTTCTTTACCATCGTTATGATTTTTATAAAATTCCTGCAGGGTTTTAAAATCATCCCTTGAATAATCTTCATCCGATTCAAGAGCATCAAATTGTGCTTTCTGACTTTTTATGCTCATCTGTATGATTTCCTCGTAAGTCGCTCCGTTTGTAAAGCCATCACGTCTCATGTATATTGAAGGAACATTGTTAAATTTTAATACAACTGGCTTAACAGGAGATTCAGAAATATCTGCACGAATTATAAAAAGTTCTCTTCCATTATTTTTATACCTGATAAAAGATAGACGCATTACAGGACGAGGGAAAATATGTTCATTTATCTGATTGTTGAAAAAGTCTCTTTCTTTGTCTGCGACCTTTCTATCAAATCCAATAAGTTTGCCCGTTCCGTCTTCAACTCCGATAAAAAAAAAGAACCGCCTTCCGCATTGGAAAATCCGGCAACGGTTTTAAGCCAGCCTTCAATATTTGTTCTATTCCAGACGAGCTTTTGTTTCCATATTAACATTTTCAATTTCTGATATTTGAATAATTTCATCAAGTTTCATAATTTCCTCGCTGAGTTTGAAGTAATTATTCTTTTACAGGCAAGAATCCAAACTTCATAATTCCCGACCAGCCAACCGTTCAAAAATCCTTTGATTTGGATAAAAACGGAACTAAAATCGAAAAACCGCTACACAATCCAATTCCAATGGAAAGGCAGACAGGCGGCGCACACATCGTACATATATTCAAAAACACCGAGGGCAGATTATCAATCTACGGCCCACAAAATGGAATCAACACACTTGGAGATAACGCCGTTTTAGAATATTTGAAGCAAGTTCGACCGTCCACAACGCCGATTGGATAATTTGCGGTTAAAACTTCAATTTTTTCAACTGTTTTTCCACACTGTGCAGTCATTGATTTTGGCATTTTCAGCTCGATTTGATACCAATGATTAGATTCAGCCTTTGTCGTAAGCTGTTTATCCCGAAAAGAACTCAAGAGGAATTTGCCCTCGATTTTTGAAAGCCGTTCAATCAATTCATCAAAGTCAGATTGCGAATAGCCGTAGTAATGCTCCTGATCTGAACCTGCATACGGTGGGTCAAGATAGAACAGTGTGTCCTTGCCGTCGCGCTTATTCCTGATTACTTTGCTTCGCATTCCGTTTTTGTCATAGCCGAAACCTGCGGTCAAATTGCAACCGAACGAGACGTTTGCAAGGTACCAGAACGCCCATGCGCGTTTAATGCGGTCAAACATATCCGGATTATCATAGATGACTTGTGCGTGTTTGTGTAATTTGCGGCTGTGGAGACTGATTGAGATTTCTGACTGCAATGCCGGAAAATCATGCTGAAGCACTTCGCGGGCAACCAGTAAATAATAATTCCCCACTTTTCTGTCAGAAATTGCAGGATTTTTTGTAAATCATGGCTGGGGTTAATCCGTCATGAATCTTTCCGGGATAGTTGTTCAT
>JBHAFG010000047.1:0-27062 GCA_041855945.1 Treponema sp. | reverse complement strand
GTTACATATCTGTACACCTTTTCACTCCGTTTCCAACAGATTCAACCCGACAGACTTTTCCTTTGCCTCAAAAGAAGGACTGAAAACATAGTCATTTGTTTCGCCAACGGAAATTTCGGTTCCGTTTTCAAGAATCGCCCTGTATGTAAGATATTCAGACGGATTTTTTTTAATCTTGGACACAAATGACGCTATGTCCATGTTTTCTTCAATCGCATCTGAAAAATCCAATTTATTGTCCGAAAGCCTTGACCTTGGACCTGAATTGTATGGATGTGAAAAACCTGTGGCGTAAATCAGTGTTGTAAAAGGTTTTCCGCCCTTTGAACCGCCCACTTCCACAGAAAAATCGCCTTTTTCATCGTCATACGAAATGACTTCAACGTCAGTTACGTCAATACCGGAAAACTTTCCTTTCTGGATTTTTTTTACGGCCTCGGAAGCCCTGATTCCCTTGAACGTCAAATTGAACGCGCCCATTATCTCGTCCTGAGAAACTTCGATAGATGTATTTTCAGAATTTCCACCGTTTCCAGAACCGCCTTCCGTGGACGAACCGCCGCTTTCTGAGGTGTCAGTCGTTCCGCCGCTTGAGCCACTTCCGTTTTCCGAGCCGCCTGAATTTCCGTTTTCATTTCCGCCAGAATCCTGTGTCTGTCCGTTTCCAGTTTCTGATTCTTTTTCAACTTTTGTAACGCCCTGATCCTCAACCGCTGGATTCTGGGCGCAGCCAAACACAAACATAAGGACGGCGGCAAAAACTGAAGCCATCACAATCTTGAATTTCATAGAAATCCTCCATAAAAAAATAAACAAATACAGCAAAGCCTCAGGAACAGACTTTAAAATCCATCCACAAGACCTTTACAATCAGAGAACTTTTGCTTTTTTTGAAAATACTTTTTGAAGGGTGTACAGAAAGTCCAAGGGCGTGTGCGCGGGCAGTATCGCGGAAAATCATTTAAATGTAAATAGCATAAAAAACCGTTATGGGACATTCTTGCAAAAAAAAAGCCGCCAAAAGAAAAATCCTTTGACGGCTTGCGTTCAATCATTTAAAAGTCTACGCGCTCTGGTCTCCCTGCGCTTTGTTGATTTTTCAAAAACACAGAGGAATCAACAAGAATTACAGGTGCGTCTTGAAGTCCTGCACTACGCTGATTGCGGAAGTAACCTTGTACTCCGGAAGTTCCTCGGAAGCGATTTTTATCGCCCTTTCAACAAGAACGGAAGAATCCGCCACGCCCTGCAGCGTAAGATTTTTTCCTTCTATCACCGCCCTTAAGAATTCGATGTTGAGTTTGTAGTCAAACACAAGTTTGTTCACAAGGTGCTGGCATTTCAAGAGTTCCTTCAACTTCTCCCTGCCTTTTTCCTCCTTGGCATCGGTGATGTATGACTTCAATATGGAAGCGATTGTGTCCGCAGCCTCCTTTTCGTCGAAGATTCCTGTGTTCATAACCATCATAAAATGGGTCGCGTCGTCAAGGTCGGCGTTGAAGAAACTTTTATGGAAGCCCTTTCTGTTGGTGTCGCTTTCGTTTATCCTCTGCATCGCCTGTTTTTCGTTCCAGCTGAATTCGTTCACAAGACGCTTCATGCGAACGTCGTCGTTTGCGACAAATCTGAGCGACACAAGGTTTGGAAGGCTTTCCAAGATTACAAACGCGCCGCGACCGATGAGAATGCAGTTGTCCTCTTCGGCGGCCTCCAGAACCGCCGTCTGAAGATAGTGCAGATATTCATCCCTGTCCTTTACAAGAGATGCAAAGAATCCAGGCTTTTTTTCGTCGTATTTCTTTAGTTTTTCAGCAGGAAAGCCAAGTTCAACTATCCTCTGCTCAATTTTCTGCCTGTTTATAAATTTATATCCAATTTTTTCCGCGACAGCAGCCGCAACTTCATCTCCCAATGCTGCAACCTGTCGTGATATTGCTATAACTGCCATAAAAACTCCTTGAAGCCGAGGGCGTGATATGAATCCCGACTCCCAACAAATCAATTCTAATTCGGAAGTGTTGTTCTGTCAAAAAAAAATCACAGTTAAAACAAAAAAGCCGGCTCATAAGAACCGGCTCCGTTTTGTTCGCTTACCTGCCTGTGCCGTAAGCCTCGTATTTCTTGCTTGGACTGTAGACCCCCTCGCGGTATTCACCGGTGAGGCTTGGAATCTTCATCTTCATTCCAGGCATGATGAGGTTTGGATCGTTCGGACGAGGCATATTGTTCTTGTTCGCCTGATACAGGTTTTCCCACAGCAACGGATTGTTGTACACGTATGGCCTGCCTGAAATATTCCAGTAGCAGTCCTTTGTTTCTGCCCAAGGACGAACGATGTAGAACTCTGGAAGCGGAGTAACCTCGTAAACGCCGTCCAAAGCCGCTATGGACGCCTTGGCGAACGTAACGGCGGAAGCAAAGTCTTCTTTAGTAAATGAAGACTCGGCGTTTGAGTAAGCCTCCTTCGCCGCGGTAAAGGCGATTGGGAATGTCCTTTCGGCATTCACGCCCTCCGCCCATGCTATCCTGTTCTTCGCAATCTTCATCTGAGATTCAGCAAGGCCGCGCGTCTTCATCATGTCGATGTATGCCCTTGAAAGTTCCGCGTTTTCAGCCGCCTTTTCAGAATATGAAACGGCATCTGAATACTGACCCGCGTCAAAGGCGACCTGAGCCTTTCTTGTATACTCGTCGGCAAGTTTCTGATATGTGTTGTTCGTGTAACTCGCCGCAAAAAGACAGGCGGCGAAAGACAAAGCAAATGCAACGCTAAGTATCTTCTTCATTATTTTTCATCTCCTTCATCAAGCAATGTTTCCGGAAGGGCCGCCTCCTGAACGGACGGATCGTCGTAGTTGTCGTCTTCCAAAAGTTTTGCGTCCGCGGCCTCGATTCCCTTTATGTCGTCGCCTGTAAGAGGGGCTTCAACATCGGCCTTCTGGGCGTATGTGGCGCTTTCAGAAACCTTCGCCCTGGCCGCTTCCATGGCCTTCTGGGCGGCCTCGCGTTCAGCAAGAACCTTTCCATATATCGCGGTGAATTCCACCTTCGCGTTTGAGTAATGGTTCAAAGCGGATTCAGGATTCTGCATTGAATAACTTGAATCTCCTGCCTTGAATTCAGAAACAGCGCTGTTGTACGCGTCCTTTGCCGCGACGCCAGCCTTGATTCCGTCGGCATCGTTCTTGGCCTTGAACGCCGCTGTCCTTTCATCCTTTGCAAGCTTCTTGTACGCCGCAAAAAGAACCGCGTCAAAAGAACCTTTCGCCCTTCCCGCTGTTTCAAGCATTGTAGAACCCCTGAGGTTCGTCTGGCTGAAAAGGTTTTCCATATCGGAAAGAGCCTGAACGCCGGCGTCGTACTTTGACTGGCTGTAAGACGCATAGCCGTTGTCGTCAATCTTCTTCTTTGAAGCAAGTGCGGATGAATAGTCTGCCAGAGCCTTGTACCTGTCCTGAAGGTCTTTGAGCGCCTCGGAAGAATCCATTCCAGTTTTAGCCTGCTCCTGAAGGGCGGTGTACAGAGCCTCGGTGGCTGCAAACTGAACAGGCGCGGCGTCCTTTGCTCCAGCCTCGATTGCGGCGCGACGCGCTTCTTCTGTCTTTGAGAGTTCATCGGAATTGTCTTTTACAACCGGAACGTCAACTGTCTTTGGCGTTTCTATTTTAGGTTCTTGTACCTGCACCGGTTTTTCTTTTGGTGTAGAGCCACAGGACACAAGGGCAAGAGTAAAGGCAGATGCCATAAGTCCAAACAATATCTTTTTCAAGGGATTTTCCTCCTGATTTTATACATAGATCTAATTCTACTATAAATAATCCAGTCGAGCAAGAATTCAATTGACAGTAAAGCAAAAAATCGAATTTAAATGACATATTGACTATAACTGTCATTTCGTTCAAACTTTAAATATTATTCCATTTGTAGTATAGTGGTTTCCAGATTCAGAAAATACAAATTCTGACTTTGACAAATTATGGAGCAAAAATGAAACGAGTTGTAATTACCGGGCTTGGAGCGGTTTCTTCGGTGGGAAACACGGCCGAGGAAACGTGGAACAATGTAAAGAACGGCGTTTCGGGAACGGACAGGATAACGCTTTTTGACGCGACAGACTATTCGGTTCAGATTGCGGCGGAAGTAAAAAACTTCAGCCTTGACGGCTACGACGTGGACAGAAAACTTTCAAGAAAACTTTCACGGTTCGCAAAATTCCTGCTGGGAGCAAGCATAGAGGCGGTCACGGATTCAGGATTCACAAGGGAAACCCTCAAAAACGAAAACGCAGGAATAATCGCAGGGGTTGGAATCGGACTTTCAGACGGAGTTGAGGCGGGATATAAAAAATACCTGGATCCGTCGGCTGCAGTGAACAGGCTTCCTCCACTTACGGCGCCCCTTTCGCTGAACAACGAGGCCCCTGCGGCGGTCAGCATGTATTACGGAATTCAAGGACCGAGCTGGACGCTTTCCACAGCCTGCGCTTCTGGAACGGACGCTCTGAACCTTGCCGCTGACATGATAAGGCTTGGCAGAATGGATGTGTGCATAGCCGGCGGAACGGATGCGAACATCACTGGATTCAACATAGGATGCTACCAGGTGCTTCAGGCCCTTACATCAAGTTTCAATGAAAATCCAAAGGCGGCGAGCAGACCCTTCGACAGAGACAGAAGCGGTTTTGTAATGGGAGAAGGTTCGGCGGTCCTCATACTTGAAGAACTTGAACACGCAAAAAAACGCGGAGCAAAAATATACGCGGAAATCGCGGGCGTAGGCTCGTCGTGCGACGCATACCACATAACCGCTCCTCTGGAAGACGGTTCGGGCGGCGCGATTGCGATGAGGAAGGCGCTTGAGGACGCGGGCATGAAGCCTGAGGAAATCCAGTACTACAACGCGCACGGAACTTCCACATCTGCGAACGACAGCGCCGAAACAAAAATGCTTAAGTCCGTGTTTGGAAGCCACGCGTACAGCCTCCACATATCTTCCACAAAAAGCGAGACTGGACACATGGTGGGAGCGGCGGGTTCCGCGGAGGCTCTTTTCTGCGTCAAGGCGATACAGGAAGGATTCGTTCCTCCAACGGCGAACCTTGAAAATCCAGACCTGGAACACGGCTGCGACCTTGACTACACGCCAAAGGTCGGTGTAAAGGCTGAGATCAACGCCGCCGCAAGCTGTTCGCTTGGATTTGGCGGACACAACGCCTGTATAATCATAAAAAAATACAGGGAGTAGCACGTTCAATTCTGTCCGGCAGATTTGTGCAGATTTGTAATGAACTTAGTTTCTTCTATTAATAACATTCGATTGGTGGAAGAATTCTTATAAGGTCAATTTTAAGCGGAATCATTTACGTTCCGCTTTTCACAGGAGTCAAAAACTATGGCAATCATCAAACCAATGGTAAGAAGCAGTATGTGTATCAACGCCCATCCGGTAGGCTGTGCAAAGGACACTGAAAACCAAATCGCCTATGTAAAGGCGCAGAAGTCAAAGCGTGGAATAAAGACGCTCAAGGAAGGCGGAAAAGGTCCCGGGCTTGTGCTTGTGCTTGGATGTTCTACAGGCTACGGACTTGCAAGCCGAATCTCGGCCGCGTTCGAGTATGGAGCGGACACGATAGGCGTTTCGTTTGAAAAGGAAGCGTCTGAAACAAGGGGCGGAACACCGGGCTGGTACAACAACGAAGCGTTCGACAGGGCGGCGGCGAAGGACGGTCTTTTTTCAAAGACATTCAGCGCGGACGCATACGCAAACGAAACGCGCGCGACTGTAATAGAAGAAATCAGGAAGACGGGAAAAAAAGTCGACCTCGTTGTATATTCCCTTGCATCTCCTGTAAGGAGCGACCCTGAAAAACTCGACGGGTCAGGACAGCACGTAATGTACAAGTCGGTCATAAAGCCAATCGGAAAAACATATTCAGGAAAGGCGATTGACATAATGAGCCAGACAATCAAGGAGTCTTCCGCGGAGCCTGCAACTGAAGACGAAATTGCAAACACCGTAAAGGTAATGGGCGGCGAGGACTGGCAGCTGTGGATTTCCGCCCTCCTTGACGCAGGCGTCCTGAACACAGGATGCAGAACGCTCGCATACTCGTACATAGGACCTGAACTGAGCCATGCAATCTACCGCGACGGAACAATCGGCCAGGCTAAAAAAGACCTGGAGGCGACCGCGCTCAGGATGAACGAGCAGTTGAAAAACAGCGTGAAAGGAGCCGCGTATGTTTCAGTGAACAAGGGTCTTGTAACACGAAGTTCCGCTGTAATTCCAATCATCTCGCTTTATCTTTCAGTTCTTTTCAAGGTAATGAAGAAAAAGGGAACGCACGAAGGCTGCATAGAACAGATGGAACGCCTTTTTGCAGAAAGGCTGTACACCGGAAGCGACAACAGCGCATCGGAAGTGCCGGTCGACTCTGAAAACAGAATCCGAATGGACGACTGGGAAATGGACGATGAGGTGCAGGCGGAAGTGTCGCGTCTTATGGAAGGCGTAACACAGGAAAACCTTGCGGAACGCTGCGACCTTGCAGGCTACAAGCACGACTTCCTTACGATAAACGGCTTTGACGTTGAAGGAGTCGACTACGAAAAGGACGTTTCAGACATGAGAAGCCTGGACTAGGAAAAACACACACCGCAATACGAAGATCCTTTGGTGGAAGTCTGGATGAAATTCCAGAAAGCCGCCGGAGGATTTTTTTTGTGGAAAATCAAAACATCGGCGTAAAAATGTCCTAGAAAACTTGATGCTTTTACGCTATCGTCTAACTGTGAAAAAAAATCTTCGTTTCTATCATGCATCGGTCATTTTCGCAATTCTTCTGCTTTTTTCATGCAGAACCACATCCTTTCAGCACGGGGCAGACACAGATTTAAATACCGCGGCGGAACACCAGGTTCCAGGTCCTGGACACGACGGCATTGCATGGACTGAACTTGCAGAAGGAATCAGAACGTTCTCGTGGAAAAATACAGGGCGTAAAATCGAATATCATATTGTAGAGATAGACCTTTCAAATCCCGCCCTTAAAATAACGGCCAGAAATACAGGAAGCGCCTGGCTTGAAACAGAAAAAGTTGAAAATTTTGCAAGAAGAACAGGCTCGCAGGTTGCGGTCAACACAACTCCGTTCAACGTGAAATGCAGTAAAAATCCATTTTCAAAGGCGTGGCCCGTTGGAATTCAAGTTTCAGACGGCAGGACGGAAGTTCCTCCAAAAGACGGATATTCGGCGATATGTTTTTTTGATGAACCTGACGGAGGATACTCGGCAAAAATTCTTGAAAACCAGGGAAACTTTTACAAACTTGGTAAAACGCCACTTGTCGCGCAGGGAGGCTTCTGGGTAATCCTCAAGGATGGAGAAATCCGAAAATTCAAGAACATAAAGGACGTACGCTCGGCCGCCGCGCTAAAGGACGGAGGCAGGACGCTCCTTGTTTTTGCAGGAAAAAATTTTTCATACATGGACTGCGCTGAAATTCTTCAAAATTTAGGCGCGGAAGAGGCCATGCAGTTTGACGGAGGAAATTCCACAAATCTTGTGATAAATGGACGGCCTGTACTGAAATACGGAATAAGGCGGCGGGTTCCTTCGATGATTGGATTTAAAATTAAAAATAATTCTTTATAATTTATAAAATTAACCTACACAACGCTCAAAAAAGAACGCCGTAAACCAGTCTTTTCTTCCCAACAACATTGACGAATAGCGTTTATTAAACTAAAATTATTGACTATATGGCAACCAATATCGCTACTAATCAGCTAATCAACAAATACTACGATTTGTACCGTGAAAATGAAATCACTTTCACAAAGGACATTCTGCGTACTCTTCGCGTTGACCCAAGGCAGGTTTACGTAAAGTGCGGTGGGGAACAGTGGCCATGTATAATCAATTCGACTTCGTTCCAGATGGCAAAAATCGTCATAGGAACGGCGGGCGGCGCATTTCAGAAAATTACAAAAAAAGACGCGCCGCCTTCAAGCATACGCTACTGCTTCATGGACGAAGAGGGAAATCCCCTGTACTTTTTTATTTCAAGCAAAGTTTCCAATGTCACTCCGTACATGAATTCCAACGAACTTGCGATTGTAACCCTGACTTTCACCCAGCGTCCGCCAGACGACCTTATAATGCGCCTTGGCTCGCTCATAGACGCAAACTCAAGTTTCATAAACCGAAAGGACGAACGGATTCTGTTGAACGACAATTCAAAGAGGGCGTTGGGAATAAACAAAAAGGAATCAATTGTATACGTGCAGAACGTTCCACGCAGATGCATCTTATGGGACATTTCGTTTTCAGGAACGAAAATCATCATCATGGGACTTCCAAACTTCCTTAAGGGAAGGGACTGCGTGATAAGATTCATGTTCGTTGAACCCGATGAAATAATCGACGTGAAGGGAACGATTGTCGCCGCAGACATGGTGGAAGGACGACGGGATCTGGTTACCGCCGGAATAAAATTCGATGAAAACCAGGTTCCTCTTTCGTACAAGATGAGGATAAACGAGTTCTTCTCGGCGAACAAAAAAATCTTCCTTGAAAACCAGAGCCTGCAGGACGAAGACCCAACCAAAATTCTTGTGAACGCAAAGCGGGCGCAGGAAATGCAGGCGGAAGAAGACGCGCGCAACGGAATAACATACCAATAGCGGATGAAATCTCCATAAAACCAAACTCTCCAAACAGGAATGTGCAATGAACAGTAAAAATTCCCTTGAAACAGTGTATTTTATAAACATACCGGAGGACTTTAAATTTTCCGACGCGGCGATGCAGATTGACAGGTCGATTCCTCTTCCCGTTCAAAAAAAGGATGGAGAACCTGAAAGCCCTGGAAGTTTCAACATGGAAAGCCTTGAGGCGGAACAGATTCTTGCAGGAATCCTTGCCGTTCTTGCGCACGACAAAAAAAATCCACACGCGGACTATTACCGTTCTATTTTAAAGACGGCAAGACCCGACATTGAAAAGGAACTTACCGAGGCGGCCGTCATAAAGGCAAAGAACGAGGACTGGGACATGGCTGAGGAACTTTTCCTTACGCTGCGTGGAATAGATCCTGAAAACGCCGCCGTGACGCTGAACACCGCGGTGTTCCTTGACCAGAGGGCGGAAAGTTACAGAAGGAGCGGTCTTCACGACGACGCGGACGCGTACGACAGCGACGCGCTTGAACTCTACAGGGAGGCCATGAACTCAGAACCGCCAATCGCGGACGCATTTTTCAACGCGGGATTCTTCTATCTCAAGCAGCACAATTTTTCCGAGGCGAAGGGAGCGTTCGAGACATACCTTGCGCTCACCTGCGACGCGAAGGACGAAGATCTTGGCGAAAACGGAATATACAAAAAAGAGCGCGCGCAGGAAATAATCGACGGCATCTCCAACGACAACATGGACGACGAATCGTTCAGGAACGCGTACAAACTTATTTCATCGGGCCAGGAAGAAAAAGGTCTTGAGGAAATAAAGAAATTCATCGAAAAAAATCCAAAGTCCTGGAACGCTTGGTTTCTGCTTGGCTGGGGAATGAGAAGAACTGCAAACTATCCACAGGCGGAACAGGCGTTCGAGCAGGCAATATCATGCGGCGGAAACACAAATTCCGACTGCCACAACGAGCGCGCAATCTGCCAGATGGAACAGAAAAAATTCGCCGAGGCGAAGAAGAGCCTTCTTACCGCGCTTGAAATCTCGCCCGAAGACACAAAGATAATGTCAAACCTTGGCTACCTGTGCCTTAAAATGGGAAACAGGGAAGAAGCCAGACGGTACTTCACCACAGTCCTTGTGTACGAGCCGAACGACATTATCGCCGCCTCGGAACTTGCAAAACTTGAGGCGGGAGAGTAAGGCTCATTTAAAATCCATTACAAGCCTGTCGCCAGTCCTTACGCCGTTTTTTTTGTACCAGCCCTGGGGAACTTCAAGAGCGTATCTTACGTAGCCAGTGCTTGAAACATCGGCAAGGCTGTACGGCGTCATGTCGAACATGTCCCTGATTCTTCCGTCGCTTGTTATGTATGCGATTGAAAGCGGAGTCGGAGTGTTCTTCATCCAGAAGTTTAAAATCTGGTCCGAGTCAAAGACAAAAAGCATTCCGGTTCCGTCTGGAATTTTCTTTCTGAACATGAATCCATTCTGTCTGGACTCGAAAGTGTCGGCGATTTCAACCTTCAACGCAACACTGCTTCCGTCCTGTGTAAGAATCACAACATCCCTTTTCTGCAGTTTTGAAGGTTTTGAAGGTTCGCAGGAGGAAAGCCCCAGGGCAAAAAGAATGGGCAGAAAAAACGTAAAGGCTTTATGCATTATTTTCATGTCAAAGTTCATCCAAAAACATTTCCCTTGTGATTTCAGTTCCCGACGGGCCTACAAGGGATTTTTTTGCAAGACTGTCGAAGGTCTTCTGGTCAAGATATTTCAGCGTCAGCGGACGCTCAAGGCTCATAACGTAGTCGCCGTCCTTCCATACGGATTTTTCAGGCGAAACGGAATCCGGGTTTCCGTATTTTTTGCAAAGCGAGTCAAATATGCTGAAATGGTCCATCCTCTCCCTGTTCACGTTTATTGTTATGATGTAAAGCCTGTCCTCGTAAAACTGAAACCAGCACCTTTCCAGAAACGAATACCTGTGTCCTGCAACGGCGTCCGTTTCTATCAGTATCCGGTTTTCTCCAGGAAGAAGCGAAACGTCCCGTTCTCCGTTGTAGCCGAATTCCGTGTTTCCCCGAAGCGCCTTTTTAGCCTCTTCAAGCGTCATTCCAAGGTTCACTCCGCCGTAGCCTTTT
Organism: Treponema sp.; assembly: GCA_041855945.1. GTDB lineage: Bacteria > Spirochaetota > Spirochaetia > Treponematales > Treponemataceae > Treponema_D. The sequence goes on along the minus strand of JBHAFG010000047.1, from coordinate 16,235 downwards.
GCAACGGATTTTTTCTGTGCGGAAGCAGATGCGGACGCGATGAAAAAAACGCACAGAAGCACAAAAAGTTTTGAAATTCCCTTCATGTTGAACCTCCTGATTTTTACGCCTTGGATTTTGCCTTTTCCGCTTCCTGTTTTTTAAAGAAGGCCGCGAGCTTCACGACTTCCTGACAGTCCGGAATGTATATTTTTCCCTGTATCACCTTGATTGTCTTTTCGTTCTGGAGTTCAAACATCGCCCTTGGCTGAAGTTTCTGCGGAATCGCGCACATATTCAGAAGGTCCTGGAAACTTATTGAAGTGTGGTACGCCCCGAAAAGTTTTCTGTCTTTTTCAAGCTGGAGCGAAAGCATGTCAATCGCCTTGTGCAGGGAATCGTGGAGGCTTGTGTTTGAAAGCTGCCTGTACATGGACCAGAGCCTGTCGGCGAGCGTTGTGGTAAGTCGTGAAATCAACTGCGGCTGTGTGGCAACCATGTGGTCGAAGTTTTTTCTGTTTATGACCATAAGCCTGCATTCTTCCTGCGCGATCGCGCTTGCAGAACGCGTCTTGTTGTCAAGCAGAGCCATCTCGCCGAACATATCGCCGCGTTTTAAAATCGAAAGAATGACCTCGTTTCCGTCAACAACCTTTGAAATCTTGACCTGTCCTTCCTGTATTACAAAGAGGTCGGAGCCGTTCTGGTTTTCAGCCATTATCATTGTGCCTTCAGGATAAGTCCGTACAAGATCCTCGCCGGGCTCAAAATACACCGCCCTTGACGTTGGCTTCAATGCGATGAAGCGTTCCTGCGCCCGGCTTCTGTTCACGCCAAAGGAACATTCCTTGAGGTAGCGGTAATACGCGTATGCCGCTATGTCGTACATTCCCTTTTTGTCGTAATACTCCGCGACGCAGAAAATCTGTTCAGGCGAGGACTGGGAGGTGTTGTTCAACGTCAACTGTGAAAGCTGGTCGTTCATCTCGCGCATCCTGTTTGAAAACGTGCGGATTATCTTTAACGCGACTGGAACATTTTTTTCAATCAGATACGGATACTGCGACTTCATTACTGCAATCGCCTTTGTGTCTTCAAGCGCGATGGCGTTTTCAATCTGGGCGTGGTTCGACATGCACGGAATTACACCTACAAAGTCGCCTGTAGTAAGAATTTTCCTTGAGTTTTTTCCAGGGTCCAGCGAATTTGAAACTATCACCCTTCCCTTCTGAATGATGTAGAATCTGTCAGTATTGTCCGCCCCGTCAACCAAAACGTATGAGCCTTTCTTGAATTCAACAAACGATAACTGCAACAACTGGTTCTTCCTTGAAGTCCTATTTTATGGACTGCATTTCCTTTGCGTTCTTTTTTCTGTAAAACGAAGCCTGGTTCAGTATTTCCTGACAACTTGGAATGAAAATCTTTCCATTGACTTCCTTTATTTTTACTTCATTGTTTATCTGGTAGATGAGGGCGGGCTTCTTGTTGTCCGGAACGGCGCACATATTCATAAGGTCCGTAACTGTAAGGTCGCTCTGGTACTGCCCCGTAAGAACCCTTGCCTTTTCAAGCTGGAGGGCGAGCATATCGACGAATTTATAGATCGGCTCCTGTAAAGCGGCGTTGTCCAGCTGCCTGTACATGGACCAGAGCCTGTCGGCGAGCGTTACGGTAAGACGTGAAATCAACTGCGGCTGTGTCGTTACCATCTGGTCGAAGTTCTGGCTGTTCACCACCATGAGCCTGCAGTCCTCGTTTGCAATGGCACAGGCTGAACGCGGCTTGTTTTCAAGCAGCGCCATTTCGCCGAACATATCGCCCTTGTGCAGGACAGCCAATGTAACCTCGTTTCCGTTTACAATCTTTGTAATTGCAACCTGGCCTTCCTGTATGACGAACATCTCCGCGCCCTTCTGGGATTCGGACATTATCATGGTTCCCTTTGGATATGTCCTTGTAGGATCGGATGTAGGCTCGAAGAAAACCGCCTTTGATATGTTCCTGTATTTTGAAAACTGCTTCAACGCCTCGTCCCTGAATTTTCCGTTGGGACATTCCTTGAGGTATCTGTAATACGCGTATGAGGCGATTGAAATTTCGCCCTTGTCGTCGTAACACTTTGCAACCTCGTATATGTGTTCCGGCGTGTCCATTGAAACGTTCTTCAATGTTGACTTTGTAAGGTCCTCGTTCATCTGGCGCATCCGTGTGGCAAACGTCCTTATGACCTTAAGCGCTATGGGAGTGTTTGAGGCTATGAGTTCTGGATACTGGTCCTTCAATACGGAAATCGCCTTTACATCCGTGAGCGCCAGGACGTTTTCTATCTGGGCGTGGTTCGACATGCACGAAACAACCCCTGTAAAATCTCCCGGTCCAAGACTGCGCTTTACACCCTCAGGATCGTTTGACTTGAAGCATTGCAACTTTCCAGACTGGAGGATGTAGAAGCGGTCGCAATTTTCCTTGCCTTCCACCAGAAGATAATTTCCAGCCTTGATGTTGATAAAAGATAACTGTAACACTCCAATCTCCCATAAAAAGAGCGGAAGAACTGCATTTAAAAAAACAGAATCTCCGGCTCAAGTTTAAAACCTTTCTTTTCCTCTACTGTATTAACGACATATTCAACAAGATTTCTTACATCTTTTTGAGTCGCTCCGCCCAAATTTATTATGAAATTTCCGTGGAATTTCGCGACCTGGGCGTTTCCAATCCTGAATCCCTTGAGCCCCGCATCGTCAATAAGTTTTCCACTTGGAGAGCCGAACGACCTGTTGTTCTTGAACACGCTTCCCGCGCTTGGAAAATCAAAATGCCCCCTGCTCTTACGCTGCTCGATGTAATGGCGCGCTTCATCCTCAAGTTTTTGGTGTTCGGATGCGGGGCGTTTTTCAAGCCTGAACGAGGCCTGCAGTATGAGTTTTCCGCCGCACTGGAAGGGCGATTTTTTGTACGCCCAGTCCTCAGCCCTGTACGGAATTTTCACGCCCTCCATTTTGTCAAAATCGTAGGCGAACACGCCTTCAAGGTTTTCGCATATTGATTTTTCAAAGCATCTTGCGTTCATAAAAATCGCGCCGCCAACAGAACCTGGAAGACCCGCGAATTTTTCCGCGCCCCACAGGTCGTTCTGCACGCAGTAATCCACAAATTCCTGCATTTTCATTCCAGCGGCGCAGCCTACAAGCATGTGCCGCTCGGATTTTTCATTTAAAGCCGTAGCGGAACCGAAAGTCTGACTTTGCGCGTCTGCATCCTCGCAGGAAAAATCAAAGTCCGTGCATGAGATTCCGCGTATGTTTTCAGTTGAAATTACAAGTCCTTCAAAATATCCGTCTCGGAACACCACATTGCTTCCGCCTCCAAGCACAAAATACGGAATGTTGTATTTTTTTACGAGGAAAAATACGTCCTGAATCTGAAAACTGTCGTCGGGAGCGACAAAAACCGCGGCCGTTCCGCCAATCCTGAAAGTCGTCAAGGGCGCTATTTCTTCGTCGAACCTGCAGGTTCCCGAAAAGCCTGTGTTCTGGATGAATTTTTTGAAAATACTTTTTACGTCCATAACTTCCTCTGGTGTATAATTTACACTTTTTTTACGATTCTTGCCATAATAAGACGGACAAACGGCGTACAAATATCATTCAAAATCGGACAAAGCACGCATGACAACTGTATTGCAATACTTTTTTCAAATTTTTACCTACACGCTGCATAAAAATTATGTGTTCACTGTCGAAAAAGCGCGTCCAATTCGCCATGCTGAAAGAAACACATTTTACTTCGCAGATTTTTTAAGCAAAATCTGCTCGGGCTTTCAGAATGGCTCGGTTGGACTGCTTGCTTTTTCTACCGTTACCACATAATTTTTTTGTGCAACTACAATATTTGTACAGTGCATTGCAATACTTTCTTCAATTTTTTACCTACACACTGCATAAAAATCATGTGTTCACTGTTGAAAAAGCGCGTCAAGTTCGCTGTGCCAACACGAGGCGTGGATGTTTCGCTTTGCTCAACATGACGGGCGAGGTGTTCATGTTTCGTTCTGCATGAGATGGAAGTCAGTCCGGGTCCTGCGTGGAAAATTTTGAGCGGAAGTGCATTTTTCTGAATTTTTTTGGCGTGAGTCCGCAGTTTTTTCTGAAAACGTTTATGAAATAACTTTCCGAACTGAAACGCAGGTAGTTCGCTATGTCGGTGGTTGTGTATTCCGTAAAGACAAGCAGGTTCTTTGCGGCGTCTATGCGCTTGTTCTGTATGTACTGGGCGATTGTAACGTTCACCTCGCTGTGAAACAACCTTGAGATGTACGACGGACTCAAGTCAGACACGTCGGCAAGGTCGTCAAGGGTGATTTTGTTGTGCAGGTTGTCGTATATGTAGTCTATGCACTGTATGACGGGCTTTGAATACAGTTTCTTCTTTTTAAATGCCTGCATCCGCTTTACGTATGCCTCGCAAAGTTCTATGTGTATGTCGTGGATTCGTTCCGTGTCGGTGCACACGTCGATTTTTCTTATGTATATGTCGCTCAGGTTGTACGCAGCCTCCATTTCAAGCCCGGCCTCTATTACGTATCGGGTTATCATGGCGACTGTAATTATAAGATGGTATTTGAGGTTCCTGAGCGGATTGTCGCTGAGTTTTCCAAAGCCTTCCACGTTCAGCGGTTTGAAAAGCCGCCTCATCTCCTCCATGTCGCCGTTTTTTATGCTCTGGTAGAACGCCATCTCCCTGTCGTACGAGATGTGGTTTATGAGGTATTCCCTGTTTTTGAATTCGATTTTTGTAAGTTCGTCCTTGATTCCCATAGCATCAGTGTACAATGAGTTTTTCATTAAATCTAAACAAAAAACGCCCTTTAATCAAAGAATTACATATTTTTAATATTTATCACAATTTTTTGATATTTTTCCGAAAAAACGGGACTTAAACTTTTGACTGTAAACAAGGCGGTGAAATCTTCCTTGCAAAAATTGTGTTACAATACAAATTCTAGAGTCTTTAAGGGGGAATCTATGAAAAAATTAATCGTACCTGCGCTGGCGGTGTCGCTTGTGGCATTGTTTTCAGGCTGTGAGAAAAAGGCTGTACAGAGCGGAAAGGTTCTGAACATTTACACGTGGAACGAAGAATTTCAGGGAAGGTTCAACGACTATTACGCGCACAAACTTCCGTCGGACGTTACAGTGAGCTGGATCATAACGCCAAGCCAGGACAGCGCGTACCAGAACAAACTGGACGAGGCGCTGCTGCAGCAGGACAGGGTTCCCGCCGACAGGAAGATTGACATTTTCCTTGTGGAGTCGGACTACGCGCTTAAATACGTCAATACAAATTTCACTCTTGACGTTGTAAAGGACGTTGGACTTACACACGAGCAGATTAAAAACCAGTACAAGTACACGCAGGATGTAATGACAGACTCAAAGGGAAACCTTAAGGGGCTTACATGGCAGGCCTGTCCGGGCGGATTCATATACAGAAGGTCGATTGCAAGGGACGTTCTTGGAACGGACGAGCCTGAAAAGGTTGGCGAATATCTTTCGGACTGGAACAAATTTGACGCTGCGGCCGCAAAGGCAAAGTCCAAGGGCTACTATATGCTCTCCGGCTTTGACGATGCGTTCAGGGCGTTCAGCGACAACATGACAAGTCCGTGGGTTGTAAAGAACAAGATTAAGATTGATCCTCAGATAGAAGCGTGGATAGCACAGACAAAAAAATACACAGAACTTGGCTACAACAACAAGGCTTCGTTGTGGACGGCGGAAAGCACGCAGGGAATGGGCTCAAAGGGAAACGTATTCGGTTATTTTGGACCTGCTTGGTTCATAGACTTTGTAATGGCACCCGCATCGCTTGACGACCAGAAGGGAGAACGAGTTCCTGGAAACGGCTCATACGGCGACTGGGCGTTCTGCAAGGGTCCTCAGGGATTTTCATGGGGCGGAACATGGATATGCGCGGCGCGCGGTTCAGACAACATAGACCTTATACGCGACATCCTTTACACGCTTTCGTGCGACCCTGATGTAATGACGCAGATTGCAATGAAGTCAGGCGACTTTACAAACAACGTTCCTGCAATGCAGAAAATCGCCGAAAGTTCATACGAAAATCCTTTCCTTGGCGGACAGAACCACATAAAATTCTTCCTTGATTCTGCGACTTCAATCGACAAGAGCTGCATAACCCAGTACGACCTTGGAATGTCTGAAAAGCTTCAGTCTTCTATGAGGGATTACTTTAACGACAAGATAGGCCTTGACGCTGCGTGGGAAAATTTCTATACGGCGGTTCTTGAACTTTATCCAAACCTTTCAAGGTAGGCAGAACGTATTGAAGGCCGGGCGGAACGGACGCGTGGTGCGGCGCATACATAAATGCGCAGAGCATTGCGTGTAAACGTGCCGCGCGTTGCACGCCCTTCCCGCGCATTGCACGAGGGCGCGGGGCGTTACAAAACGCGCGGGGCCGCGCATACGTGAACGCGGAGTGCATTGCACGCCGCACGGACAAAACCGTTCCCAAAGCCTTTTGTTTGCGTTGCAAACTGCAAAAAAACACGCGCGTCCTTAAAAAAATACAGGACGCGTAAAAAGTCAGGGGAATACAATGGCAGAAAGCAGAGACATTGAAAAACCAAAAAAAATAAAGAAAGTAAATTTTGACAGATGGGGATATGTGTTCATAGCGCCGTTCTTTATTGCGTTTACAGTTTTTTCGCTGATTCCCCTGATTTCAACATTTACAAACAGTCTTTTTGAAAACTACCGAGTTGGACTTACAACAGTAGGTCCGCGTTTCATAGGACTTGAAAACTACAGGGCGATATTCCAGAGCGACATACTGCGCTACATAAAGAACACGTTCGTGCTGTGGATATGCGGCTTCATTCCGCAGATTGTAATAGCGCTTGTTCTTTCGATACTTTTTACAAGCGCGGAACTCAAACTGAAGGGGCAGCAGTTCTTCAAGACTGTAATATATATGCCGAACCTCATAATGGCTTCGGCGTTCGCAATGCTTTTCTTCACGCTGTTCAGCGACAACGGACCTGTAAACAGCATACTTTCACGCATGGGTCTTATAGAAGAAAACATACGCTTTTTAAGTTCAGAAGGCTGGACGAAATTCCTTGTGGCCACGATGAACTTCCTCATGTGGTACGGAAACACAACCATAATGCTCATGGCTGGAATAATGAGCATAGACACAAGCATTTTTGAGGCGGCAAGAATAGACGGAGCAAATCCCGTACAGACATTCTTTAAAATCACCCTGCCGCTGCTAAAGCCGATTTTCGTATATGTATTGATTACAAGCCTTATCGGAGGAATACAGATGTTCGACATTCCTCAGATTTTGACGAACGGCGAGGGAAATCCAAACAGGACGAGCATGACGCTCATAATGTACCTGAACAAACATCTTGCAAACAAAAACTACGGAATGGCGGGAGCGGTTTCCGTAGTAACGTTCGCACTCACAAGCATATTCAGTTTTACCGTGTACAACATCACGATGAAACAGTACAGGGAAAAATCAGGAGGAAGATGATTATGTGCAAAAGCAAATCCATTGTAAGACGGTATCTGGTTTACGCGGCCCTTCTGGCATTGACCGTGTTCTCACTTTTTCCATTCTTTGTATTGATTGTGAACGCCACAAAAACACACGCGCAGATACAGAAAGGCTTCGACTTCATGCCGGGGCTGCATTTCTGGCAGAACATAAAAAACCTGCTTTCAAACCCTAACATACCGGTATTGCGCGCCCTGGCGAACAGCGTGACAGTGTCGCTCATGTCCGCCCTTCTTACAACGTATTTTTCGGCGATGACGGCGTATGGAATTTTCATGTACAACTTCAAGGCAAAGAAATTCATCTTCAAACTCATTCTGGCCCTGATGATGATTCCAACACAGGTTTCCACGCTTGGCTTCATACGCCTTCTTACAAAAATACACATGATAGACACGCTCGCCGCGCTGTATGTGCCTGCGATAGCCTCTCCGGTGGTTTTCTTCTATATGTATCAGGCGATGCAGTCCTCGCTGCCACATTCGATAATCGAGGCCGCGCGCATAGACGGCTGCAATGAACTGAGGATATTCAACACAATTGCAGTTCCAATGATGAAGCCGGCCCTTGCCGTACAGGCGATATTCAGTTTTGTAAGTTCATGGAACAACTATTTCATCCCAGCCCTTGTAATAAACAGCAAGGCAAAAAAAACCATACCAATACTGATAGCGCAGCTGAGGAGCGCGGACTACCAGAAGTTCGACATGGGACAGGTATACATGATAATCTGTCTTGCGATAATTCCTCTGGTGATCGTATACCTCTTCCTTTCAAGAAGCATAATAAGCGGAGTTGCCGTTGGAGCGGTAAAGGAATAACAAAAACAAAAGGCAGGATGCGGCATAAGATGTAAAGAAAAGTCTGCCATTAAAAAAAACAAAAGGCGTGGTGTATTTTTCCACGCCTTTTTTGTACTGCCGCACTTTGCTTTTTCTTTTGCACGCCCCTGCAGACAGGTTAAAGATAAGGATACAGACCGTCCAAAACCCATACAGTAAAGCCATACAGTAAAAATCAATAAAGCATCATGTCCACCATGTCCGGAAAGAACCAAGAACAGTCATTCCTGTTGAAATATCCGTGGCACTCGCCTGAATCTATCGAGCCGCCCGTTGAAGCTGTTACCATGTTGTCCCAAAGCACAAGCGGAACAGAAAGCGTCCGTGCCTTTCCAAAATAATACTGCGTCCATTTTTCACGTTCCGCCGTATTTTTCTTGTCTGTCGCGCTCACCTCTCCCACCACAACAGGAATTCCCTTCTGCAGGAAATTCCGCCTCAGGTTTTCAAACAGGTAGTCTATTGAAGCCCTGTGGCTCTGGGAAAATTCATTCACGGATGAACTTCCCATTGCAAACTCATACGGTGTGTACGCGTGTACTGAAACTATCAGTTTTTTTGTCGCGGAATCCGACGGAAGAGACCAGCCGTCCATGTTGTCAGGGGATGCGGCGTATGGCGGAACCATTACGTATCGGACTGCGTTTTTTCCGCCGGACGAACGTATCACGTCAAGCGCCCTCTGTTCGTATTCCATTATTAGCGCGTTCATCTTTAAAAGCGCCGCGCCGCTTGAGTTCCATTCGTGCGCCGTTCCAACCGCGCGCGGTTCGTTCAGAAGTTCAAACACAAGACGCTCGTCGTAATCCCTGAACGTCGATGAAACCTGCGACCACACGGCTTCTATGAACGCCATGGAAGATTCTTTATGCGCTGAATTTTCAGAAAAATCGGGCGAAACACAGAAGCCCGCGTTTTTTTTAAGTCCGTCCTCCGAAAGGTTGTCGTGGTGGATGTTTATTATCACGTTCAGTCCAGATTCAAGGCTCCAGTCTACAATCTGGCGGACTCTTTCAAGCCATTTTACGTCAATCCTGCAGCCCTCCCTCTGCATGATGTGGTTGTGCCAGCTTACGGGAATGCGTATGGTCTTGAATCCTTTTTGTGAAACAGCGTCTATCATTTTTCTCGTGGTGTATGGAAGGCCCCAACTCCGTTCAGTTGAAAGTCCAAGGTTGTCGGTATTGTAGCCGTCAGTCTTTGCGTCGAGAGTGTTTCCAAGATTCCAGCCGTTTCCAAGACTTTTTATGAACTCGGAAAGCGTAAGTTCCTGGTTTTCGCCGCCTCCTCCCGCGGAAGGACCTGTTCCAGTGTCGTCAAAAAAGTTCAAAGGCTCTTCCTGCGTCCTTCCCCCCATCCTGCATCCGAAAATACAGAACGAAAGAAGAAGCAGTACAGATGTGAATGTGTAAAAAATCGTTTTCATATGCTCCCTTCAAAACGCTAAAAAAAGACCTTGCCGTACAGATGCACAGCAAAGCCGTATTGCAAAAGTGATTTACAGTTTCATCCTATTTTTGAATTTCTTCAACAAGTATTGAATCAATCGTTATGTGATGAAGGCTTGTAATTATCCTGTCTGAAACCGCGCCCACCGAAATCGTGAAAATCACGTTCGGGTCGCTTTCCATGTCCATCGTAAAGGTCCAACTGTATTCCTGGAATTCCTTTCCAAGCCTGAATTTCAGGTTGTTTGAATACGGATACCAGTTGTCGTCCTTTGAACCGTCGCGCTGCAGGGCGAGCATTATCATGCGCTCCATGTCGGATTTTGCCCTGAGGGAGACCTTGTATTTCTTTCCTTTTTCAAGAAGGCAGGCGTTCTGCTTCAACTGTATCATCCAGTCCATGTTGCCGGTCTTTTCAACTGAAAGCATTACAGCGGGATTTGAGCCTTCGTCGATTATCTTTGAGGAAACCTGCGCGTTCTGGTGGGCGTAAACCTCCCAGCCGCTCATGCCCTGGTCAAATTCGCCGTTCACAACAACCTTGTTTTCCTTTATGTATATGTTGTCGACATTTACAGTGGCGCCGTCCGTTCCAAGAAGAAGTTCAAAGTCGATTTCCACGTCGTTTTCAGGTCTGTACAGCCACTCAAAATGGCTTCCCTGCGTCATTACACGTTCAGTCTTTACAATGTCCGCAAACTTTGCAGTTATGCTTGATGTCTTGGATGCCTTTGCGTCGAATTTTACGATGTATGTGTTTCCGCCGTCAAGTTTTATGTTCCGCTGGCTGATTTTTACATCCTCCGCCCTCGCCTTTTTTGGAGATTCAACCTGCAGGCTTCTTTCCCTGTCCTTTGTAACATGGATTTTTGCATCGACATTGTTTGTTATCTCCCAGAAGCCAAGCCGTCCTTTTCCTTCCTGGAACTGTCCGTTCTTGATGCAGTTTCCGTCAGGCAGGCAGGATTTTCCGTTAGAAAGGTCGACTTCGCCGATTTTTTCAAGGCGCACGTTTGATATGAAGATTGAAGCCGTGGAGTTCTGCGCGCCGCAGTTGAATTCAACGCGGCACTCTGGATCGCTGTCCGCCCGCATTTCAAATTCCCATGAAAAATGCTGTTTTTTTGTGGTGAGGTTTATCTTCACGTCGCCAAAACGCCTTGCATAGCTGTTGTTTGGAGCGGAAATTCCTGTAATCATCGTGCGCTCTTCTTCGGCATACGCGTCAAACGAATATCTGTACCTGTATCCCGCGTTCAACGGAACTTTTGGCTGCACGTACTGGACCGAATATTCAAGAGAACCTTCCTTTGTTGAGATTATCTTGTGTGTCTTTCCGTCGCCCTCAACAGAACCCGCGCCGCCGCCTGCCGTAAGGAATTCCCACGCAGTCTTGCTTTCGCCAATCATGTTTCCCGACGCGTCCGTCTTTGCGACAACCGGCGCCCTTGCAGGTTTTTCAACGTCCTCGCTGTATTCTTTTTTCTGGTAAACCTTGACGTAATCAACGAACATTTTTGCGTCGTCCTTTGACGGACTGAAATCCGTTGTTTCGTCCGGATAGCCAACCCAAGAGCCGCCAACAGCAACGTTCAATATTATGTAGAAAGGCTGGTCGAACGGAGCCGGATACGAAACTTCTCCGAAGCCCTGGCGTTTTGTAAACCAGTCGTTCGCGCTCTTGTAGTTCACGCCGTCGCAGTACCACCGTATTTCTCCGGGCTCCCATTCAACCGCGAACGTATGGAAGTCGTCGGCGAAATTTCCCCTGTCAGTTACATAAGTTCCCTGCGTCATGGAGTGCGGCTCGCCGTAATGGAGAGTTCCGTAAAGTTTTGAAACGTCGTCGCCAAGAACTTCCATTATGTCTATCTCGCCGCACTTTGGCCACTGTCCGTAATATGACTCGTCGTCGGGCATGAGCCAGAACGCAGGAAGAAAGCCCTTTCCTCTTGGAACACGGAGCCTTGCCTCGAAGCGTCCGTATGTGAACGCGTGTTTTCCCTGCGTGTTGATCCGTCCGGACGTGTATTCAACCGTTCCGTCTTTTTTTTCTGTTTTTATAGCCTGTATTACAAGACAGCCGTCCTTCAAGTATGTGTTTTTTGTTGAAGGTCCGTACGACTGAAGCTCCGCGTTTACCCAGCCCGGCTCGTGAGTCTCGTAGTTCCAGTCCTTTGTGTTCAGTTTTTTGCCGTTAAAATCTTCCTGCCATACAAGATCTGCCTCTGTATATATAGAAGGCTTTCCCTGTGCGGAAACCGAAAACGATGCGAGCATCGCCATCACCGTAAAAAATACGCGTTTTGTCATTCTCATAGTTTTCCCCAAAAAAAAATCAGCGAAGCCGCGCGCTAAAACATTACGCAGGACTCCGCCGATTGAAGACAGATTATTTTGCCTTTGAAATGTCTGAAAGTTTAAGGCTGCCTGTTCCCCTGAAAGACACCATGATTTTTGTAACTTCCGATGCAAAATCAAGTCCTTCAAGCGGAATTTCCGCGGTCTTTACATCCTCCTTGTAAAAGGACGTTGCGGCAATCACCTTGCTCTTTGTGTCGTCGTTTGAGAATTTCAGTTCAATCGAGGGATAGTCTTCGGAATCCGCTGAAAACTCAAAGCCTGCAAAGTCCGCCTCAACCACAACGTGTGTAAATCCGTCAAGGTCGCCCGCCGAAACCATTACGGGAACAGCAGCGATTTTTCCGCCCCAGCCGCCTTCGCCTTCGCCCGCGGCCTTTACTGTATAGGTTCCGTCCGGATTCTGTGCGGTGTCCGTTCCGCTTCCCCATACATTTTCGCCCGCCTGTATGCCGGCTATTATAGACGTTTTTTCAAGCGTGCCTGCCGCAGGGTCTGTCGTTGGTGTTGTAGGCTCTGTCGCAGGCTCACCCGCCGCAGGGTCTGTCGTTGCAGGATCTGTCGTTGGTGTTGCAGGATCTGTCGCAGGCTCGCCTGAAGACGCGTTTTTTACGATTGAAAACTCAGAGCAGTCAAGCACGCGCGTCTGGTCGCCGTCAAGTCCGTTTATTACAAGCATCCGGCTTTCATCCCCGGTTCCCTTTGGCGTTTTTTCGATTGTAAAGTAATACGTGTAGTCGAATGCAGTTCCAAAGTTTGTCTCGGCCTTTTCTGAAAGTTCATACCAGTAGCCTCCGGCCTCTGTTGTATCGACGATGAAAAGTTCCGCGTTTCCAAGGGCGACCTCGGACGTTCCCTTCATGACGATTTTCACCATGTCGCCCACTTCGATTGACGCAAATCCTGTTGGAATCTTTACCTGAACCTGCGGAGTTTCCGCGTATATGTTCTTTGCAAGTTCTATCTTTTTTGCGACCGCAACTGTATCGCCGCCAGTTTTTCCACCTTCTGTTCCGCTTGAGTTTTTGTCTGGATTGAACGGATTGTCGTAGGTGGCGCAGCCAACTGCAAACGCCGCAAAAAGCGCCGCAAAGGCAAGAACTGTGGTCTTTCTGATCTTTTTCATGTTTTCCTCCTTGGAAAATGTATGTCCGCAATGCAGACAGTTGAATTTTGTTTTACGGTGCGCTGTGCTTTCCGCGTCCTAGAATTTCCTGAACTTGAGCATGAATGGAATGGAGATGCTGTAATCCCGTCCGTATTCCTGCTTGTGGTACACGCTGAACATATCGTATTTTACGCCAAGGTCAACTTCCGCGGCGGCAACCTTGAAGTTCACTCCAAGCGTATACGACATATTGAACGAACCGCCGAAGTGTCTGTCTAAAATCCACGCCGAGGTGTACGCCTTGTCCCATACAGCGTCGTCCTGGTTTGAACCGAACTGAACGTATGGACTTACGTCGTCAAGGTTTCCAAAACTTCCCGCGTTGTATTTTACCTTTGCGTTAAGTTCCATGTAACTTATGTCGTCGGACTTTCCAGACCACCTGAACGTCAAGGGAGCGTGCAGCATGAATGTGAACGCGTCGTAGAAAACTTCGCTGTAAAGGTCAAGGCACATTCCGTTCACTTCGTATTTCTGTTCTGCAGAATTCCAGTCGAATCCAAGTATCGGCTGTATGAATGAGTGTGTGGTTGAATTGCTTATTCCCGCTCCAAGACGTGCAACGCTCCACGTAGGCTCGTTTGTGGAAGAAAGCATTCCGCCATCCCTGTATGACGCCTGGAATTCAAATTCCTTCCAGTAATACTTGGCTCCAACACCCCATGGCGCGATGTATGTCCTTGCATCTCCGTCCTTGTTGTATATCGCGGCGGAATCTTCGTAGGAGTTTGACGCTACAGAACCCTTTGCTCCGGGCGTTATGCCTGCGTTCAATACAAGGGCGTCGATAGGCCTGTATTCAAGTCCGAATCCCCAGCCTTCAGCGTCGTTGCAGTTTATGTATCGGGGATGTTTTGCCCAGTCGCGTTCTGTAATGGCGAACGGACTTCCAACCTTCCACTGGTCGATTTTTTCCTTGAAGAACGTGTCGTTTCCAACGTAGCCCAGTCTTACAGTAAGGGAATCGACAGGTTTTATCCATGCGTACGTCCTTCGGAAATATGCAGGCCACTGGTTTTCGCCGCCAGATTCTTTTGAGGAAACATACCAGAGGGCAAGATGCGCGCCGCAGAGTCCACCGTCCAGATCAAGTTCGATGCCGTCGCCCGGATTGTCAATCTGGTTTGCCTGACTGTTCATCAGGTAAAAATAATCGATTTTACCTGACTTCTGTTCCTTTTCGATGCGCATCAAATCGCCCTTCATCATTATGTTCGCCTTGATGTCAACCGCATGAGTGGTTGCGACGATGGAGAACATCAATGGAAAAAGCAAAGCCGTTCTTTTTTTTAGAGTAATCATATACTCCTCCTTTTATTTTTCTTTAGCCAAATTATCAGAGCAGATTTTTGCTAAAAATATTAATTTTTTTTACAAAATATCAATTTCTTATTACAAACTTGAACGTAAGAAAAACGCCATTGCAACTATTTTCAAACAGTCTTACAGCGCATTAAAGCGTCCGTACAAAGCCCTCCTGCTGTTTTTTTACGGATTGTTTTCAACGCTTTCCATCAACGCCTGTATTATTTCCGGAAAATACCAGGTCTGATCCGTCCTGTTGTAAAAGCCGAATTTTTCCTCGAATGTCGCCGACGCGTTGAAGTCGCCGTTGTCCCAAAGACAGGAACACATTCCATATTTACGCGACTCCGTTAAAAAATGCCTGAACCACTGCACCCTGTCCTGCGTGTTGTTCTTGTTTGTCGCGCCGTATTCTCCTATTACTACAGGTATTCCCCTTGAAACAAAACGTTCGTTCAGATATTCAAAACTTTCGTCCAGTTCGTATGTGAGGTTTTTTGAAAAATCACGCACGCCCGGATTTTCCATTGCAAACGGATGTGGCGTATAAAGGTGGACTGAAACAATGAGCCTTCCTTCCGCGGAATCTTCGGGCATGACCCACGACGAGTCCGCCCTGAACGAATTCAGGCTTGCGGCAAGGGCGGTAACCATTACAAACCTGTTCCTGTTGTTTTTTCCGCTTGAACGTATGGTCTCCAGCGCGATTCTGTTAAGCCTGTTCAGGTTTGACGCTCCATCCCTACATTCTGTGCAGGAAGGCCTGTACCACCATTCGTGGCTGTGTCCCCTGAGACGCGGCTCGTTGAAAACCTCGAACACAAGACGTTCATCGTAGTTTTCGTTGAACGTTTCAGAAATCTGGGTCCACACGGCGCGTGTAAAGCGCAGCGATTCGTTGTAGTTCAGGCTGCTTGGATAATAGCCGCCCGCGTATGGAACAGGCGAGGCTTTTTCGTAATTGTCGTGGTGGTCGTTCAGTATTACGTAAAGATTTTCGTCAATCGCCCAGTCAACAATCTGGCGCACGCGTTTCATCCATGCGGGGTCTATTGTATATTTTGAATCCATTATGTGGTTCGCCCAGCTTACAGGAATCCGTATTGTATTGAAGCCCGCGGCGGCGATTCCACGAATCTGCTCGGGCGTAACTTCCGGCTGACCCCAGCAGGTTTCGGATTCAAGTCCGCTTTTTGCGTTCGCGTCAAGCGTGTTTCCAAGGTTCCAGCCCGTCTTCATGTCCCTTACAAGTTCAAGGGCTGTAATCTTCTGGTTAATTTTTTTTGCGCCGCGGGAATTCGGTTTTGAAGATGGCGCCGGTCTTGACTCGGGCGTTTTGGTATCTGACGTTTTTGTTTTGCTCTCAGGCGTTTTTGTTTTGGTCGCCGAGAACACGGCGCCTGGCAGTGTGCCTGACACGGAGTCTTGCGCCACACATGACGCACCGTCAAATTCCGGGGCGCCGAACGCCGCAAAACCAAACGATGCAAGGATTAAAACTGCAATTTTTAAAGTGTTTTTCATAAGAAAGTCCTC
>JBHAFG010000046.1:0-25197 GCA_041855945.1 Treponema sp. | reverse complement strand
CCTGTAAAGGCAGAGGCGTACACGTCGCCGGTTCCGTGCATGGAAACGTCCAGACGTTCTGTAAAATAATAGTCAAAATCAGAACCGTTGTACGTCGCCACGCCCAGCCTGTCCTTTTCAAAACTTACACCTGTAAGAACAACGTTTTTTGCGCCGATTTTGTGCAGCCCCTTCATAATATTTTCGATGTACGCCCTGTCGTAGTCTTCCGCCCTGTAAGGAAGCCCAAGCAGGAACGCGGCCTCTGTAAGGTTCGGCAGAATAAAGTCCGCCTCCGCACACAGCTTTTTCATCTCGGCTGGAAAGTCCTCGTCAAACCCAGAATAAAGTTTTCCGTTGTCAGCCATTGCAGGGTCCACGATTTTTATGGCGCCCGGGCGCGCCGTTTTTTTCATTATTTCAAGAATGTGTGGAATCTGGCTCCCTGCGACATAGCCTGTATAGAACGCGTCGAAGTCAATCTTTTCCTCAAGCCAGCGGTCAAGAATTTTTGGCATTTCGCCGGTCAAGTCGCAGAACGTCCAGCCCGAAAAGCCGGACGCCGTATGGTTTGAAAGCACTGAACTTGGAAGAATCGCAGTTTCGATTCCGCAGGCAGAAATGATTGGCAGTGCGACGGTCAGCGAACACTGTCCAACGCATGAAATGTCCTGAATTGTAAGAATACGTTTATCCATGATGACTCCTAAAACCTCGTCGTAAGTCTTACACCATTCCGCGCTGTAAAACTTACCGCACAAATGTAATGAATTTCTGGTATTAGCGATATACTCAAAATCAAATAAAAATTATAATACCAACATGATAACAATATCGTTTGAGGACAGAGGCACACACGGGCTTTGCGACTGGATTTACAGTTCAATAAAAAAACAGATTTTGGGCGGAACGTTAAAGCCCAACGAAAAACTTCCGTCAAAACGCCTGCTTGCAGAAAATCTTGGCGTAAGCGTTATAACCGTACAGAACGCTTACGGACTTTTGATTTCAGAAGGCTACATATATTCAATAGAAAAAAAAGGTTTTTTTGTAACGGAATTGAACGCTGTAAAAGAAAACGACGCCTTGCGATACAACACCGAGCAATACAGCGGCGCGCCAACCTTTACAGAGCCGAATGAAAAACACAGGGAGAGCGCAGACACGCACGGCGGACAAAACACAAAAAACCCAGACTGGATTTCAGACTTTACAACAAATTCAACCAGTTTTGAAAAATTTCCGTTCAGCCTGTGGTCACACACAATGAGGCAGGTGTTAAACTCAGGCGATGAAAAACTCCTTCAGCGTGTTGAAGTCAAAGGTGCAAAACCTCTTCGAATCGCGCTTTCAAACTACCTCAGGGAATTCAGAAACATGAAGGTCCACCCCGACCAGATTGTAATAGGAGCGGGAACTGAAAACCTTTACACAATGCTTGTACAGTTTTTGGGAAGGGACAAACTGTTTGCCGTTGAAAACCCGGGCTACCACAAAATTTCAGCGATTTTTGAACTGAACGGAGCAAAAACAGTTCCTGTAAAACTTGACGGACACGGAATGGACGTACAGGAACTCGAAAAGTCAGGCGCGCAGATTGCGCACGTTTCGCCGAACCACCATTTTCCAACAGGAATCGTAACACAGGTAAAACGCCGCCAGGAAATGCTGCAATGGGTTCAGACCGCGCCAAACCGACTGATTCTCGAAGACGACTACGACAGTGAATTCCGCTTTAACGGAAAACCGCTGCAAACCCTGCAAAGTTCCGACACGTCGGGAAAAGTCGTATACATGAACACATTTACAAAAACGCTCGCTCCATCGTTCAGGATAAGTTTCATGGTACTGCCGCAAAAAATCCTGCACCGCTTTGAAGAAAAAATAAAATTCTACTCCTGTCCGGTAAGTTCCTTCGACCAGTACACCCTCGCAAGATTCATCGACGAAGGATTCTACGAAAAACACATAACACGCATGAGGAATTTCTACAGAAATCTCCGGAACACTCTCATCGGAAGCCTGCAGTCGTCAAAACTTTCAAAAATATGCAGCATACACGAAGAAGACGCGGGACTTCACTTCCTGCTTTCGATAAAAAGTCCGCACACAGCCGAAGAACTCAAAAAACGCTTCCGCGACCAAAAAATCAACATCGCCTCGCTGAACGACTTTTTCTACCAGGACACCGCAACCGACGAAAAAACATTCATCGTAAACTACAGCGGAATCAAAAAAGAAACGATTTCACAGACTGTAAAGGCAATGGAAGCCGCGATTTTCTAAGTTCCAACAAAACGCAATTCTTCACGCGAAGTGCAAGGCGTACACGCGTAAAACGTACATCGCGTCTTTAGGAACAAACGACCGCGAGTTTTCACCGACACAAAAAAAGGCTTCCCGAACGAGAAGCCTTGGCATGAATTGATAAAACTGAAAAACTCCGTATGACTTGTTGAAATTATTTTTATTCCAACCACATTTACTATGCGCACAATAATATCATACGAATCTAAAATTTCCCTAAAATTTGCCAAAGAAAATGCACAAAATCGAGCAAAAATCAGCGAAATTCTACGTTTTTTTTGATTTTTCAGTGAAACAGATGTTTCGCTCTTGCATCATTCTGAACAAACGACCGCGAGTTTGCGTTGTGACTCCTCATGTATTGCAATACCGTATTACCGCAAACAACAAAGAATTCAATAATCAAAATCAAGGGAAATTAGCGGAAATCAATGGGATATTTCCTCTAATTTTCTTGATAATACAATCAGATGATGTTACACTTATATTGTGATTGAAGAGCCGCCAAAAACACAGACAAGCCCGAATGTAATAATCTCATTGCTTACCAATCCTGCATACAAGGAATATTTTGATAAGGCTGAAAAAGAATATTATTACTGGGACAAAGTAAAATACAATGCACCAAAAGATGTAAAGCCCGAAGATTTTTGGAATGTCGTAAAAATGAACAGGGTTTCAAATGCAGTTTCGTTTGGTAAATATACATTTACATATAAAATAAACGATTATATGCACAAATATCTCCACGAATTTGACATGAATTTTGGCGGCACTCTGTATTCCGACAATATAATCAGCGAAAAAACAAAACAATACTGTCTACTCTCTTCAATAATGGAAGAGGCGATTGCTTCAAGTCAGATGGAAGGGGCTTCCACAACCAGAAAAGCTGCAAAAGATATGCTAAGGAAACAGAAAAAACCTAAAGACGCAAGCCAGCAAATGATTTTGAACAATTACAAAACCATACGTTTTTTATCCGACAAAAAAGACCTTCCGCTTTCAAAGGAATTGCTGCTTGAAATACATAAAAAAATCTCTGATAAAACACTTGAAAATCATAGTGATGAAGGAAAATTCCGCCTTTCAAACGATATTGTCGTGTCAGACAAGATGACCGGTGAAATTGCACAGAATCCACCAAGTTATGATGAAATTGAACCTGTAATCAACGAATTATGCGAGTTTGCAAACAATGATAAAACTTTCATTCACCCAATAATAAAAGCGATTGTCATTCACTTTATGATCTCATTTCTTCATCCTTTTGCTGACGGAAACGGAAGAACTGCAAGGTCTTTGTTTTATTGGTATATGCTTAAAAAAGGATACTGGCTTACAGAATTTCTTTCAATTTCCAGAATAATTTACGCGTCTAAAAGCAAGTACGAAAAAGTCTTTTTATACACAGAACACGATGATTATAATTTGGGATATTTTATCAATTACAATCTTGAAGTTTTGAACAAAGCGTACAAAGAATTAAAACTCTACCTTGAACGAAAAACAAAGGAACAGGACGCTTTAATCGAGTTCAAAAATATAGTTGGTATAAACGAACGGCAGGCTCATATAATTAAAATGGCGGCAAAAAATCCTGGTACAGTTTTTGTAAGCAAAGATTTAGAAACTCAACTGGGTGTTTCCGTAAAAACAATCAGAGCCGACTTTGAAGGACTAGTCGAATTAAATTTGTTCAAACATTTGCCTCTAAACAAGCGTTTGACAGGATACATACCATCAGATGATTTTGAAGTCAAAATCAAGGGAAAATAGCGGAAATTAAGAGAAAATTTTCCCTTGTCGGCACAGCATTTATGATTCATGGCATATTTCCCTGCAGAGCGAAGAATCCATTCGCGAGTTTGCACCTACACAAAAAAAAGGCTTCCCGAACGAGAAGCCTTGGCATGAATTGATAAAACTGAAAAACTCCGTATGACTTGTTGAAATTATTTTTATTCCAACCACATTTACTATACGCACAATAATATCATACGAATCTAAAATTTCCCTAAAATTTGCCAAAGAAAATGCACAAAATCGAGCAAAAATCAGCGAAATTCTACGTTTTTTTTTGATTTTTCAGTGAATAGATGTTTCGCTTGCTCTCAACATGACAGAAGTCTTACGCTCAATGTAAGGACTATCATGCTATCCATTTTTTCTGTCGTCTACATCTTTATAGACTTCCATGTTTTCTATTTTTCCAATTCCCCAAACTTCAATGATTTCCACTTTCTCGGGAGTCAAAAGTCTATAAACAATACGGACGCTTTTACCGCAAGCATAAAGTTTATACTGCCGTCCAAACTGTTATATTCTTCAGCGGCTTCTGGAATCAAATGGATTTTATCAAATTCGTCCTTTTTATCTTCCCATTTTTTCGCCATTATTTATCTCTCAAAGATGACCAACTGACAGACTTTGAAGCATCGTAGCGGCTCATTCTTTCTTGAACCATTGAAAAAATCTCTTTATGTTCTTCAAGTTCTTCCAGTTGGGAAAGTTTTTCGTAACGCTCAAAAGGAATCATCACTGCTTCCATGACATTGTTTTTCATTATAAAAACAGGCTGCTGGTCTTCCGAAATCTTTCTGACAGTCTGTGTAAGAGTTTTCTGCAACTGAGTAATTGGCATAATCTGAGCAGTTTCTACTAACATAATATCACCTCTTAAATATATAATAATATATATATGTAGTCAAGTTTTTATTATAAAAGTTACAAATCGCGAAGAGATTTGTGACTCATTCTGAGCGCAGCGAAGAATCCATTTGCAATTTAAAAAAAATCGCCCTCACACAAACTGCATGAGGGCGAATGATATTTTTATTTATCTTTTGGATTTACTCATCAATCCACTTTCCAAACTCTAGGTTTGTTCCCAGATAGCCTACTACTGGTCTACCGGTAGAGTCAAAGTCAAGACATACCGCCTGGAACTTCTGTGAGCCTCCTTGAGCAGGATCTACAGATGGTACTGTCATGTATTCCCATCCGGTTGAAGTATAATTTGTATCTGGATTTATTCCAGGTTCAACATTGCCAAGGGTCGCATTTGCATACGCAAGTTTAACAGCATCATGTCCACCAGTTTCCGTTGAGTTATAATATGCGATATAAGGCTTATTATCTCTTACCTTTATGGAAGTCCATTGACCTACAGAGCCGGCGGCATCAACTGTCATTGCTGTATAATTGTCTCCAGAATAGTTTGGTACATAAATATACACAAGGTCGCTGTTGTTCTGATCGAAGGCTGCAATATGCAATGCTTCCCCAACTATAGTCATGGAAACATACTGCCCAACATAAGGCGGCAACTCCATGGAACTATTCGCCCAAGTAAGGGATTGTGTTGGAGATCCATCTAAAGCGGTTGTCGTATATCGTATCTTTAATCTACCATCGACAAAATCATAATATACAAACACCGCATACTTGTTGCCATTCTTAGTTACAATTCCAAAGTCATAATACTTGGACGCATGCATACCGTCACTTGTAGGAACAGCAACATTTCTGCCCTGTGCATAAGCACTAGCTGAATTATTTTCAGTCAGATTTGTATAGCCATAACCTGTATACAATTGCTTCCAACCAGTACCACCAGTAGATCTGACTCTGAACTGCCTGAATATCAGTTCACTTGTTGAATCATCATAATATGCCTGATATATATAGGCCCCCGTCGCATTTGTGGAATTTCCTGTTGCAAGCAGTTTTATGCTTTGATATCGGTCTATCATGGCGCCTCCTGCATTAATACCATCAAGCGTCAATGCGTTGTTGTTCGCATCTTGAGACCACGTTGGGGTATAGTACTGATAACCACTTCCCATCTGCCTTCCATCATAGCCTCCAGCAGAATTAGTATGCAAACTGGCAAATTTTTCGTAATAATATCCCATTGAGGCTGCATTACGATTATATACAGAAACCTGATGATATCTTCCACCTTCATCTTTAGCCATTGCCATCTGATCAAAAGTTGTACCACTTACCAAGTATTCTGTGTTTCCGACTGAATAAGTTCCATCAGAATTAAATTTTCTTCGTTGTGGCTGCATATCCGCCGGGTAGCTCATGTTTATAGATGCGTCCGCACTATGACGACCGCTTGAATCAACAAAGCCAAATACAGGGTTGTCACCATCCATAATCATTACTGGATAATAACCGTTCTTTGTATTTGTTTTTTTCATATCAAACAACCTTATATACCTGTCATCGTTAAGAGTGACGTTCCTTGTTTCGTTGTAGTCCGCTTCTCGGTTTGGCATATCCTTGTAGTCTTCCACATTGTTTATACCAACAAAAGAACCGCGGCTGTCGTTTGAGTTTATGTTGTTGAGCGTTCTCACTCCGTTTACAAACACTTCCATATAGCCCGACTTTGTAAGGTTTGCGTTTGCACTGAACGAAGCATATTCTGAATTGACAGCAGAGTAAGTTACTGCAATTCCTGACGAAGCAGTTGCATTTGCAATTACAGAGGAAGAAACAATCCTTACAGACGCCGGGTTCAAGTTAAAGCCTTTTACTGTAATGAAACTTGCATCGTTCACCTTCATTACAGAATACTTTCCACTTGCAGAACGTATGTTGTTGTTCTTAAGTCCACCCTTAGAGCGAATTCCTGTTTCAATTCCCGTAATATACGGCACAACGTCCACCTTGTAGTAGCCTGTCTTTGCTGCAGCCGTTGTCTGGACGGTTCCCGCTTCAGATGTGTTTGGATTATACGCCACTACTCCACCTGTGTTGATCCATGCCTTTCCGCGGTCGCTTGCTGTCAGTTCTATTCCTACATCTGTCTGTGCAACGCCTGTTATCCTGCTTGTGTCAAAGTGGAACTTGAATTCTACTGTGTTTGAGCCGTCTGCTTCGTAGCGGTCGCCTTCTTCTAAGATTTCAAAGTACCATGCGGTGCTTGCAAAGTCGTAGTCTGCGTAGGTCTTGTTTCCTGTTCCGCCAAGTGTAAGCATATTTGTAGATGTCAATGCTCCAGATGCGTTCCTTGTTGCAATCGTAAAGGCTGTTCCGCCGTTGTAGTTTGGTATCTTTACCTTGATTTCCTTTACTACTACATTGTCCGTAACCTTTCCTACAAAGGTTATCTTTCCGGATACCTTTGCGTCGCGGTCGTATACGCCTGTTCCGCCTACTGTAAATGTTGCAGTAGGGAGGTCTGCTTCAAGTTCTATGTGTCCGTTCTTCTTTGAGTTTGCATACAGACTGTTGTCGCTTGCGCTTACCCACTTGAACGGATCAAAGTATACAACAGGAACTTCATTGTCCTGGACCGCAACTTTTACAGGAATTACTATTTCCGCGCTGTAACTGTCAGTTCCTGCATTTGTATTGTCGGTTTTATCCCACAAGTTGAACGTAATACTCTGATCGCCGTCCTTTATGTTCTTTGTAAGGAACACATCCTTTTGAGCAAGAGTAATTCCAAGCGCGTCAGGACGCAAATCTGTGGCGTGTCCAACAGAGTAGTCCTGGAACGGTTCTGTTGTAGTAGCGCTCTGGGCTGGGTCTTGCTTGTATGTATATGTATAGCCAAGACCCATGTTTCCACCAACCACGCGAGGAACTACGTGCAGGTCAGTCTTTACAGTAAGACGTTCTGCAGCCTCAATCCTTGTAACAGGATTGTCGATGCTTCCACTGTAGCCGTAATAGGTCGTTCCACCGCTAAGAACCGAATACTTTTCGTGGAAGGTTGTTATGTATTCATCCTGCGAGATTGTACCATCACCGTTTACGTCCGTTCCGTATTTTACGCCGTAAAGACGCGGCGCGTTGTTCTTTACAGTGGCACTGTATGTTTTTTCCGTAGTGTTTCCAGCCTTGTCGAACGCAACAAAGTGGAGCGTAACATCGCCGTCCAAAATCAGCCTTGAATCAATGAATGCCTTCCATGTATACATTGTTCCGCTTTCTATAACGGCTTCTATCATCTGGTCGCCGTCGTCGTTTGTAGTTGGATCAAGTGTTATTGACGGATTGTACGCCGCGGTTGTTCCACCCTCGCTTGTAAAGTTGTCTACAACCTGACATACCGCAAAGTATACGTCTACGCTTCCGTCCTTCATTGAACCCTTTACAGTAATCTTTCTTGCCGCGATGTCAACCGAGTTGATTACATAGATTGCTCCGTTCACCTTTACAAGTCCGCCCCTGCGAACGCTTTCGTGCAGCGGTGTAGAAGTGTCGTTTGCGGTAAGGATATTGCTTTCTGTTACTGTAAATGAGCGCGCCTTGAGCCAGTAAAGTCCGTCTCCGCCATTTTGAACGGATGAATATGTCTCAAAGTTTGCGGAAGTTTCTATGAAGTTTTCAGTTCCTCCAGAGCCGCCTGTGCGCATTGGGTCGATTATGTATTTGTTGCCGTCCGCCCTTGTTCTTGTAAAATAAAGCGCGACTCGGCTGAATCCACTCTGGTTTCCGCCTGCATCACTTTCTTCCTGTACGATTCCATAGAATCCATAAGTTGAATTGCTGTTCTGTATTTCTGTCGTTCCGCCCAACTCTGTGGCAAGTTTTTCAGCCCAGGTTGTCTTGCTCAGAACGGCAGATGTTGTTGCGGCAAAATCCGGCGCCTTGTTGTCGTAGTTCAATACGATTGTCTGTTTTGTAGAAAGACGCTGCTCTGAACCTTCCATTGCAGAAATTTCATACGAAAGCGAGCCAAACCTGTTGGCCTCGGTAGAACCTACAGGAATGTTCAGTTCATAGTCGTAGTTTGAACCGTGCGCAGTGCCCTGAATCAACCAAGTTGCATAAGCAGGATTCGTCACCGCACCGACGTTTCCCTCCTGATCGGTTATTTCAACGAGCGTATGAATCTGGCTTCCATCCTTGAATACGATGTTCTGAATTCCGCTGTCGTCCTTTACAGAACCTACAAGATACCATCTGCCCTGAATCCACATATTGGCTTCGTAGTTTCTGCGTGCAATGATTGCTCCATCATGCAGGTCGCCCGCACGCTTTACAAGTTCAATAGGATTCGTGCTTCCTATCTGCGGTGCATCCGGGTCCATTCTAAACCAGATTGTCTGTTCGTCGCTCTTTTTACCTGTCTTGCTTACGGCAAATATTTTAAGTGCAATCGCCTTTACATCATTGTTAAATTCGTTCTGAGCGTTCAGCGTGACGTTCCAACTTGCAACGTTTCCACCTGTTTTGATTGCAGTTGTGCTTCCGCCTGTATAAGTTACAGTCTGTCTTGTGTATTTTGGCGTTCCACCTTCCACCGCTGAAAGATTTGTGTCCCACTGTGATGTAAACGCTGCGCCTGTTACATAGTAAAGCACGTCGCTTGCAGGGAAGTAATCGCCGCCAATTAAAACATAGGCTCCGCCCGCCGCAAGCGAGTAAGTACCGCCTTCGTATTTATAGCGATTTCCTGTGTATTTTGTATAGACAGAACCGTTCAAGTAGTGAGATCCGTTTGCAGACTTGGTCCATACAAGCGATGGACTTGGGTCAATCTGTATGTATACGCCGTCAACCTCGCTCTGCTGTATTGCAGATGAACCTGTAACACGTATTGTTCCACCAAGGGATGCACCCGAAGCTGCAGGATAAGAGAACGAAACTGTAGGCTTGTCTCCGTTTGGAATCGCCTTCAAGTGCAGCGTCTTTTTAAGAGATTCGTTTCCTGCATCGTCTTTTCCGTATACGTGTATGTAAAGGTTTCTAACGGTGTCGTCGGCTTCCAACACTGACTGCGCAATGCCTTCAAGCGTCAAAATCTGATTGAACAATTTTGGCGCGTGCGTCTGTGTGGCTGTATCCACTCCATTGTCAAACACAATTTCAAAACTTGTAGAACTTTCATTCTTTACAAGAGGCTTGTATGCGCTGTTTCCAGTGTCAGGCGCGGTCGGTGTATTTGTTATGGCGTAGTACCATTCCGCAAGGTCGTTTGAATCGACGCTTCCGCGTACAGAAACTTCTGCCGTTGCAAACACTGTAGAGCCGTCTGTATGGCTTGTAAAACTCAACACCGGTTTTGTGTTGTCGATTACAATGTTTACATTTTCTTCTCGTGTCAAATCCGCCTGGTCTGTAATCAAGAATTTAATCTGTTTTGTGCCTGTAAGATTGTCAGGAATTGTTATTCCTTCCGCCGCAAAAGACCATTCCTTTGATTCGGAACTGTTTTTGTTTGCAGTCCTGATTTCTTCTGTAGCACCTTCGATTTCAGCACTGTGTACAGTTCCGCCAAGTTCAAGCGTTACGGACTTGACGCCGTTTTCGTCGAAGGCGTTAAGTTTTGCAAAGAGTTTTGTATATTCGCCTCCAAACTTCAACGTCGTTATGTCGGTTGTATAGCCGAATGTTGAACCGTCAGGCTTGCGCGAATCGTACCTGATGTTTGTAAACTTTGGAGTTGCGTTGTCCACCTTTACAGTAAGAACTCCGTCCACAATTGTAGCGGTTGAACCTGAAACGCTCTTGAGTTTTGGCTTTGTCGATGTTCCTGTTTCAAACACCTTGCCCTTGGCGTCGGTTATCTTGAAGTACACTTCGTTCTGACCGTCGTTCATTTCCTGGTTCCAAGAACCGTTTGTAACAGCGATTTCAGTATAAGTTCCACCAGAACCAATCTTGTATTCAAGTTTTGTTATGTTTCCGTCGTCGTCAAACACTGAGCCGTAGGCGTTCTTTATGCCCTTGAGCCAAATTGTTGACTGTGAAAGGTCAAGATTGGAGAACGTTATGATTGGTCTGTCAGAATCCTGGTTTATGTAGAGAGTCTTTGTAATGGATTCACCGACGTTTCCGGCTTCGTCCGTTGCAAACGCCTTTATGTAGAGGTTTGTTGCATCAGACAGTGCCGTGGTGTCTATTGAGGCAGTCCAGCTTGTAGTTCCGCTTGCCGCAACTGTTGTTGATACGGCGTTCCAGTCGGAAGGCTCTGCAATTCCAACCGCATACTTGACCGTAACACCGTTGGCCTTAATCTTAAGGTTGTCGCCCGCTGTTCCAGAAAGGTTCAGCACGCCGTTTACATCTATACTGGCAGTTGTATCTCCGTTAAGGGCCGTCCATGCGTCCGTAACTGCATTTATCTCTACTGTAGGAGGCGTTTCATCGAGTATAAAACTGAACGCCGCCTGTGAAGTTGAGTTTCCGGCCTTGTCCGTCAGGCTGAACCTTACAGTTCCGCCCCTCTGATACTGCGTTCCTGGAATGTTTGCAGGCACAGTTACCTTGTATGTGTGGTTCTGCGCGCTCAATACAACAGCAAGAATCTTGTCGTTTGTGCCGGAGCCATACAGGTATGCAACTTCCTTTATGCCTGTAAATGTTCCAGGCTCGTCATCCTTGTCCTGTGCGACAATTACAAAGGTTTTCGCGGACTTTCCGTTGATTGTTGCAGAACTTGTTATCGCCGTCTCCGTAGAATAATCTGTACCGTCTGCAACAAAGTTGTACACCGCAAACTCATCTGGACTCTGCGTGTCTATGTAGACGTAAGGTGTATTAGGATTTTCAAGTGTGCCCGTGTTTCCAGCCTTGTCTTTTACAGTAAGGTAGATTTCGTTTTCTCCCTGTGCGGCTACAGGCAGCGAGCCTTCCCACCAGGTGTTTGAACCGCTTGTCTTTTTTACAAGGTCTTCAAGTCCGCCCGTCTCCGACGTACCGGCTTTTCTAAACCTTGCCTTTACTTCTTCAATTTCAGAACCTGTGTCAGAAGACTGAACAAATTTTACTTTTAAAGACTCCTTGTTGTACCAGTTTTTGCCGTCTATGACGACAGGCGTTGCAGTGGCAGAATCAACTTCTACAGTTCCGCCAGGCGCCGCCGTGTCTACAAGAACTGTCACGGTCTTTGTCGCGGTTTTTCCTGCATTGTCTGTCGCTGTAACTTCGATTGTATATGTTCCGTCCGGCAAATCGTTTCCTGAACCTACAGTGTAAGTCTTGCCAGCGGCATACTGAACGTCCGTCAAAGTGTCTGTAATAGCGCTAAATGGACTTTCTGTAGATGTAATATTTACAACCACATCCTTTATGCCGTTATCATCGCTTGCAGTTCCCTTTACGGCAACTGTGCTGTTTGTGGCGGAAGGAAGGTTGCCGAGTGTCAGAGTTGGCGCTTTTTTGTCAACCCAGAACAGGCGTTTTTCCACCGCCTTTGTTCCCATCTTGTCTACCGCATAGGAATACAAGTACCACTTTCCTTCGTGCAGTTTTCCTGCGGAAGTAGTTGTTCCTTCTATCAAGTCTTTTGTTGCAATGAAAGAAGAACCTGATACATTCGAACTCCAACCAGTTCCTGTTTCCGCATTACTGATTATTTCGGCATCCGCTGCAAAGACTTCCTGTGAGAATTTGTATATGAACGTGTCAACACCTGAACCTGAATCGCTTACAGAACCTCGGAATGTGTATGAAGTTGAAGAAAGCGATGAGCCGCCTTCCAAATCTGTATCAGGGTTTGTAATGCTGAGCGTTGGTGCTTGAGTGTCGCAGTAGATTGAATAGTTGTGGCTTGTAATTCTTCCGGCCTTGTCCGTCGCTGCAACAGAAAGGTCTATCTGCGAGTTCAAAGCCCTTGTAATGGTGTGAGTCCATGTATAAGTTCCGGCCGCACCTGCAGTTGTTGTTACAGTGGCACCATTCACTTCAAGGCTTTCTATTCCGTGAGTTTCCGTCAAAGTTCCGCTTATCGTAAAGTCCCCTGAATCTGTCTTGAAGTATTTTACAGTTCCAGATGCAAGGCTTTCTGTATTGTTCAGCTTTACGTCTGTAATGGAAGGCGCGGCCTGGTCAACTGTAAAGCTCCTGAATGTAGGATTTGACTGGTTTCCGGCACCGTCTTCGCTCTTTACATGAAGGTAGTATTTTCCCTCGTACAACGTTGTTCCACTGCTTGAACCGGTTCCAGTCAGCAGGGTTGCGTTTATGTTCCAAGTTCCGCTTGAGGCGGTCTGTTCCGTCCAAGACGTTGGAGTTGAATCCGAATCTGTAAAGGCAAACCAAAGTTTCTTTATTCCAGATGAAGTTTCACCTGCTGGAGCCACGGCGTCGTTCGCCTTTCCGCTGAATACAAATGCAGAACCTCCAAGAGAATTGTTTCCTGTAGAACCCGCCGCAGGAGATTCAATTACTGGATTGGCAGGAACTGTATTGTCAACCTTGTATGACGTGTCTTTTGTTGTCTGACCGCTTGAATTGTCTGTTACGCGAACCCTTATCGTCTGGTTTACAGGACTTGGAATAGGTGTTACGTGTATTGTAGTCTTGTTGTCCGTCAAAGCGGAACTTGTTACTGTTATAGGAGTTCCTGCATGCCAGTCTGCGCTTCCGTCGTTCTGTAAAACTACAATCGTAAACGGAGCCTCTCCAATCATCGTAACTTCAAGTTCAACGTTGTTGCCCGTCTTTATATAGTCGGACTTGGTTGCAACCGTTACATCAGGCGCCGCTCCCGTCATCTGAACAACAAAACTCTTTAGAGTCGACTTGTCGTTCAAGTCCAATACTGTAATTGTTACCTTGAAGTAACCGCTTGAGGTAGGCATTGAATGGCTTACGATTGTTTCTACAGGCGAGCCAAGATTTGAAAGCGTTTCTTCGCGTATGTCGGCAGGTATTGAAGACTGGTCCGCCGCAGGAAGAACGTAACAGTCCTCGTAGCTTGAGTTGTAGCCCAGTTTTTCAACCTTGAACGAAACGCTCTTTATTCCGTCGTCGTCAGTAACCTTTGTATAGATTGAACTTCCCGCAGAAATTTTGTTTGAATGTGTTCCAAACACGCCGTCGCGAATCTGTTTTGGCTGCTGCGCCTGTGCCGTCCATGCGTTTGGATTGTTAGGCCCTGAAACAGGCTTGTCGGTGTTCTGACATACAAAGTATTCCTTGTTTACAGTCTGTGTGTTTCCGGAAGAGTCTGTTGCAACAAATGAAACCGTTATGTTCCTGTTGTCTGTTATGCCAGTGGCGGCGGTGTCAAACTCAAAGTTAAAACTTGTTCCAAGCGAACCGCCAATGCCAGGCACTGTAACGTCGTTTTGTATTACACGCCACTCAACGCTCTTTATTTTTGTAAGGGTGTCCTGAACAGTTCCCCTAAAGCGTATTTTTCCGTTTATGAACGGACGCTTGAACGTGCCGTCGGTGTTTATGTTGTCGCTTGCCGCAACTTTGTCGATGTCGCTTGCAAATTCGTATGTTTCTATTACAGGCGAGATGTTTGTAAAGTCTATTTCAGGAGCCGTCAAATCGTACCACAGCGTTTTTGTTACGCTTACCGACTTGTCGCTTATGCTTGCAGTAATTTCAATTGAATAGTCTTTTTCTTCAGACTGGCTGAACGCTGTTCTTGGAACTTCCGCAACAAAGTTGTAGCGTTTTTTTGCAGAATCCGGAGAAATCTGAACGCCTTCCGCCTCTGTAAACTTTTTCTGCCATACAGGAGTTTCTGATTCGCCTACAAAAACTTTTACAGTAGGAACGCCTTCGCTTGCAAGTGAATATCCTTCAACTGTAAGACCGTCGCCGCCCTTCTTGTAAATTGTTGAATCAAGCGGAGAAGTAACCTTCAGTTCCGGCGCGCGGCCAGAAGACGCAAGGTAAAAGCCAAAGCCTGTTTCCGCGGAAGGAATTATTTCGTTTCCGTTCAAGTCTTCGCCTTCAACTCCAAACCTGTACATTCCGCCAATTTTCAAAGTCTGCGTGCTGTCGGCTGAGAACGCCGTTTCAACGTTCAAATTTATGTAAATCTTATAGGTTGAGCCGCTGGTCCTTATAGGGTGCTCGACGTTTGCAAGCGCAGGATAGATTCTTTTTGCCGTAGGAAGAACCTTTCCCGCAGCATCACATTCTTCAACATAGACTTTAAGAGGCCTTTCCGTTGTATTGACGATGACAGTTCCGTCAAGGCCTGGAGTTACCTCTATGTTCATGTCGCTTCCGTTTGTAATGAAGTAGCCCAAATCTTCGTTTTCAAGATTTAAACCTTCAGCAAGGAGGGCGTCCTTTCCGTTCAGTGTGAATTTTGGATTGTTTTCAGGGTTCAACGTGAATGTTCCGACTTTTACAACGCGTCCTTCAAGAACGCTCTTCACGATTTCCATAATCTGCTGAGGAGTCTGCGTTACAGTCTGCTTGTCTTTTTCTGGAATCGTGTATGTTCCGTTCATCATTTCGTATAGACGGGCTACGTTGTACTTGCTCAGAACGTCGGATGCAAGTTCGTCGTAAAGGTAATATGTAGAGGTTTTGTTTCCTTTTGTATCGTCCGCGGACTGGTTTTTGCCAAAGTCTGTAGGATATTTCTGCGCGCTGTCATACGCGTCAATCTTGCAGTAAAGCTGTTTTTCGCCTTCTTTTTCTTCGCTTCCATAGATTGCGGTATACGCTTCTTCCTTGAACGAGGCAACGTCAAGTTTGATGTTGAGCGGAACGTTGTTCAGCGTAACAGTCTTAAGGAAATTCAGACAGTCCTTGTCGCTGTAAATATGCACGTCTATGTGGTCGATGTTGTTTGCGTCCGCGCCCTGACCTTCAAGCGTGAACGTCTGTCCGTACGAGTCAGCGTCCGACGACTCGATTTTTGTTCCAGGTCTTTGAAGAACTATGACAGGCACTGTATTGTCGATTGTAAATGTCTTTGTAACCTTTGTTTCGTGGCCCGCCGTGTCGAACACAGAAACAGTAGCCTTGTATTCGCCGTCCTTTATCGGCTTTTCAGCGGAAAGAGGATTTATTACAGCCTTCCAGTTTTTTGCTTCGGACTGCGAGTTTCCTGTAAATTCTCCATTGAATTCATATTTAAGAGAGGAATTCGTGGTTGAATTCAACACGACGCTCACCTTGTCCAACAGACCGTCGTCGCTCCACGTACCCAAAAGCGCAAATTCGCCGCGTATTACGGCACTGTCCTTTGGACTTGTAATTGCAACCGTAGGAGATGCGATGTCTATGGCAGAACCAAGTCCCAGCTGACAGGAAAATGTCAACAATGACGCAAGTATCAAAAGAGATAATACACCAACAAAAGCAGAAAACTTCTTCATAAAAGCCTCCAAAATTCAAAAACCTATACAGTTCAATGTATCGGCATAATATAGTCAAAACTTTATATCTGTCGCACTTTTATGGTTTGCAAGTAATTTTAGTGATGTGCTACTGTAAATTTCCAAGATAGAGCCTGAGGTCCCTGCAGAACGATTTGCCGCGCTTTTCGTCAAGGTCAAAGGCGGCGGCCAATGGATCTGAAAGAGGCCCCGAACCGCACGAAGCGGCAAGAAAACGCACGTCGTCGGCTTCTTTGTCAAAACTTGGAGCAATGGCGGATGCCAGGGCCAACTCCGTGCCGTCTGCAAGATTTTTCTGCACGTCTATCTGCGAAAAGACCGAAACCACTTCCGCGGCCGCCTTTTTCTTAGATGTACAGAAAACCTGAATTACTGGAGCGATTATTCCGTGTTTCACACTTGCGTCTTTTACAGGCATTCTGTCCATTGAAAATCCCTGTCCCAAGGACGAACCGAGCGAACGGAAATCCGAAAGAGCCGCAAACGCGACTGAAAACCTTGAATCCAAGGTGCAGTTTTTAAAGTCCGACACAGTGGCGACAAGCCACGCCGTATGAAGATAGCCCTTGTTCTGAAAATCTGAAACGATGTCAAAAACATCTTTTACGGTTTTTTCTTCCGAAATCGGATAAGCCAGAAGATTTTCCATTGTGCTGTAATCTTTAAGGGCGTTCAAAAATTCAGCGTACGCGCCACTTCCATACACGCCTTCCGCAACCGCTCCTACAAAACCAAGAAGCATTTTGTCGCTTCCGCCAGAAACGTAAAGCGGAAATTCCACGAAAGGCTTTGTTTTTTGAAGATAGGCTTCAAAGGTTGAAAAATCAGACGCGTACCTTGCGGAAGCCTTACGCATCGCGCTGTTATAATAGAAGATTCCGTGATGGTCCAGAAGAACCGGAAGGGCGGTTTTTGTCTGTATGAAATTTTCTGGAACCGCCTGCAGCACGGAGGAAGGAATTTCCCTTGCAAACGCTGAAAGTTCCTCTGCAAAACCGCCGTTGTAGGAAAACACTATGTCCGCTTTTTTTGAAATTTTCCCCGCGTCAAAAAGGTCGGAGGAAAACGTTTTATACACGGGTCTGCGTTTTGTCCGCTCCAAAATCTGGCTTGAAAGGGATTCCTGGACTTTATCTGGAATGTTTACAAAGGCAACGGTAATCCTCGACCTGCCGTTCCATACGGCAAGCGAAACGACGAGCGTTAAAACGGCCGCCAAGCACACAGAAAAAAATATGATTTTTCTTGTATCGTTCCTTTTCATAACAATCTCCAAATAACAGCAACCCCCTCTACAGACCGCTGTGATTATAACATGATGTTTGGAAAGTGTACATTAAAAATTATATTTTATGCAATACATTTGTTCCCAACAGGAAGAGAAAACAGCGCAATGTCCGCGTCCCTTTGCATAAGATTCGTTATTTCATTAAAATCGCCTTATGAATGTAATCGTTGTTGGTAATGGTGGTCGAGAGCATACCATCGCGTGGAAGATAGCGGAAAGCTCAAAGGTAGAGAAAGTTGTTTGCGTTCCAGGAAACGGCGGAACTGCAAACGAGACTAAATGCGTAAACGTGAACATAAAAGAATGTTCCTATATAACAGGCGACAAAAATCCGTTCGTACAGGTTGCGGAACACGAAAACTGCACGCTTGCCGTAATCGGACCTGAAGATCCGCTTGCAGACGGTCTTGCGGACGTTTTTTGGAACGCGGGAATTCCATGCGTTGGTCCTAAAAAGGCGGCCGCGCAACTTGAAGCAAGCAAAGACCTTTCAAAAGAATTCATGAAAAAATACGGAGTCGCGTGCGCGCAGAGCAGGACTTTCACAGACAAAAAGTCCGCGGAAGATTACATAAAGTCGCACGGAACTCCGATTGTAATAAAGGCGGACGGACTTGCCGCGGGAAAGGGTGTTGTTGTAGCGGCAAATGAAAAAGAAGCCCTGGACGCGGTTTCCGATCTGATGGAAGGCGGACGCGTTGGAAACGCAGGCGCAAAACTTGTAATAGAAGACTATCTTCAGGGCGTTGAAATTTCCGTGCTCGCCGCGGTTTCCGTAAACGAAGAGTCCGTAAAAAACGGAAAGGCAACGATACTTCCGTTCCTTCCTGCGCGCGACCACAAACGTCTTTTGGACGGAGCGAAAGGTCCAAACACGGGCGGAATGGGCGCTGTCTGTCCGCTTGAAGACGTGTCGGAAGAAACAATGGAACAGTTCAACAAAGACTGCCTTGAACCTACACTCCGCGGACTTGCGGCGGAAAAGTTCGACTACAGGGGATTCATCTTCTTTGGTGTAATGCTTACAAAGGACGGACCCAAACTTCTTGAATACAACGTGCGCCTTGGCGACCCTGAA
Organism: Treponema sp.; assembly: GCA_041855945.1. Taxonomy (GTDB): domain Bacteria; phylum Spirochaetota; class Spirochaetia; order Treponematales; family Treponemataceae; genus Treponema_D. The sequence continues at coordinate 6,473 of JBHAFG010000046.1, read as the reverse complement.
ACGCAGGCAGTCCTTCCGCTCATGGACTTTGACTTTGTTGAAATGTGCGACGCCATTGTAAACGGAACCCTGTCGGACTTTACGCTGTCATGGAAAAAAGGATTCCAGGTGGCGCCTGTTGTTGTAAGCGGCGGCTATCCGTTGGACTATCCAAAAGGAAAGGCAATCACGCTGGATGAAAAACTTGTTTCTGAAAGCGGAGCAAAAATATTTGTGGCGGGAGCGGTGCGCAAAAGTAAAAACGGCGGACTTGAAACAAGCGGAGGAAGGGTTCTTGCCTGCTCCGCGTTTGGAACGTCATTCAACGCCGCCTGGGAAAACGCGTACAAGGCCATACAGGGCGTAAGTTTTGAGGGCGCGTTTTACAGAAGGGACATAGGGCTTCCAGGCGCCGCGGAATCAGGCGAACTGTAAAACTAAAGCCGCGGTAAACAGGGCGAACGCAAATACACGATGCCCTGCGAGTGCGGAGGGACGAGCCCGCACACGTTCCGCACGTATTACGCGACACGCCGCGTGTATTACTCCCTGCGCTCAAGGTCGTCGTCCGCCGCGTTGTCGCGCCGCGCAAACCTGCACAAGTCCGGTGCAGGCGTGCAAAAATCCCCTACTCCGCTTCCTGCGTGTTTTCCGTGCCTGCATCGGATGTTCTTTCAGAATCCGATGCGTCCGGGCTTTCAGTCTGAGGAGCGGAAGTCTGTGCTGCGGAAGCCGGCTCTGAATATACAAGACGAATCAATTCTTCTTCCGAACGGTGGCGGCTCTTCAACAGAAGCGCGCCGTTTTCCCTCTGATATACATATCCTGACGAATTGTATGTTTCAAAACGAGAATCCGTCCTGAACGCCATGTCGTATATGTAAATCGAGCGGAACTGCTGTATTCCATTTACAATAAGATAATGCGTGTTTGAAACAGGGAATGTAACATTTATTGCAATCTGACCTGAACCGTCGTTCCTGTATGAAATCTTCTGCGCGCAGGTCCATGCCCATACAGCGCCCGCCCTGTCAAAGCCCATTATAGCGTAATGCGGATAGTATGAATTGTTGTGCACCACAACAGGATAAAGTTCACCAAGCGAACGCGAGTCAAACGAACCGCTGTCCTTAAGATACGAATTTATTATGAGCCTTCCGCCTGCAATGTATTCTGAATTGTTTACAAGCCTTCCGTAACGCAGGATTGCATCTCCCACATAAACCGCCTGTACAACGGAAAGGAACGTGCCTTTTTCAACTATTGTAAGGGTTTCGTTGTCCATGCTGCACGAAGATTCGATTTTGTCCGCACACGCTTTAAGCGCAGGCGAAAGCATATTTGCAAGGTCCGTGTTTTTTGCGGAAAGTTCAGTGTAAACCGAAAGAATTCCCGCCGCCTGCAGCAATGTTATTTCCGAAAGATCCCGCGCACCTGTTCCAGAAAGAAGTTTTACAACGGAAGCGGAACCCGGATGCATTGTCATGTAGTCGCTCAAATTCTTCAACGCAAACACGTCAAGAGAACCGTTTTCAGCCGAGATCGAAATCATGTCGCTGAAAGTCTGCTGCTGTCTTATCAGGGACTCGTTCATCCTTGCAAGATTGTTAAAATACGGAGCGGAAAGATAAGTCCTGTTTGAACTTCGCCTGAATCCCTGTGGAACCGCCTCGACCGCCTCGGCATACTGCCCCTTTGACGCGCGTACCGCAACGTACGACACCGCCTCCTGTTCAGTTATGGACGACGCGTCGGATGCCGCGCTGTGCTCGAACGCCGAAACAATATTGTCCTCAAGAGATGCAATCGTGGACTTGTATGCCGACTCAGAAGCGCCGTCAATGCCGGCGACCGCAGAGAACGAGAAGTTCCTGGTCTTGTCGTAATACGCGTATGAGATGACGGGATTTTTTCTTGTGGTGTAAAGCCTTCCCTCAACAATGTCCGCCGCGGAAAGTTCCCACCTGTTCTTCTTGCTGTTTATCTGAAGACGCGTGTCGCCCTGCTCTGTAAGGGTCGCTCCGCCGGAAAGCGCATACGGAACTGAAAAACCTGTTGCGTTCTGCGGAAGCGTAGTTTCAATGTTCAAAAGAGCGTTGGACGTTTCGTCGCTCAAAGAAAAACGCAGCGACGCTCCCTCTGAAAAATAAAACACGCAGGAAAGCGGACCTTCCTTCTTCCAGGAAACAAGGCTTGCGGAAGACTCGATCCTTCCCCTGCTTATCTTTGCAGGATTCTCGTCGTTCACAAAAAAGGACATTCCGTTGAACACAGCGTTGAATTTATTTTTCAGGCTGACGGTGTTGTCTTCGGTTGTAGATTCCACGAGCGTAATATGGAGGCTGCCGATTTTTTCTGATATAATTGAATCGTTCTTAAACTGAACGACAAAAATACCGATGATTATAAGGGCGTACGAAGCCAGTAAAATTAAAGACTTTCTAAAGACTTTGGTAAACATTTTTTTAGTTTAATCAATGGAACGAGGAATTGCAACCAGTCATAATTTTAAGATGCGCCTAAAAAATCATTTTTGGAGATTTATAAAAATGAAACTGAAAAACATCATTTCAGGAATCGCATTTGCGGCCTGTCTTGCCTCCTGCGCGTCCATTCCAGCGGAAACAAACGGAGCCGCCGCAGAAAAACCTTCCGCCGCAGCGCAGGTTCAAAAATCCGCCGACGTAATCTTTGTTGAAAAACTGCAGGCGGCGCTTGAAAAAGGCGACATAAACGGAGCGATACAGCATTTTGATTCGATTCCCGCCGTATTGAAGGACAACGTTGACATGAAACTCCTAAAGGCAAGCCTGCTGATTTCGGCGAACAGGCTTTCCGAGGCGACAGACATAACCGACGGAATTCTTGACGAAGATCCTTCAAACAAGGACGCAATGGAAATCACTGCCCAGATTGCAAGGGCAAGCGGAAACAGTTCCGCGCAGAACGCCGCGATAAAAAAAATACTCGCGCGCGATCCGAACAACGCCGCCGCGAACATAATACTTGGCGACCAGCAGCAGATAAAGAAAAAATACAAACTCGCGCTGAACCATTACAGGCGCGCCCTTTCAAGCGAACCAAACAACCGCGACGCCCTTTTTGGATTTGCAAAGATGAGCTGGTTTACAAACGACGTGCAGAACGCAAGAACGTCATTTGAAAAACTGAACGGTCTTTATCCAGATGACGACGAATGCTGGTCATACCTTGGAAAACTTGCCGCGGAAGACGAAAACTACAAGGTTGCGATAGAATGTGTAAGCCGTGCGATAAAACTTTCTCCAGACACATACGACTATCATCTTGATTTGGGAACATATTCAAGAAACGTTGGAAAATACGCCGACGCGGAAAAATCATGGTCAAGGGCGATACAGATTGAACCGTCATACTTTTTGGGATACGCGTACAGGGCGGGGCTTTACGACGAACAGAACAGAATAAAGGAAGCGCTTGCGGACTACCACAACGTAGTAAGGACAAACCCAAACTATTATTTTGCATACGAAGAAATTGGAATCCTTGAATTCCACGAAAAAAACTGGACGGTGGCAAGAAACGCGTTTGCAAAGGCGAACTCAATAAAAAGCCAGACCGCATACCAGTTTATGATAATTGCAACTTACATAATGGAAAAAAACTTTGTAGAGGCAAAAAAAATGGCGGACATCGCGATGAAGCCAATACAGGACAGGAACAGTCTTGACTACAAACTCCTGCGCCTTTACAAGGATCAAGGTCCTATAAACGCGGAAAATTCAATCGCAATGCAGTTGGAAAAAGAAACCGACAAGACCAAACGCGGCAAAATGCTCTATTATTTTGGACTTTACTACGACATGAAGGGTTCTTCAAAAATAGCAAAAGAATATTATTCAAAGGTCACAAGCATGCAGACACCACTGTTCTTTGAATACAGGCTTGCAGAATGGGCTGAAAAGGGTCTTTAAATGAATCAGACACAGATTAATCTGAACCTTGCAGAAAGGGAAATCATATTGATAGGAACGGCGCACGTTTCAGAACAGAGCGCGGTTGAAGTTGCAAAGGCGATTGAGGAAACAAAACCCGACTGCGTGGCCATAGAACTTGACGAAAAACGCTGCGATTCAATAAAAAATCCTGAAAAATACCGCGACCTTGACATAGTAAAGGTTCTAAAAAACAGGCAGGGCTTCCTTCTTCTTGCAAACCTTGTGCTTTCATCGTTTCAAAAACGAATGGGAAAAAACGTTGGCGTAAAGCCAGGCGAAGAAATGGTCAGCGCGATGAATTCCGCCTCTTCGCTTGGAATTCCATGCACAATGGTGGACCGACCGATTCATCTTACACTTAGACGCGCGTGGGCAAAAAATTCGCTCTGGGGAAAATGCAAACTTCTTGCGGCGATGCTTTCAAGCGCGTTCAGCAAGGAAGAAGTTTCCGAAGAACAGATTGAAGGTCTTAAAAACCGCTCCGAAATGGATTCGATGATGAAGGAACTTTCTGAATATCTTCCAACCGTAAAAGAAGTGCTGATAGACGAACGCGACAGGTATCTTGCGGCGAACATCTGGAAGTCGGAAGGAAAAAAAGTTCTTGCGGTTCTTGGCGCGGGTCATCTTCCCGGAGTGCAGGCGCATCTTCAAAAAATGGCGGAAGGTTCTGAATCTACGGACATCGAAGAAATCTCGACTGTTCCACCAAAAAAGTTTGCAGGCAGAATTGCAGGCTGGATCATTCCGATTTTAATAATAGCACTCATAAGTTTCGGCTTTATCATAGGCGGACGAAAAATAGGCTCCGACATGGCGCTTTCGTGGTTTTTATGGAACGCAATTCCAGCCGCAATAGGAACGGCCCTTGCAGGCGGACACGTCCTTACAGTTCTTGTAGGATTTCTGGCAGCGCCCATTACATCCTTGTGTCCGTTCATAGGCGTGGGATTTGTTGCAGGAATATTCCAGACGGTAATATGCAGACCAAAGGTAAAGGACATGGAAACGCTTTCGGACGACGCGGGTTCAATAAGGGGCTTTTACAGGAACAGAATCCTGCGGGTTCTTTTGGTGCTGATTCTTTCGTCAATCGGAAGTTCAATAGGAACTTTCATAGGCGGAGCGGACGTTGTAAGCCAGTTTACCCGCGCGTTCAACCAGACAGAAAGCCTTCCCATAATGCCCGCACAATAAAAAAAACACGCCGAGCATCACATGAAAACACGCCGAGAATTTGTAAAACCCGGCGTGTCCTTGAAAATCATCGGCGTGTTTTTCATCCGGACCTGCACTGCTTCTGCACGACGCCAGGCAGGACGGAAAAATCAAGCCTGGGATTATTTACCTTCATATTGAGAGGATATTTCTTGCCATCTTGGAATGTTCAGTTTTATGCCATAGAATTTTCTGTAACTATCGATAAAATCCTTTTTCCAAGTTGCGGCAGTTCCATGAGTTTTTGGATTTTGATAAACGGCTTCTTCTATCGCAGCTATAAAATCTTCCATGTCTGCGAGTAATTTCCCAAACCTTTTTAAGCCACAAATCTTTTATTGTTACAATTCCATCATCACTCATAGTGTAGCCAAAAATCAAATAATCAACATTGAGCATATAAGGTTTTTCGATAATTTCTTCTTCATACATACGGAAGTCTGCAATATCAAAACCTGGACTTGCGGAACGATTGAATGCTTTCACTTCAAGTAAATCTGTCGTCTTGTCTTTTGGATTTAAAAAGAAATCTGGCGGCATTTGAGTATTGTCATTAAGAGTATATTCAATTCCACGTTTATCCATCCAGCCTTGAAGCCATTCTTGGATTATGTTTCCAACAACATCTTTTTGTTTTACAACAATATCCACATCGCCTAAAAAGAATTTTATTTGCCCTTCAATTTCAAGCAACTTATCTTCCTCAAGCAATTTTCTAAATATTTCACGCACATTCATTTTCATTTTTTGTTTCCGTTGCACAAATTTTCAAAACACGAAGAGCAACCTGTTTTATTACAGGAACTACAACTGTATTTCCAAGCAAATCATAGCCATCTTGAAGCGATACATTAAATTTAAAGTCATCTGGATATCCGAAAAGTCTTAAGCCTTCTCTTAGTGACAATTTTCTAATTCCATTATTATCACCAACAAATAAATGTTCCAGCATTGTTTCAAGATTTTCGCTTTTATAAAAAGTTCGAATCATGTCGATTGCAAGGGGCATTCCGTCCATCCAATCAATACCATATTCTGCTGCCCATTTCTTTTTTCTTCTTTCTTTTAAGAGTAAATTTTAAAATTCTTTTTCTTGCTTTGTAGTTCGCCACGCTTATCTTTTATGGACATCCCATAAAGTTGATCTACAGAATAATGGGAAAGTACAAGAGAAACAAATTTACTGTCAGAAACGGGCAAACCTTTTTCCAAAACCTCAGAAAGACTTGAATTTATTATATCAAAATCTTTTAAATCAGGTGTTTCTGTAAAAGTTCCTGTAATATAAATCCTTTTTCT
>JBHAFG010000045.1:0-11686 GCA_041855945.1 Treponema sp. | reverse complement strand
TGCGCGGAGTTCTTGACGGACACATAGTTCTTAGCCGCCGCCTTGCCGACAGCTACCATTATCCTGCCATAGACGTTCTTCAGTCAATTTCAAGACTTTCAAAGCGCGTTTCGGGAAGGAACACGCAGAAGGCGGTTGGAAAAATACGCGAACTCATGGCGGTCTACCAGAACAACGCCCAGATGATAAACGCGGGAATTTACGTAAAGGGTTCTTCCGCGCAGATTGACGAGGCGATTGAAAAGCACGCGGAAATCGAGGACTTTTTGAAGCAGGAAGAATACGAGCCGTGTTCAATCAAGGACACGCTCGACATGCTTTCCACACTGTCAGGAATTGAGATTCCTGGGGACGAGTACGCGGAAAACCCAATGCATGGCGTAAAGAGCGCGGCTCAGATTGCGGATGAAAGGGCGCTTGGCGTTCATCTTGACACGGAAGTTCCTGTATAATTATGAAAAGGTTTGAATTTTCGCTTGAGGACATACTGAAATTCAGAAAATTCGAGCAGCGGCAGGCGGAAATTGAACTTGGCAGGGCCCTGATGGCAGAAAAAGAAATACAGGACAAACTTGACGCCCTTGCGGCGCAGAAAATTTCAACGCAGAAAAACATGAGGGATTCGTCCGATTTTCAGGCAATCTCCGCCGCGGGTTCTTACCTTGCGTTTGTAAGGGAGCAGACCGACTATCTGTTGAACAGGATGGCAGAGGCGAACATTGAAACTGAAAAAAAACGCGAAATCCTGAAATTATGCATACAGAAGACCGACTCGCTTGAAGACCTCAAGGAAGCTCAGCTGGAGGAGTACAGACGCGCCGTGCTTGACGAAGAGGACAGGGAGAACGACGACATAGTGACAAGCAGGATTGGGTCTGGAAGACGCTGAGACAATCCTGCGTTTTTTTAAGGGTCAGTACTTGAATGCGCTTCCGCCTATGAATTCCCGTATTATTGACCTTGGCGGAACTGCTGTTGGGGCGATTGTCGCAAAGTTGTCAAGGAAATTAAGCAGCGTGCAGGCATCGGAGTATTCTTCTTCCGTAGGCTTCACGCACCTTAAAAGAGGCTCCGCGTACACCTTCAGGACGCTCAGTTCATAGTCAAGCGCGGTGTTTAAAATCGCGTCGGCGTTGTTCTGGAACGGAAATATGTGTTTTTCTTCTCCGTTTCTTACGCTCTGCCACATTGCTATTGTTCCCGCGGCGGATTTTCCACGGAACTGGTAGTCCCTTACAATTCTTCGTATAAGCCTGTTGTAGCTGGTTGAAATCCTGTTGTGGTCGTCAAGGTTCAGCTGCGTGAGGGCGGAAAGGTAGATTTTGAATTTCATTTCGTCTGGAATTTTTGGAGTGAGTTTTGGATTCAGACCGTGAATTCCTTCAAGAATAAGAATTTCGTTTTCAGAAAGACCCATGGCGTTTTTTTTGTCAAATGTCTGCTTTCCTGTAAGAAAATCGTATGTTGGAATTATGACTTCCTTTCCGTCAAAAAGATCCACAAGGCTCTGGTTCAGAACCGGAATGTCTAGCGCTTCAAGACATTCGTAGTCAGGCTCGCCGTTTTCGTCAGTCGGAGTCCTGTCGTGTCCAACGTAGAAACAGTCGAGGCTTACAACCTTTGGACTGTAGCCCATCGCCTGGAGCTCAAGCGCGAGTTTTTTGCTGGTTGTCGTCTTTCCGGAGCTTGAAGGTCCTGCGATAAGTACTACGCGCACTTTTTTTCTTCCGGCAATCTGGTCTGCGATTTCCGCTATGCACTTTTCCTGGAGGGTTTCCGTTATGTCTATGAAGTCGTTCACCTTCCTGTCTACAATCAACCGGTTCAGGTCCGATACGGCGGTGACTCCAAGCCTTTTTCCCCAGAGTTTGTATTTCCTGTATATTTCAAACAGTTTTGGCTGGTCGGAAAATTCCTTGAGTTCAAGCGGATTCGAGGATGTGGGATACCTCAGCAGGAATCCCTCCTCGTATTTCATCAGGGCGAATGTTTTAAGCATTCCTGTGGCGGGCGCGAGCGGACCGAAATACATGTCGCAGTAGTTTCCAAGGTTGTTCACCTTTACGCGAGGAGGGCATACGAACTCAAGCTGGTGGCGTGTCTTTGTCTGGTCGTTGTTGTCGAACACTTCAATCGCCTGTTCGTAGGAAATGCAGTCCGTTTCGATGGAAAGGTTTTCGTCCACCATGCGCCTCATCTCCGCCTCGATTTTTCTTACGGTTTCTTCGTCTATCTCGCGTCCGTTTTCAAGAGTGTAGTAGTAGCCGTAGTCTAGCGAATGTCCTACAAGAAGCCTTGATTCTGGGTGCAGTTTGTGGCTTGCCGCTCCAAGAAGAAGGCACAGTGAACGGCGGTACACGCTCGCTCCGTCCTTGGAGTCAACCATTACAGGCTCTATTTTTGAGTCGTACTTTATCTTCTTGTCAAGCGAGTAGATTTTGTTGTTTATCTTTACCGCTATTACGTTCTCGCTTCTGTCGCTCATCTGTTCAAGGAGGGTTCCCGCCTTTGTTCCGTATTCGATTTCGTCCGCTGTTCCGTCGGGGAATGTTATGTTCAGGTTTCTGTGCTTCATTGTGTTCTCCATGTTTTGTAAGATTGTGTGAACTTACATACATTCTACATCAGAAAAATCGTATAGTAAAAGCAAAATCAAAAATGCAGATTTTTTAAATTATACCTATGGTTATTTTTTTTGTAACCTCGGTTATTTCTTTAAAAACCCCATTTGAAAAAACGGAGGCCCGACATAAAATACTGTTGGTTCTTTTTTGAACCTTGCCGCTTGAACGGAAGTTTACAGTGAAACTCACGGAGGATTTTATGAAAATCAAAACAATTCAAAAATTGAAATACTTTCTTTTTAGGGGAACTCTGGCAGGCTTCCTGCTTTTTACGATGGCCATTACAGGATGCCAGGCGGAAGTGCAGGACGCAAATTGGTTCACTGTGTCTTACACAAGCCGGTACGGAAATGCGCCGGAAAAAATGACCGTTAAAGAGGGAACGAAACTTTCCGCGGCGAATCTTCCTGACCTTGCGGAAACAGGCTTTGATTTTGAAGGCTGGCTCGACGGCGAAACAAAGGCCCTGGCGGACACCTACACTGTTACAAAAAATGTAACGCTTGCCGCAAAATGGACTGAAAGCCGCTACACCGCAACGCTTTACGACAACGGAACCGTTACAACCGTTACCGCGACCTACGGAAAAAAATCTTACAGACCTTGACGAAGTTCCCGCGCTGAAGGGAAGCGACTTCTGCGGCTATTACACAGACCCCTACGCCAAGGGAACGCAGTTCATAGACGGTAACGGAAAAGGCTGCGCCGTATGGAACATCGCCTCGGACGCGACTCTTTACGCCGCATGGGGCTACTCAATCACATACAGAAACACAAAGGATGCCGAAAACGAAAACCCGGAAGCATACACTGGCGAGGTCGATGCAGGTCTTGTTCCGCTTGAAAAAAAAGGCTACAGGTTTGAAGGCTGGTTTGATTCTGAAACAGGCGGAAACAGGATTACAGACATACAAAAGGGAAGCACGGGAGAAAAAACACTTTACGCGCATTGGTATCTGGGAACAAAAGCACCGACAGAAGCAAAGTCTGTAGGCGACATTGTGTTTACGGACGGCTCTGCAATGCCTTATTCATATTTTGATTCCATTGATGACGGCGACGATAAAACTTCCAAGAAAAACTCCGCGATTGCCCTGATTTTTTACAGGGGAACAGAATTGAACAGCGGAGACGACACAAGTACAAGCAGAACTTTGGGAGTTGGATTGAAGCACGACAAAAATGGTATTGTCTGGTGCATCGAGTCTGCAAATGCTTATGAGAAAAACATTACGACAATTCAGTGTGTGCCTGACGAAGAGGAAGCGGCATTTACGGGCGACAAAAACGGAAGCGACAACCTTAGTCAGATTGCCGCTTTCCTTACAGAAAATGCTTCTGCAGATGACACTGCGACAGCGGCAGAATTGTTCCAGATTTATGTAAACGGCAAGGGCTCAGAGAAAGTCTTTGACATAGACGCTGCAAGCGACGCTTTAGGCGGAGACAGGTTTGAAGGTTCAGGCTACTGGTCATCCTCTCAGTTTGATGCCTATGAAAAGGGAGTAAATTTACTCTATTTTAGCAATGGAAGCCGTTACATTGGTACCAAAACCGATGACTGGTACAAGTACGTTTGCTGTATCCGTGCTTTTTAGCCCAGGGCAGGCGGTTGCGTCCTGAAAAAAATATGCGTTCACCTTGCATTAATTGTAACTGTTGGTGAAATTCATTATAATTCTTGTTTATGAAAGCGATTGAACTGGAAAAGGCATATAATCCTAAGGATTTTGAAGACAGAATTTATGGCGAATGGGAGAACGGCGGCTACTTCAAGCCCTCAAGCGACGAATCTTCCCCGCTGCATGACGACTATGTGAAAAAATGCGGCTTCGCCGACTGCAATGGAAAAAATGGCGTCTATTCTGTTGTGATTCCTCCTCCAAACGTTACCGGAGTCCTTCACATGGGGCACGGACTGAACAATACGCTTCAGGACATTGTTGTGCGCTATCACAGGATGAAGGGCGACAACACCCTCTGGCTTACTGGAACAGACCACGCTGGAATCGCCACGCAGAACGTTGTTGAACGCCAGTTGAAGAAGGAGGGAAAGAGCCGTTCAGACCTTGGACGCGACGCCTTCCTTGAACGCACCTGGCAGGTGAAGAACGCGCACCACGACATAATTGTAAAGCAGCAGAAAAAACTTGGAAATTCAACAGACTGGGAACGCGAAAGGTTCACGATGGACGAAGGCCTTTCAAAGGCGGTCCGCGATGTTTTTGTAACACTCTACGAGCGCGGCCTTATATACAAGGGGCAGTATCTTGTAAACTGGTGTCCGCGCTGTGGAACCGCCCTTGCAGACGACGAGGTTGACCATACTGAAACGCAGGGGGCGATGTACCATATATTCTATGAATACGCGGACGGACCTGCGCCTGACGGTTCTACAAAAATTGAAATTGCCACAACGCGTCCTGAAACTCTTCTGGGCGACACCGCCGTTGCTGTAAATCCATCCGACGAAAGGTATTCAGGCATAGTCGGAAAAAAACTCCGCCTTCCGCTTACCGGAAGGGAAATTCCTGTAATCGCAGACTCCTATGTCGACAAGGAATTTGGAACCGGAATGGTAAAAATTACGCCCGCCCACGACCCGAACGACTGGCAGGTGGGCCAGAGAAACGGACTTGAAATCATAAACATTTTGAATCCTGACGGAACGCTGAACGAAAACTGTCCTGAAAAATACCGCGGGCTTACAACAGCCAAGGCAAGAAGCCTTATTATAGAAGATTTGACTGAACTTGGACTTTTCAAGGGCGAGGAAAAAATAACGCACTCCGTAGGACACTGCTACCGCTGTTCAACTGTAGTAGAGCCTTATCTTTCGTTCCAGTGGTTTGTAAAGATGCAGCCGCTTGCGGACAAGGCGTTAAAGGCGTGGAAGGACGGCGAAATCCAGTTCTTCCCTAAAAAATGGGAGAACACATACGAGCACTGGCTTACAACGATACGCGACTGGTGCATTTCAAGACAGCTGTGGTGGGGACATAGGATACCTGTGTGGTACTGCAGGGACTGTGGAAAGACCATTGTAGGCAGGGAAGACCCTACAGAGTGTCCTGAATGCGGGGCGAAATCTGAACGCCTTGAGCAGGACCCTGACGTTCTTGACACGTGGTTTTCCTCTTGGCTGTGGCCTTTTTCAACTTTGGGCTGGCCGGAGAACACTGATGATTTTAAGAAATTCTTTCCTACGTCCGCGCTTGTTACGGCATACGACATAATCTTCTTCTGGGTGAGCCGCATGATAATGGCGTCTCTTGAATTTACAGGAAAAGCACCGTTCCACGACATATACATACACGGACTTGTACGCGACAGGCAGGGAAGGAAGATGTCAAAGTCGCTTGGAAACGGAATCGATCCGCTTGAGATAATAGACATATACGGCTCGGACGCCCTCAAATTCACGCTTGCATTCATGTGCGCGCAGGGGCAGGACATCCTGATCGACAAGGATTCGTTCAAACTTGGCTCAAGGTTCTGCAACAAGGTATGGAACGCAAGCCGATACATTCTTGGAAATCTTGAGGGCCGCGCTCTTGTTCCCGTAAAGGATTCGGAACTCACTGAACTTGACAGGTGGATTTACGGTCGTCTTGGCCTTGCCGTAAGGACGAACAGGGAGGCTCTTGAAGGCTACAGGTACAACGATGCGGCCGCCTCCGCAATGGAATTTTTCTGGAACGAGTTCTGCGACTGGTACGTTGAGGCCACAAAACTCAGTTTCTGGCACGGCGACGAGCACGAAAAGGACAGGGCGGTTACAGTCCTTCTGAACGTTCTTGAAGAGTCTCTCAGGCTTCTTCATCCGTTCATTCCTTTTGTTACAGAGGAAATATATTCAAAACTTCCGCTTGAAGAAATTGTCAAAAACAGGGTTCTGTCCGGAAACAACGAGGTTCTTTCAAACTGCGTTTATTCTTCTATGCTCATAAACGCTCCTTTTCCTGAAATTTCTGAAAAACGTATTGACGGAGATGTTGAGGCAAGGTTCGATGTTCTGAAGGACCTCATAGGAAGGCTCCGCGCCCTCCGCACGGAATGTGGACTTGACCCTGCCGGAAAGATAAACATAGCGGTTCTTGTTGAGGAAGGCTCTTCCGCTTCGGTCGCCCTTGAAAACGTCGACATGATTAAACTTCTTGTAGGCGCCGCAAACATTGATTTTGTGGACTCAAAGCCTGAACGTTCTGTTGGAACTGTTGGAAAGGGATTCGAGGCGTTCATAATTGTTGACGAATCAATAAACCGCGAGCAGTTGATTGCAAGATTTACAAGGGAAATTGAAACCGAGTCAGGCTGGGTGAAAAAATCCGAGGCCAAACTGAACGGAAGTTTTTCCCGGCACGCGCCAAAAGAACTTGTTCAGCAGGAAAAGGACAAGATGGAAGAGAGCAAAAGAAGAATCGAAAGGCTTGAGTTCTACCTGAACAGTCTTTGATTTTTAATCCTGCAGAACCTAAGGCAAATACAGGGAGGCGCTATGGAAAAACTCAAGTACGAGATGAAGGTAGACAGGTCCGCCAACATGAACACCCAGGAAATGCAGCGTCTTGGAGATATGTCGCTCGCCCCCTATATGCAGCTTGCAACAGGACTGATCGGAAAGGCGAGGCACGCCGGCGGAAACATGTTCCGCCACCAGATGGACACGCTTGCGATTCTGATAGACTACGGCTACATAGACTCAGTTCTTCTGAAGGCCTCCGTGGTGCACGACACGGTGGAGGACATTCCGAATTTTGACAGAAACCTTATACTGAACGCAGATTCCGAGGGCGGAGATGTCTTGAAACTTGTGCTTGAAGTTACGCGCCGCGACGACGAGGACAAACGCCGCTTTTTAAAACGGATACTTGACACTGGAAGCCAGAAGGCAAAGATTCTGAAATGCGCAGACCGAATCAGCAACATGATTTCGCTCGGCTATGTAACAGACCCAAAGTTCATAGAACGCTACTGCGACGAAACTGAATATTTTCTTCTTCCGATGGCGCTTGAGATAGACTTCAATATGTATCAGGAACTTATAGGACTCATAATGACAAGGCGCAGATACCTTGAAGACGGCGGATATTTCTGCGTTACAAAAAAAGATTCCACCGCACCAAAGGAAGTCTGATTTTTGATGAGGGCGAACTACCACTGCCATTCCTTTTACTGCGGCCACGCGGAGGGAACTGTTTTTGACTACGTTGGGGCGGCTTCCGACAATAATCTTGACATTCTTGCCATTTCAGACCATGCTCCGTTTCCAGGCGGCTTTCAGGGAAACGGAATGGATTTTTCAGAACTTGACCGCTATCTTTCTGACATTGACGAGGCCGCCTCCTGTTTTCCAAAAATAAAAGTTTTAAAGTCGCTTGAAATAGAATATCTTCCTGAATTTGAAAAGGGGCGGAACTACTACGAATGGCTTCTGACAGAAAAAAAACTGGACTATCTTCTTTTAGGCGAGCATTTTTTTACTGACGAAAACGGCGAATTCCACAACATATATTGCGCGGAAAGTTCAGACCTTGTGCTTGACTATGCCAAGGCCTGCGTGGCCGCGATGAATACGGGCTTTTTCAAGATTATGGCCCATCCCGACATATTTACGATGCCTCCATACAGGTGGGATTCACGTTTTGACATGGCGTCGGAAATGATCATACAGGCCGCCGAGAAAAACAATGTGATTCTTGAGTTCAACGCCAACGGGCTTCGCAGGGGAAAATTCGACTATCCGGACGGAAAAAGATACCAGTATCCAAGCGAAAGGTTCTGGAAAAAGGTTGTAAAATCTTCCGTGTCGGTCGTCGTAGGTTCTGACTGCCACAGACCCGAACAGATGTGGGATTGGGCGGTTGAAAAATCCTACGGAATTTTGGCGGACATTGGAATAAGTCCTGTCTGCAGGATTTTTTAACAGGTTCTGCTCAAAGACTTTTACGGGTGTAAAAAAGGCTGTAGAATCATGGCATACGTTTTATAAATTGAATTTTTAAGGAGAATTACATGGATTTTGGATTTTTTAGGGCGTGCTGCGTTTCGCCTGAACTTAAAGTCGCAGACTGCGAATACAATTCACGCCAGATAATAGACTCCGTGAGGGCGGCGTCCGCTTCGGGCGCGAATCTTGTGGTTTTTCCAGAACTTTCAATCACGTCCTCCACGGCAGGAGACCTTTTCTTTCAGAGGTCGCTGCAGAAAGCCGCCGTATCCGCCCTTGAAAAAATCGCTTCAAGGACGGCTTTTTCAAAGGCCATCGTCCTGGTTGGGCTTCCCCTATGCGTGGATGGTTTTCTTTACAGCGTGGCGGCTGTAATTTTCAGGGGCGAGGTTGTGGCCCTGGTTCCAAAAACGTACATTCCAAACCACGCGGAATTTTCCGAGAAGCGTTATTTTTCTTCCGCACCGTCAAAAAAGGCGTGGAACGTAAGGCTTTCCGACAGGTTTTTCTCCGTTCCATTTGGAACAGACATCCTGATTCGGGATGGAAACGGCTCCGGCTTTGTGCTTGCTGTTGAACTTTCGGAGGACGTTTTCGCCCCTGTTCCGCCGTCGTCGCTGCACGCCCTTTCAGGAGCGACGGTGGTGTCAAACCTCGCCTCGTCGTCATCTATTGCAGGAAGGGATTTACATACAGAAAAAATCGTTCAAGCCCAGAGCGGAAGGTGCGTGTGCGCCTATCTTTACTCGAACTGCGGACCTGGGGAGTCCACGCAGGATTCTGTTTTTTCAGGGCGAAGCCTTGTATTTGAAAACGGAAAACTTCTTTCTGAGAAAAAAGCGTTTTCAGACGAGCGAATGATTTTTTCCGACATCGACATTGAACTTTTGCTGCAGGATCGGATGCGTTCGACCATTTTTTCAGACTGTTCTTCAAAAATCGGAGGCAATTCCCATACAGTAGTTGAAATAGACTTGAAAAATCAGGACGCATCAAAAAAAACGGGTCTTTTTCGCCGCGTTAGGGCGTTTCCATTCGTTCCTGAAAATATCGAGGAGCGCGGCGGAAGGTGCGCCGAAGTATTTGAAATGCAGGCCCGGGCCCTTGCAGGAAGGCTCCGGCATCTGAACCTTCCTTCCGTTCTCGTGGGGCTTTCAGGCGGACTTGACTCGACTCTCGCCCTTCTTGTTGCCGCAAGGGCGTTCGACATCTGCGGCGTGGAAAGGAAAAAAATCATTTCAGTTACAATGCCGTGTTTTGGAACGAGCGACAGGACTTACAGGAACGCGATTTCTCTTGCGGCGGAATGTGGCGTTTCAATGAGGGAAATAGACATTCGCGAGAGCGTGAGGCGTCATTTTTCAGACATATCTCACAGCGAGGACGTCCACGACGCGGTGTACGAGAACGCGCAGGCCAGGGAAAGGACGCAGGTTCTTATGGATCTTGCCAACAAGGAGGGCGGAATCGTCATAGGAACTGGAGATTTGAGCGAACTTGCGCTGGGCTGGTGCACGTACAACGGCGACCAGATGAGCATGTACGGGGTGAACGCATCCGTTCCAAAGACCTTGATACGCCACATTGTAAAATGGTATGCGGAAAACTTGCGTAAGACTGATTGTTCCGGAGCGGACGGAATTTCCGGTGTTCTTTTCGACATCCTGGACACTCCTGTAAGCCCTGAACTCCTTCCTTCATCTGACGGGAAAATTTCCCAGAAAACAGAGGAACTTGTAGGTCCATACGAACTTCACGATTTCTACCTGTACCACATGGTCCGATTCGGCTTTTCGCCCTCAAAGATACTTTTCCTGGCGGATGAAAGTTCCCTGCCGTACGGACATTCTGAAAAACTCCGCTGGCTCAAGAACTTCTACAGAAGGTTTTTCAGCCAGCAGTTCAAGCGGAACTGCGCCCCAGACGGACAGAAGGTTGGATGCGTGGGGCTTTCTGCACGCGGAGACTGGCGTATGCCTAGCGACGCGTCCGCGGAAGTGTGGCTTTCAGAAATAGAAGGGCTGAAATAATGCTTTCATACCTGCACCAGTTCCACGCGGGAAACCACGCCGACATATTGAAGCATTTTGTACTGCTGTACACTCTGAAATATCTGAACAGAAAGGAAAAACCGTACTCCTTCTTTGACACTCATTCTGGACGCGGACTTTACAGCCTTTCCTCCGAGGAGTCTCTTAAGACGGGCGAGGCTTCCGAGGGAATTTTAAGGCTTGTCGAGGACGCGGAAAAAAACTCATCTGATGTTCCTGAAGGCATTCTTCCATACATCGACCTTGTAAAGTCATGCCTGAATGAAGGCTTTTATCCTGGAAGCCCCGTCATTGAGGTTATGAACGCGTTTCAGGGCTCAAAAATACATCTTACAGAACTTCACGGAAAGGAATTTGAACATCTTTCATCAAATGTTTCCGCCATTGCAAAAAAAACAAGTTCCGTTCCCGTTTTGAAAAACGAGTCTGGCTGGAAATACATCGAGGCTAACGTTCCGCCGCAATTGAAGAGGGGGGCTGTGCTGTGCGATCCAAGTTACGAGGAGGCTTCGGATTTTAGCGAGGCGTCCGAAAGGCTTCTTGGCGTCCACAGAAAATGGCGCGGGGCGGTGATTTTGCTTTGGTATCCGCTTTTGAGGAACAAGGCGGATTTGATTGATGGAATGAAGCAGAGGATTCTTTCCGGCGTAAAGGCGCATGACTTCCACACCGAAGTCCTTGACGCACTTCTGTGCGTGGACCGGTCGGACTCCCACGTTGAAAAGGATTTGAAAAGTCTTGAGAAAGGCGGAAGCCCCAGGCTTTACGGAAGCGGAATGTTGGTTGTAAATCCATGCTGGGGGCTGAAGGAGGAATGTGGAGCCGTCCTTCCATACCTTGCAAAAATTCTTGAGCGTTCGCCTGGAAGCGGAATGTCCTCCGTTGAATTTTTAAATTCCTAGTCCCAGATTCTAAATCCAATTCCAATGGGAAATTCCAGCGGAAAATCAATTCCACCCGTGGAATGAAACCTTGCGCATGGCTGCACCGCCTGCTGCACAAAAACTTCAAGCCAGCCGTCAAAGAATACAAGGTTCAATCCCGCGGAGGCCCGTGGAGCG
>JBHAFG010000044.1:0-45259 GCA_041855945.1 Treponema sp. | reverse complement strand
CTGACATAAACACAGACGAAATAATTCCAGCGAAATATCTGACGGAAATTTCAAAGCAGGCGTTAAAGCCATATCTTCTTGAGGATCTGAAACTTGAAGGCTTTAATCCAAAAACTGACGTGGCAGGAAAAAAAGTGGTCATCACCCGTGAAAACTTCGGATGCGGTTCGTCCAGGGAGCACGCGCCGTGGGCTCTTGAAGTAAACGGAATATACGTTGTGGTCGCCGTGAACTTCGCAAGGATTTTCAGGCAGAACATGTACAACTGCGGAATGCTCGCCGTTGAAATGGACCGAAAGTCGATAGACGATATGTTCAGGACATTCGCCGACAAGGACGCGGAGGCAAAAATCGTGTTCAACGACGACGGAACCGCCAAGGTGAAAATCATAGCGGGAAGCCTTTCAAAAAGCTATCCGTTCAAACTCGACGACTTTGAAAAGGCCCTTGTAGAAAAAGAAGGCTGGATTGGTTTTGCGGACAGCAAGTACTGATTCTTGATGTTTTAAATGCGAAAAAAAACACAGGGCGTGTAAACCCTGTGTTTTTTTTCGCCTCGCCTATCGTTCAACCAGTCCTTTTTTTTCAAGTTCCAGTATTATCATGTCGGCTATCTGTTCAGGATTCAAATCACTTGTATCCACTACCAGGTCGCAGAACGTGTAGTTTCCGTTGTCGATTCCGTAAAGTTTTTTGTACCGCCTTGAATCCTCGGAATCCCTCATTGAGGTGAAGGATTTTATCTCCTCTATGTCGCCGCCCTCCCTGTTCAATATTCTTTCAGCGCGGACCTGGTCGTCGGCGTAAAGATAGACCTTAAGGTCTGCGTCATCAAGAAGCCATACGGCAAGCCTGCTTCCAAGCACGCAGGATTCCTTTCTTGCAAGTTCCACCTGGTGGCTGTCAACGTACCTGTCGTAAAAGTCGTCAGTCCTTGCGTTTTCTATGACCTGCGACAGCGTGAGGGATTTTTCCTCCGCCAGCTGCCTGAAAGTGTAGTTTATGAGTTTTATTCCAAGCTTCTGGCTCAAAAGAGTGCTTACGGTGGTGTTTCCGCAGCCCGATTTTCCGCTTATCGCTATTCTGATTTCCCTGTTAAGTTTCATTTTTTCTCCAGTATGTTTTTTCCCTTCAAGCCGGGCGTGTCCCAAGATGTTTTCTCGTTGAACCTAAAACAATCCTTTCGGATTGTTTTTTAACGGTTCTTCGATTTTTTGACACGCCTCTCCGGGCGTGTCCCAAGATGTCTTCTCGTTGAACCTAAAACAATCCTTTCGGATTGTTTTTTAACGGTTCTTCGATTTTAATCTTACTCCACATTCTTGCTTTGTTCCCTTATGTTTTCCAACGCGTCCTTGGCGTTTATGACCATCGCGCCAACCTCGGAAAACTGGTTCTTGCTTCCTATTGTATTTATCTCCCTGTTCATCTCCTGGCAGATGAAGTCAAGGCGTTTTCCTGGAGCCGGATTTTCCGAGATTTCAGTTTTCATTGCGGCAAGATGACTTTTAAGCCTCACAACCTCCTCGTTGATCGTGTACTTTACAATCATCGCGGCGACTTCCGTCATCACGCGGTTTTCATCCACGGAAGAACCAAGCAGTTCTGTAAATTTCGCCTTGACCAAATCCCTGAAAAGTTCATCCATCCTGGGCTGCCACTCGCAGAAAAAGTCCGCGCAGGCGACAAGAACTGAAAGTTTTTCCTCAAGGTCCTTCCTGAGGTTTTCACCCTCCCTCTTTCTGTCCTCGATGAATTTTTCAAGGCTTTCCATGAAAACCGGCTCTATCAAAAGCCTGTATTTTTCAACGTCGTAGTTTCGGCTCAGGTTCAGCACTCCGTTCTGAGAAATTACAAGAGAGAGCGGAATCTGGCCGTCCGCGTATCCGCAGGCGGAGGCGACCTTTTTTATGGCGTCAAGATATGAAAGCGCGGCGTTGGAGTCCGCGACAACCTCTGAATCCGACTCAAGTTCCTTCACACGGACATTCACGTCAACCTTTCCGCGTACAAGTTTTTCCGTGATTTTTGACCTAAGGGCGCTTTCAAGCGGATTCAGGAACGGCGGAAGGTTTACAAAAACGTCAAGAAACCTTGAATTGACCGATTTTATTTCAACGGAAACAACCGCGCCGTCGAAGGATTTTTCAGAATAGGCGTAGCCTGTCATTGAAGTCATAATGAGCCTCCCAATTTTTTAAGTTCCTCAAGAATTTCAACTCCGATTTTCCAGTTGTCGCCCGCCCCCATCGTGACGAAAAGATAGCCCCCGCCATCGGGAAGAGGCCGAGCAAGTTCAGAAAGCAGGAATTCCTTTGCGTCAAGAATTTCCTCGTAATAGTGGACGTCGCTTTTATGTTTCAGAACCTCGTCAAAGAGCGTCCGCCCTGTGATTGTAAAGTCGGAGGGGTTTTCCCTCGCTGAACTGTAAATCTTGTGGAGGACCACAGTATCCGCCGCGGAAAATGATGAGGCGAACTCGGAAAGCAGCGCCTCCGTCCTTGAATACGTGTGGCTCATAAAATCAACAACAATCTTTCTTCCGCTGTAGAATTTTCTGAAACCTTCCAGCGTTGTCCTTATCGCGGTCGGATGGTGCGCGTAGTCGTCAATGAACACAACGTCCGCCGAGCCGAGCCTTGCCCGTCCGACAATTTCGCTGCGTCTTTTTCCACCGCGGAAATTTGAAAGCCCCTTTTTTATCTCTCCGTAAAAATCCAGCGGATTTCTTCCAGAATCGCGCAGAAGTTCAGAACAGAGGGCCACGGCAGCCACAGCGTCGCGGACCTCGTGTTCACCTGGAACTGAAAGATAAAACTGCGGCGAGGTTTCATCTTCCTCCGCGGAAAAACAGGCGCGAGCATCGTCAAAAAGCGAAATGCCGAAAGCGTTTTTTTCATCCTCCACGCGGCCGAATGCAAGCCTGTAATCCCCGTCCGCGGCGGTTCCGTATGGAACAAGTTTTATGTCCGGTCTTTTTTTGGCTGCGATTTTTGCAGTTTCCACCGCCCCCGGATCGTCCGCGCAGTATATCAAAGTTCCCTCTCCAACAGGAAGCTTCATGATGTAGTCAACGAAAGCATCCCTTATGTCGGCGTATGTCGGATAATAGTCCTGATGGTCAGGCTCTACGCTTGTAAGGACGATTTTATTCGGACAGAAGGACATGAAGTGCCTCTGGTACTCGCAGGTTTCAGCCACAAAAATGTTCCGTGAATCTTTTTTTTCTGAAACCATCGGGCTTGTGTACGTGCATCTGTTCCCGAAAGAGTTTATTATGCTTCCGGCAAGAACCTGCGATGCAAGCGGAAGTTCCTTCAATACAGTTCCGCAAATTCCGGTGGTGGAAGTTTTTCCATGCACTCCGCATATCCCGCAGGAATATGCCCTTGAAGAATACGAGCCAAGCGCCTCGGTGTAAAGAAGGCATGGGATAGAACGTCTTTTTGCCTCAGCGAGGTCTGGATTTTTTTCAGGTCTGTACGCCGATGAATACACCACAAACTGTATTTTTTCAGAGATGTTCTTCTCGCTGAACGGAAGGGCGCTTATTCCAAGACGTTCTATGATTTCATCAGTGTAAAAACGCTCGGAAACATCGCTTCCTGTAACGACAGCCCCCCTGTGATGCAGTATCTCTACAAGGGCCGCCATTCCAGTGCCCTTTATTCCAACAAAATGAATGTGAACGCCCTTAAGATTTTCGGGCAAAGACGGATTTTCCATGCAGACATTCTATACATTTGGATTTTATTTTTCAATCTCAGGCGGCTTTGCCACAGTAAAAGGACGCGATTATTAAAGAGGGCGGCGCAAGGTCATATCATGACGGACCTGTATTCTTCTGGATTCTTCTCAAATTCCCGCGCGACGAACGAGCATGCAGGACGTATCTTTACATTTTCTTCCGCCGCGGCTCTGACCACTTCCTTCAAAAGGCTTCTTGCAATTCCAAGACCGCCGTATTCAGAATCCACCTGCGTATGATTCAAAATCCATGCGCTTCCTTCCCTGACAAAACAACATTCGCCAACCGTTTTTTCGCCGTCATAGGCGGCCGCCCTGTTTTCCTCAAGACATATACGAATCATAAGGTCCACCATCACGCAAGGCTCAGGTAAATCTGGTCTGCAAGACCGAAGCCCGCGTTCTTGGTCATGTTCACGGCGTATTCCTCAAAAAGCATGTCCTCGTACATTTCGCCCGCAAAATCGTTCGAGCCAAGGGCGGACTTTGAGACTGTTTTACGCATGGCGCCAAGCATCTGTTTTACAAAATAACTTTCAAGTTCAAGCGACTTTTCATACAGTTTGGACGTCCTGTCGATTTTTCTTTCAGGAGAATGGGCGTTTGCCTGGTTTGCGGCCGCTCCCCTTGGAAGAGAATGCCTGTCCGCTTCGTTCAGGAAAGTTCCGCCAAAGCCAGACGTGTATTCTCCGTCCAGCCTTCCGTCCGAAGAAACTTCCACGGATGAAAGAGAGCCGTTCCTGGACGAAGCCTGCATTTCCTTTACAAGAGAATCGAATTTCGACTTTTCGCCGTTAATCTTCGCGCCCTGAATCGCTCCGCTTCCCTTTGCAAGCGCGGAGGCTGAATTTACAGTTCCTATGTTCATACCCATGTCCTTATTATCGGATTCATAAAAAAATTAGTTTATAAAAAACGCGTCCCATTTTTCGGGACGCGTTCAAAATCATCGTTTGAGGTTCACTGCGGTTGAAAGCATATTGTCGCTTGTCTGTATGGCCTTTGAGTTGAACTCGTACGCCCTCTGCGCCACTATCATCTGCGTCATCTCGTTCACAACGGAAACGTTCGACATTTCAAGGAACTTGTGCCTTGTGTCGCCGAATCCGTCGTAGCCTGGACGGCCTCCATACGCCTCGCCGGACGCGTTCGTCTGCACGAACATATTGTCGCCGTCCGCGGAAAGTCCAACGGCGTTCGGAAACCTGAAAAGTTCAATCTGCCCTACCTCAACAGGCTCGTTTCCGCCGTTAACCTTGACAGAAACCCGTCCGGTCTGCGTTATGTTCATCGTGGAAACGTCGTAGCCCTCAGGAAGGATTATCTCAGGGAGGACCCTGTTTCCGTTTGACGTTACAACCTGTCCGTTGGAGTCCACCTTGAAACTTCCGTCACGCGTGTAGGCGTAACTTCCGTCGTATTTCTGCACGCGGAAAAATCCCTCGCCAACAATAGCAACGTCGGTATCAACTCCAGTGTTCTGCAGGGAGCCCTGGCTCATTATCCTCTGCGTGGCGGCAAGTTTTACACCGCTTCCCTGCTGTATTCCCACGGGCGTAACAGTGTCTTCCGTAGCGGGAGTTCCTGCAAGTTTCAGAGTCTGGTATATGAGGTCCTCGAATTCAACACGCTGCTGCTTGAAGCCGGTCGTATTTACGTTTGAAAGGTTGTTTGAAATAGCGTCTATCTGAGCCTGCTGTCCGTTCATTCCGGTGGCTGCGGTCCATAAACTTCTTACCATAAAATCTCCTTAAAATTCAAAAAAATCTGCACTGTCAGGACTATCTGCCGGAATACATCGCTACACGGCTCCAGAGCGTTCCCATCATAGAATCCTCGCTTGAGATTGTCTTCTGGTTGGCCTCGTACGCCCTGTTCACTTCTATCATCTGGACCATTTCGTTCACGACGTTCACGTTGGACGTTTCAAGGTAGCCCTGAAGGAAGCGTGGACGTTCAAATCCCTCCGCTATGTGCCCAGGTCCGGTTATGTCGTTGGAGGAATACAGGTTTCCGCCCATTTTTTTCATGTATCGTTCGTTTTCAAAACGCAGGACCTTGAAGCGGTCTATGAGTTCTCCGTCTTCCGCGGAATATATCATTCCGTCCTCGTTCACGGTGAATTTGTCGTCGGAGACCCTTATGTAGCCGTTCTCTCCAAGAACCGGAAAGCCTTCCTTTGTTTCAAGGATTCCTTCCTTTCCAACAAGGAAATTTCCATCCCTCGTGTACCGCTCTCCCGCTGGAGTCTGCACCGCAAAAAATCCTTTTCCGCCAAACGCCACGTCTGTGTTCTGGCTCGTCCCCCTGAAAGAACCCTGCGAAAAGTCCGTGAAATTTTCGTTCGTCTCAACGCCAAGGCCAAGTTTTCCTATCACAGGCGCCGCGTCCGCGCTTCCAAACGGAGTTTCGTAAACGCCGTCAAGGTTCATCCTGCGAAGAAGCAGTTCAGGAAAGGACTTTGAAACGCTTATGTCCTTCTTGTAGCCCGCCGTGTCGACGTTCGCGAGGTTGTTTGAAATGGCGTCAAGCCTGTTCTGCTGGGCGTTCATTCCCGAAGCCCCTGTGTACCAGCCTCTTATCATCTTGCAAATCTCCTTCTCAAAAATAAAATTGAGCCCACCCAATTGATTTCTTGCTATTATTTTCGGAATCCTGGAAAATTTGTTTAGGAAATTGGCGAGATTTTTAGTTTTGACAATATTTTTATATTTTTCAAAAAAAAGTTTTTGCGTTTTCCTCCGCTGTGTCGTATGATGGTTCAATGAACATGGAAAAGAACAAGACGCGAGTTGTCGCATTGATTTTAGGCGGAGGAAAGGGAACAAGGCTTTATCCTCTTACAAAGGAACGGGCAAAACCCGCCGTTTCATTTGGTGGAAAATACCGCATAGTGGACATCCCAATATCAAACTGCATAAATTCAGGATTCAAGAAAATCTACCTTCTCACCCAGTTCAACTCCACTTCCCTGCACCTGCACATAACGAATTCCTACAACTTCGACAGGTTCTCAAAGGGATTCGTAGAGATTCTAGCCGCGGAGCAGACCCTTGAACATTCCGGCTGGTACGAGGGAACTGCCGACAGCGTAAGGAAGAGCTTCGGACATTTCGAGGCGCAGAATCCAACGCACTACATAATACTTTCGGGCGACCAGCTGTACAAGATGGACCTGAGGGCATTCTTTGAATCGCACCTGAAAAGCGGAGCGGAAGTCTCAATCGCGACCACGGCGGTGAACAGGGAGGATGCAAGCGGTTTTGGAATAATGAAGATAGATTCCAAGAGCTTCATAAAAAGTTTTGTCGAAAAGCCGGCGCCGGAGGAAAACATAGACCACCTGAAAATTCCTGAAAGCCAGAGGAACGGACTTCCCGCGGGAAAGGAATACCTTGCGTCAATGGGAATATACATATTCAACGCCAAGGCCCTTGAGGAAATGCTTGACAACGAATACACGGACTTTGGAAAGGAAGTCATTCCCGAAACTATAAAGGAAAAAAAGATTTTCGCCTACATTTTCGACGGATACTGGGAGGACATAGGAACTGTAAAAACTTTCTACGAGGCAAACATCGCGCTCACCCAGATAAGGCCCGACTTCAATTTTTACGACGAGGACGATCCTGTATACACCCACGCAAGAAACCTTCCTCCGTCAAAGATAAACTCCGCCCAGATGGAGGCGGTACTGGCCTCGGACGGCTGCGTCATAACGGACTGCCGGATTAAAAAGTCCATAATAGGACTTCGCTCCGTGATTGAAAGCGGCTGCGAACTTGACGGAATCGTCATGATGGGGGCGGACTTTTACGAAAACGAGGTTGACAGGGAGAGCAACAGGGAACAGAAGCAGCCAAACCTTGGAATCGGAAAGAACTGCAAGATTTCAAGGACGATAATAGACAAGAACGCCCACATAGGAAACAACGTAAGGATAAACGTCGACGGAAACAAATACGAAAACGGCGACCACGAAAACTTCTTCTGCGCCGACGGAATAATCGTCATACGAAAGGGCGCGGTCATTCCAGACGGAACGGTCATATGACCTGCGCGTCGATTTTCTTGGAGAGGGTCTTTCGCTCTATTCCAAGAATTTCGGCGGTCTTGGTCTTGTTTCCCCTGTTGTTCGCAAGGTTCTCGCGGATTATTATTTTTTCAGCCTCGCCAAGGCTCAATCCAAGCGGAATCGATATGCTTCCCGCCCCTGAAAATTCACTGACAGAAGGCGGAAGGTCTTCCAGGCTTATTTCAGTGCCGGAACACATCACGACCGCGCTTTCCACACAGTTCTGGAGTTCACGAATGTTTCCAGGCCAGCCGTAACGGAAAAGCGCCTGTCTTGCCCTGCCGTCAAAGCCTGTTATGGACTTTCCGTTCTCATCCGCGAACCTTTTAAGGAACGCGTCCATCAGAAGCGGAATGTCGTCCTTTCTTTCCCTAAGCGGCGGCACGTGGATGTGCACAACGTTCAGCCTGTAGTAGAGGTCTTCGCGGAATCTTCCAGCCCTCACCTCCTCCTCCAGGTTTCTGTTTGTAGCCGCGACCACCCTGACGTCAACCTCTATGGTTTCTTCTCCGCCAACACGCTCGAACCTGCGTTCCTGCAGCACCCTTAGAAGTTTTATCTGCGTGGTCTGGTTTATCTCGCCGATTTCATCAAGAAAAATCGTGCCGCCGTGCGCAAGTTCAAAGCGCCCCTTCTTCATTGAATCCGCACCGGTGAACGCGCCCTTCTCGTGTCCGAAAAGTTCACTTTCAAGCAGGGTGTCGCTCAACGCGGCGCAGTGCACCTTTATGAAAGACCTTTCACGTCTTGAAGAAAGGCCGTGCAGCGCGTCCGCGACAAGTTCCTTTCCAACACCGCTTTCGCCCGTAACAAGAACGCTCGCCCTTGACGGAGCCGCCTTTTTTACAAGTTCAAGCATTCGCCTCATTTCCGCGCTGTTTCCTATCATCCTGTCGAACGAGGCGACATCGTCGAGTTCCTTCTTCAACATGGTGTGCTGAAGCGAAAGTTCACGCGTTTCAAGGGCGCGCTTTACAATCACGTTCAACTGGTCGAGGTTCAGGGGCTTTGTAAGGAAATCGTAGGCCCCGTTCTTCATCGCGTCAACGGCTGCGTCTATGCTTCCGTGTCCTGTAAGCACAATAACAGGAATTCCCGGGGTCTCGGTTGCAACACGGCGGAGAACCTCCTCACCGCTCATTCCGTCCATCCTGAGGTCTGTAACAACAAGATCTATGTCTCCCTTTGAAACAAGGGAAAGCCCCTCCTTTCCAGAAGACGCCGTCTTGACCTTGTAGTCCTCCATCTCGAAGTTCGTTGCAAGTCCGTTCCTTATGTTCTCCTCGTCGTCTATTACAAGTATCGTAAATTTCATGGTTTTGCACCTCCAGTGTCGGCGATAAGTTTTTTGTCGGTCTGCGGAACAGGAATTACAATCGTAAAGCGGGTTCCACGGTTCAGTTCAGACTCAACGTGTATGTCTCCTGAAAATTCCTTTATGATTTTATACGCCATCGTCATTCCAAGCCCGGTTCCGTTCGCCTTTGTGGTGTAGTACGGCTCGAATATGTGCGACTGCGTTTTTTCCGTCATTCCAATTCCATTGTCGCATATCTGCAGCACGTACTTGTCGTTCTTTACAGTAGAAAGAACCGCTATTTTTCCAACACAGTCTGCCTCGCTTCCTGAACCGCCTGAATTTGCGCAGGCTTCGTAACGCTCCTTTATCGCGGCGAAACTGTTCTGCACAAGGTTTACAAGCATTTCCCGGAAGAGTTTTTCGTCAATCATCAGGCGCGGAGAAGGCTTTTCCTCCCTGAATGAAAAACCAACAAGCGACTTGTTGAACTCAGGTGCGAAAAAGCTCACTATGTTTTCTATCAATTTTGACGGATTTGAAAGTGACAGGTTTGCGTTTATGGGACGGACGGCAAAAAGAAAATCCATGACAAGTTTGTTCAGGTTTTCAATCTCTTCGTTCACAACATCAAGGTGGTCTTCAAGGAATTTTTTTTCCGGAAGGAGTCCGTCGCCGCCGCGTTTTTTCTTCACCGCCCTCTGTATCAACTGTATGTGGATTCCAATCGCCCCAAGCGGATTTTTTATCTCGTGCGCCATTCCCGCGGCAAGGTTTGTAAGACCCGCCATGTTCTCCATCCTGCGGAGAAGCACTTCCTGGCTTCTTTTTTCCGTTATGTCGTAGAATTTTAGTATGCGCCCACGCATCTCGCCTGAATATATCCAGGAAAAAATCGAAACAGTTATGAAACGCACCGTACCGTTTGAATTTGTAGTTGAAAATTCCTCGGAAACGTTGGTCTTGTCATCCCTGGCGCATTTTTTCAAGAATTCCGAAATCTCATCCTCGTTCAGAATGTCGAACACCCTGGCGTCCTTTGCATCGTCCGAGCCTGAAGGAAGCGCCATGTATCTTTCTGCAATCTTGTTCACCTTCAGAATGTGCCAGTCCGTGTCTACAACCATGAGTCCTGTTGAAAGCGAATCCAGGACGGAATCAAGCATTTCGTTTTCAGATGTTATTGATTTTAGAACCTGTTTTATCTGCTCCTCGGACAGTTTTGGGAGCATCTGGGAGACCCTCTTTACATAATCGCGCATTTCAATATGTTTCCGTTCATCCTGTTTATTCTTGACATCTCCCTCACAAGATTTTCAAGGGAAGCCTGAACGCCCTGGTTGTACACCGAAACGTTCGTGTATGATTCAAGCACCGCCTTCTTCACCTGTTCAAGGACGTCAACGCCCTGCGCAGAATACATGAGTTTTCGGAGGGCGGAATTTATTTCCGAAAGAAATATTTTTAGCATCGACCTTGGCTCGAACAAGGCACATTCCTTTATGATGGAGGAAACGTCGGGCACTTTAAGCAAGGAAATCTCCCTTGCAAACAGGAACGCCTTCTCCTTAAGTTCAGACGGACTCAACGGAAGATAACGCTGAAGGAATTCTTCCACTCCGCCTGAAAAATCTTCAGCGTGGTAGACTTTCTGTATGACCTCCCGCTGCTGCAAAATGCTCCGTTCGGAAAAACTGTAGTCGCGCACCCGCGAAAGAATGGTCGGCATTACGGCGGACTTTCTTGCGCTTGTAAGTATGAACACAGTTCCCTCCGGCGGCTCTTCAAGAATTTTAAGGAGGGCGTTTCTGACGCTCTCAAGCATCCTGTCGGCATTTTCAATTATTACTGTATTTTTTCCTTCCACGCTCTTCATCCTCGCCCACGAAGACACGTTCCTTATGTGGTTTACAGGAATGGAATCGTAAAGGAACTTTCCCTCAAGTTCCGCCGAAAGTTCTATGAGGTTCTTTACAGTCTTTTCAAGCGATGAAAAATCCGAGAGCGTGCGGGGAAAATCCACCGCCTCAAGTTCCTCTTCAATGGCGGAGGTTATGGACGCAATCTTTCCAATCTTGTCGTCGCCGTCCCAAAGCACCTGGTTGAACCTGAGCGTAAGTTTTCTCACTCCGCGCGAAAAAAGATAGCGGGTCGCATCCCTGTATGGCGCGTTCTGGCCGTGCGCCTTTAAAAACGTCTCGGCACAGGCCCTTATCTCTGGAACGGAATCCCTTGGACCTGCAAGAAGAAGGTTTCCTGAAGTCATCGCCCTGTTTTTTACGCAGGACGGACACTGGCAGTCCCATACCGCGCGCGGACTTTTTGTGCAGGAAAGGATTCTTGCAGTCTCCAGGGCGCAGGTGAGTTTTCCTGAACGTTCAGGACCTGAAAAAAGAAGCGCGCCCGGAAGGAGGGAGTTTTTTATGTCCGACTTCAACTGCAAAGCCGCTTTCTGATGAAGAAGGTTTTCGTACATCGCCTAGCACCCGACATTATCTGCGGAAAGCCCCGCGATGGAGGAAACCGCGCCGCGGATAAGACCTGAAAGCATCCTGTAAAAGACACTTTCCTCAAGCACCGCAGAAAAATCAAACCACGGCTGAATCCACATCAGGTAGATTGCAAACGAAACTATCACAAGACCTTCAAGTATTCCAAGAAAAAATCCGAGCGCCCTGTCAAGTCCGCCAAGCACCGTTCCCGTAAAAAGCCTCTGCAGAAGCACCTGCGTAATCTTCAACGCCAGAAAAACAACCACAAAAACCACGAAGAACGCCGCGATTTTTGAGGCGTACGGATTTTCAATCTTCTGGGAAAAAATGGAGTTCACCCATCCGTTAAGGAGAACGGCGAACAGAATTCCAAGCACGAACGAGAGTTTTCCAAAAAGTTCACCGACAAAGCCCTTTATCGCTCCAAGAACCATGAAAAACACCACCATCACAAGAAATACAACGTCAACAACAGAAAAAGCCATACAACTCCTCAAACTTTCATCTCATCATACAGGATTCCGGCGATTTTTTCAGCAGGACGAAAAGACGTGCATAGCGCGGCGGAGGAAAGCGAAAATTTCCTGCGTTCATCCGCGTCAAGCATCTTTTCGAGCGCCGCCCTTAGGTTTTTGGAATTCGCATCCTCTCCAGAAAGCACAAGAGCCGCCCCCGCCTTCCTGAAAAATTCCGCGTTGTCCTCCTGGTCGCCCCTTGTTCCGCTTCCGCAAAGTGGAACAAGAACCATTGGCTTTGAAAGGACGGCACATTCCCATATCGAGTTCGCGCCGGAACGTGAAAGCACAAGGTCCGCCGCCGAAACCACGTCCGGCATCTGCGAATATATGAACTGATACGGCCTGTAACTGCATGAAAAATCAGTTTCGGAAGTTTTTACGCCGCTTCCAGTCTGGTGCACCACTATGAACCTTTCGCAAAGCCACGCAAGATTTTCCTCAACAAGGTCGTTTATCTGCCTTGCGCCTGAACTTCCGCCAAGGACAAGAAGGACAGGCTTTCCGCCTGTATTTTTTAAATCGGCGATTTTTAAGAATTCAAAGCCGCGTGCAGGGTCTGCGGAATAAAACACGGGGCGGACTGGATTTCCTGTAACAAGCGCCCTTTCTGAAATCTTTTTTGGAAGAAAGTCGCCGGTTTCCCTGTATGAAAGAAGCACCTTTTTTGCAAAACGGGAATTTATCCGTGTCGCAAGCCCCGGAGTAAAGTCGCACTCGTGCGTGAAAACAGGAATACGCAGAAGCCTTGAGGCAATGCATGGAGGAACGCTGACAAAACCGCCCTTTGAAAAAAGAACTGCGGGTCTTGTCCTTGCAAGAATGAAAAAAGAACACACAAAACCTGCGAAAATCTTGAAAATGTCAAAAAAATTCCTTAAAGAAAAATAACGCCTGAGTTTTCCAGACGGAATTCCATAAAAAAAATCCGCGCTTGCCCTTCCTTCCGCGTCGACATTCTTCTGGACTATGTTCCTGTCCATTCCCGAAGAATTTCCAATCCAGTGGATTTCCAAGTCCAGTCCGTTTTCCAGGCACAAACGCCTTAGTGAATCCGCCACGGCAAGTCCGGGATAGATGTGGCCGCCCGTTCCGCCGCCGGCAAAGGCAACTTTTACAGTCCTATCGTTTTTCTGCATAGGTAGAGAGTTTAACCCTCTTTGTGGTATTTTTCAAGAATCGCCATAATCTTCTCTTTTTTAAAAAGACCTGCGTATCCGTACGCTGACATTCCCATCTGGTCTGGAATGTCGACGTCAGCACCGTTCTCGCAGAGAAGTTTGCAGAGCTCGTAGTTGTCAGCTCCAACCGCAAGAACAATCATAGACTGCCCTTCCTTGCTTATTACGTTCACGTCCGGTTTTTTTTCAAGAAGCATTTTAGCGATTTCCTTGTTGCCGCGCCACACCGCGTCCATGAGCGGAGAATATCCACGGTCCTCGCTGACAACGTTCACGTCCGCTCCATTTTTTAAAAGCCACTCGACAGCGGCCGTCCTGTCGTTTCTTACGGCAAGGTTCAGCATTGGAGTTCCATCCCTGTCGCGCGAGTTCACGTCCATTCCCGCCGTAAGATAACATTCGCAGATGTCTATCTTTCCGTTCTCTATGTATTTTGAAAAATGGTCCGGGCTGAAAGGAATTCCGTGCGAAAAAAGATAGTCGTACGCCCTGCGCTTCCTTACCTCCGCCTCGATTTTTTTACGGTTTTTACGGAGTCCCGAACATATCGACTTTACGCCGTCCTCGCGGGAAAGGCTTTCAAAACAGCCAAGCGCCTCCTGGGGAACGTCCGCGTCCGTTATTACAGAAATTCCCTTTCCGCATAGATAGCCCAGCACAAGGGCCGCTCCGCCTTCGATTTTGTCGCCAAGAAAAATACAGGAGGAAACCTCGTCCAGGACGCCAAAGACGGCCTTGAGGCTTGAAAAATCAGAGCCCGATTCGCGTATCTTTGATTCTGGAAAAAGTTCTTTAAGGGATTCTTTTACAAGGTCTTTTTTGCCGCAGTCTGAAGAAATTAGTAGCCAATTCATACGAAACATTATAAACCATTTGAATTGATAACTCAAAAAGAATATTTTTTTATTGCAGGTCAAACGGAAGAAGGAACGCGGCGCGCAAAAAAAGGGGCTTTCCTGGAAGTTTTTAAACCTTGCAACAAAGAAAGCCCCTCTGAATTACTGGCTAGTAAGAACTAAAATATGCAGTGTAGCGGCTAATACCATCATGCTCAAACGACAAGCCGCTAGGGTCATATCTATCCCTAAACTTGCAGTCGCCAGGATTGCTGTCCGTTACTGTAAAAGTAAGGTTTTCCAAATCGACCGTTACAAGCCTGTCAACATCGTGAAAATCCCCAGATTGCAAAGTTTCTGAATAACCGCCTTCGTCCGCTATCACAAAGCCCCTTGGTTTTAACGCCACTATTTTTGAAGGTCCATAGAAGAAGTTACCAGGCTTGGAAGCGCTTGCGTCCTGCTTGTAACCAAAATAGCCCCCACCATTGAACGAAGCGTCAAGCGAAAGGGAAGGGCCGCCAATGTCAAAGCAAAGGACCGCACCGTTTGAAACACCACGCGCCTTTTCAAGCGGTGTTTCATCTGTTGTATCAGGACACACGCCAGGCTTGTGATTGCTTGCAAGCATATAAAGTTTATCGCCAAAAGAGTGCATGTCGTAGAGTCTTGTATCCACCGTTACAAAGGAAGCGCCAGATAACGCATTCTCCGTGTCGTCTTTGATGTTTCCCGTTAATAAATCATACACACATGAGGCTATCTTCAGTGTTCCATTGCCTGTGTATGTCAGAGTGTGAGAATTCTCATCATACGAAACAGTTCCCCACGCGCAGTGCAATGATGCACTCGTTTCATTGTTGTCGGAATTGGTCTTAAACTTTCCATACGTTACAAAAAGCCTGTTTTCGTCGTCAAGGTATGCGGCCTGTACTGTGTCTTCAGAGTCATTAAGATTCAGGTCGCCGGTTACATTAGCGATTTCCTCTCCATTGTAAAATGCAGTCAAGTTATAAGAGCTCGAACTTGAAACTGGTGAAAAAACCAGCACGATATTTTTGTTTGCGGCAATGTTCGTGCTAGACTGCGGATTTTTCATGATTGACTCCGGCTCTGAAAGTTCACCCCTGTAATCAGAAGTCCATTTGTCAACATAATAGCAAGAATTTCCATACGAGAGCGTGTAAAGCATTCCGTCCGTTGTTATCGCATAATCTTTCAATTCCCTTTCGTCAATTCCGGCAAGAGCATTTCCTAGCACGCCCTTTGCTTTTTGACCTGTAAATAGAACGTTGTAAGGAGTTCCAGAGGCAATGTCTGCGACAGGCTTGAAAAGCGCAACCACGGACCTCCACCCGCCGTTTCCGTCAAAGGCTATGCACTCAAGCGTATTTGAGTCCGCGTCAAGGCCTGTAAAATTGGATTTTGCAAGGTTCAAAAGAACTTTTCCGTCCGAGCCTTTTTCAAGCGGCGTTCCGTTTACTAAATATTCCAGTGTAAGATTTCGAGGCTGATCGCCGGTAAAACTGCATGAAAGCTCGTAGTCGAAGTCTTTATACGGAACATCTTTTATTTCACCAGAAAGCGCACCGTCCTGAGTGTGCGCCGCGCCTGCAAGTTCAATTTCTCCAACTTTAATGCTGAAGACCGGAATCGCGCTTCCAACAGACACAGTTCCTGTTGCGAAAGGCAGCATAAAGAATGAACCGCTATAAACGTCGCCAGATTTTGCTGTTGTTCCTACGGCTTTTGCAATCTCCGCAGAGTTTTCATCAGAGTCCGCCTCTTTGACTGTAAAAGCATACCCAGGGTCTTTGGCGTCGTCCTCAAATGTAAAAAACGGTTTTTCCCTTGTGTAAGAAAGCCAAGGGTTTTGTCCTACCTTGACAGTAATTCTCTCACCTTGAGCAATTGTTGGACTGGACGATTTTACATGAACAGTGGAACTTTGTTTAAGGATGATTTCGCGGCAGGCAAATGCTCCCCCGTCTGAAATATCTACGGCAAGGTCTACGCCGTCAAGAGAAAGCGCACCTTCTGCAAGTCCGTCAATTGAGGCTTTTTTTACCTTGTCGTTTCCTTCAAGACTTGGATTTACAGTTGAGCCTGCGGCCATTTCTATTTTTACGCCGCCATCTACATCTTTGTAAAGCTTGAACGCATGAGTGTATTTTCCCTGATTCTCAATGTGGACGTTCACTTTTTTTAAGGGAACTTTCCAAAGTTTTACATTTGGGTTTCCTTTGCAGCGGACTTCAACAGAAACCCCGTCGTAAGAATCCGCCCTTTCAAGAATCGTGTCAAAAGAGGCGGGATATTTTCCAGAAAGACCGTTGTAAGACGAATCATTGCTATTAACGTCGCAGTAGAATATTGGCGCAAGGTTTATTTTTCCGGCCGCCGCTTTTCCGCTCGTCACTTTTTCGTCAACGATCTCCAAAAGCGTGTCGCCTATGTTCACGTTGACGCTATAATCTGTGTCGTCTTTAAAATCAACCGAAAGCGAAATCCTGTAAAAGCCCGACGGAATGTCGTTTTTGGAAAATGTAAAGGATGTTGGAGTTTCTGTTTTTGTTGTGTAAGCCGTGTATTCAATATCTGTACCCGGAATTGTCGCACCTGGCCCGACCTGTATACGAGGTGATGTCTCAGGATTATCAGAATAAATTACACTTCCCACAATAGAGATTGGACTATTTTCTGAACCATTGGAAAGCCTTTCCAAAGTCAGTGAAGGCTTTGGTTCGAGAGACATTTTTTCAATCAAAGTATCTGATGCATCTCCCCCGTAATACGACGTAGTGATTTTTTTAAATTCATCCGGAACATCGTTCAGGTTCAGAATGTACGAAAAACTTCCTTTACCGTTCTCCGTCTTTAAAAGAGACACGGAAACTCTTACATCTTTTTTTTCGCCCTCTAAAAGTGTAAATTCCGTGCTTCCTGCATACGTGAAAGCGTCGGCGTCTGTAAAAGACTCCGTCGTTCCCTGCACGCTCAAAACATAACTTCCTGTGGGAAGTGGAATGCTCTTAGAAATCTCAGGCTGCTGCGCATCAACATCAATGGTTTCTGTTATAGGGTCAAATCCGTCTTTTGATGTGAATTTAAGATTCCAGTTTTTTACACCGGAAAGCCCCGCGCCCGCAGGCGAAATCGTTCTTTTTGCGGAAACGCCGTAAAAGTCTATGCTTACTCCAACGGATGCCTCCATAGATTTTTGAATCAGGTTTTCCTGCAGTTCATTTCGGCACGACGCCAAAATCAGGGCCAGAAGTCCCAGAATCAGATTAAGTTTTTTCATGTTTTTCTCCTCTAACTTAAGTGTCCTTGCAGACAGGCGCCTGCAGGCGGAACTATTCAATCGAAATCATAAAATCAATGGAGGCGCTTTTCATTATGTCTCCATAGCGCACCATCACCATCACCTTGTTGTTTATGTTGACGTACTGATTTTTTGAGCAGTCTATCTCAAGAGAACTTCCATTTTCGCCTTCGATTTGATGTCCGTTCAGATACCACAAGTATTCTGTATCGGAAGGATAGGCGTTCTTTACAGACACGGAAAGCGTTACAACGGAATTTGCGTTGACCGTAATAGGCTCATCTAATTGCGCTCCGCCAGTTTTCATCTCAATTACAGGCGCGGAAAGAACTTCGTCAGCATCTTCTATATTGAAACCTGCAGAACCCTCAAGCCTTTCCATAAAAACCTCAATATAGTTCTGCCCCGACCGGATACTTTCGATTTTTGAATGTCCCGAATAGTAGGAAACGCCGTCTTTTGAAACCTTGAGCGAAAGAGAAACCCTTGAGCCAAACGGAATTGAAGCTACAGTTACAACCCTGTCCTTGAAGTCGGCGAGTTTTCCGTCAATTTTTGTCCTGTAGGAAAAATCTCCCGAAACGTCAACCTCCAAGGTCCATCTGCCGTCCGTTGCGGAAACCTCCCTGTTTGAAAGCGTCCTGAAAAGTTCCGACACGTCAACCGAAACGCTTCCGGAACCTTCATTCTTGGCTCCGCAGGACAAAAGAACAAGGCACAGAACAGCCTGCAAAAGCGAAAGCATTTTTTTTGCCATAAATAACACCCCTCTGCTTTTTCTAATAAATTGTATAACAATTTATTAAAGTTTATAGTAAAAAAAAAGGTAAATCAAGTTTTTATTGGGCTTATGTGAATTTCTTTTGTGGAATTTTAGGGTAATTTTAGAATTCGATTTAAAGCGCGGAATGTGTGTGTGTGGTGTGTGGGGAGGGGCTTCTTTTCAATAATTGCAAGGCAAATCAAGTTGAAAAAAGCGGACGGCTGTTATAATATTGAGTGCCGTCCCTGTCTTTGTCCGCGCCGCGGAAATGCAATGCACAGGCGGAAGTTTTTCAAACCAATCCCCCGGAGTCGCCATGAACAAGCCTTACACCTGCGTTTTTTTATTTTTTGCATTTGGATCATTTTTTTTATCCGCACAGGGACGCGTCAAGAACACATCGGGCGTGAACTCTGCGTTTTCAGGAATGCTTGAAAAACTTTCCCCGATTGTAGAGGAAAACACGTCCACAATGGCAATATCGGCGGACGCCTATATAGGAAAGATTTTTCCATCTCTTCCGCCGCACTTTTCGGCAGGTCTTTCCGCCTCAGCAACGTTCGTTGACGCTTCGTTCATCTCGGACGGAATAAACGTCATGCTCAAGGAAATAAAGGATTCCATGGACCACATTGGAGGCTCGGTGGAATTTGATTTTTCGATTCCGCAGAAACTTCCGATTCCGACTTTCAGCGCAAAGGCAAGGCTTGGAGGACTTTTCCTTCCGTTCGACATCGGACTTTTCGCGCTTGCATCGGGGGAGGGAACGTTCAAATTTTCAATGACGGGTCTTGATTTTTCAATCGACTACGCCTGTTTTGGAGCGGAACTTCGCTACGCGCTCATGCAGGGAAATCTTTTGCTTCCACAGGTTTCGCTCGGAATGGGATACGTTTTCCAGAAGCAGGGCGTCCATTTTAACGCGCAAAAGCCTGTAAGTTCTCCTGGAAATACAGGAAGCCTCTCAACGGGAGTTTCGCTCTCGCTCAACACGAACACGTTCTACGCGACCGCCCAGGTTTCAAAGAGGCTCGCCTTCCTCACTCCGTTTGCAGGCGGAAGGGCGATCTTCACGCAGAACGAAAGGTCATACGACTGGCACTACACTACCACCTTGAACGGAGCGAACGTTCCTGACGCTTCGGACTCGTCCAGCGGAAGTGATTCCACCCCGTTTGACTTAAGGAACACAGGCGCGCAGCTGTTCGGCGGATTTTCGCTGACGCTCGGCGTCTTTGAAACTACATTCGCCGTTCAATGGAACGCGATTTCCGGCAAATTTTCAGGCGCGCTCACCGCGGGCGTAAGATTTTAGGAACTTTTTAAAAAAACGGAAGCGGACTTGAAATTCAAACCAGGAATTTCAAGTCCGCTTCCCAACAGTTTCATTCTATGTCTGTCTTAAAGTGATGTCTGTTTAACGCTTCAGGCTCAGCACTGTTTCAAGCAGAGTGTCGGCAGTCTGGATTGTCTTTGCGTTGGACTGGAAGCCCCTCTGCGTTACAATCATGTCCGTCATCTGTTCCGAAAGGTCCACGTTCGACATTTCAAGCGCGCCTGCAAGAAGTTTTCCCTTTCCCGCAACGCCCGACTCTCCAATGCTCGCCTGTCCGGAGTTGTTGGTCTCAACGTATGTGTTGTCGCCTGCCTTTTCAAGTCCACGGTCGTTGGCAAACGTCGCAAGCGAAAGCTGTCCTATAAGGCGGTTCGTTCCATTTGAATAGACGCCGGTTATCGCTCCGCTTGAATCAATCTTGAAGTTGTCAAGATAGCCAAGGGCGTGTCCGTCCTGGCTGAACGCCTTTGTTGTGGACTTTGACGCCGACTGTGTTATCGTGTTCCTGAAACTTCCGATTGTTCCAAGGTTTATGTTGAAACTGTGCCGCGCAGGGTTTCCGTCCTCGTCAGCCTCTGCCTCAGGAACAGTGTAAGATGCAGAAAGAACGATTTCTCCCTCATTCTGGCTCAAGGCCCCAGAGGAATCCGTAACGCTCCTCAATGCTCCAAGGTTGTCGAACTCAACCATGAACGTGTTCTGCATTCCGTCCGTAGCGCCAAGTCCTATTCTTGTCTGGGTGAAGTCGGCGTTGTCGGCGTCAACATTCACCGTAGCCTCCCAGGCGTTTGGATTTCCCTGCACCCTTCTGAAAGACACCGTAAGAAGGTGTTCATTTCCAAAACTGTCGTAAATCTTCTGCTCGGTCGCCCATGTTCCCTTTGCCACGTCGCTTGCCGACGCGCCTTCCAAGATTTCAGGGGTGTTCTTGTTCAGGTTGCAGGCAAAAAGCACGTTCGAGGTTTCCTTGGCAGGATCTTTTGAGCCGACTGGAACAACAAGGTCTGTGGGCGTGGCCGCGGTCTGAATTATCTGCTCGCCGTTAAGGTCGCGCGCCATCCAGCCCTGCACCCTCATTCCGTTGGCGGGGTTCACAAGAGTGCCGTCGCGGTCAAGTCCAAACACGCCGTTTCGGCTGTAGAACGACTCGTCTCCGTTCTTCAAGATGAAAAATCCGTTTCCCTGTATCGCCACGTCCGTTGAAACTCCTGTTGACTGGAGGTTTCCCTGCGTGAAAACCTGTTCGATTGTGGCGATTGTCATACCAAGACCGATGTCCTTAGGGTTCACGCCGCCAAGTTCTTCAGTAGGACGGGCCGCTCCCGAAAGCTGCTGGCTTATCATGTCCTGGAAGTTCACCCGTCCACGCTTGAAGCCCGTGGTGTTGACGTTCGAGATGTTGTTTCCTATTACGTCCATTCTGGTCTGATGGTTCTGAAGTCCTGAAACTCCAGAATAAAGTGATCTCATCATATATCTTACCCCTGCTTATGATTTTCCTGTATGCAAAATATCTACGGCTCTACGCCAGAGCCTAGTAGCCGTACACCGCGCTCACCTTGTCAAGGCTGTAGTACATTCCGTTCACCATGACCTGCGGATTTTCGCCGAACGTGGTGGCCTCCACCGTTCCCTGCGTGGTCGTGTCGCCAAGGTTTATCTCAACCGTGCGTCCAAGAGTGCTTGCAGCCTGGCTTGAATAAACCATTCCCGCGACCCTGGAAAACGACTCGTTCATGTTTGTCATCTGCTCAAGCGAACTGAACTGCGCCATCTGCGAGATGAACTGCGTGTCTTCCATTGGATTTGTAGGGTCCTGATTTGTAAGCTGCGTAATCAGAAGCTTTAAAAAATCATCTTTACCCAACTCGTGGCTTGCCTGCCTTGCATTGACGGCGTTGGCCTTGTTGAAGCTGTTGACCTCGTTTTCAACCGCAAACCTTTCAACCGATGTCAATGTCGTGTTCAATGAAGTGTTTTCCATAATCAGAACTCCTTGTCATGCGGCTTCTGTTTTTTCAAATCAGAAAACCGCCGTCTTTTTTTAGTATCGAAACTTTAGGCGACTATGTTTACAGAATTCGCACCATTATTCGTGTAAACTTCGGATGAAAAATCACCTCCGTCCTGCAGGACATCTCCGTCAAGCCTTCCCTGATACGCCCTTTCCATGTAGAACACGTTCCGCCTTTCGTTTCCGTGGCTTCCACCATCATTGGCGCCGCCCCGTCCTGTAAAGGCAAGGTCGAACGACGCGGACTCGAATCCGCCCGACACGAACGCCCGTTTAAGACTTTCCGCGCTTTCTTTAAAGGCCTCGAAGGCCTCCTGACTCTGCACCATGATTCTTCCGGTTATGCTGTTGTCCTTAAGATGAAGGTCAATCTTCACGTTTCCAAGCGATTCTGGATGCAGTATGAGTTTTATCTCGCCAACGTCGTTGTCCTTGAGCACTATGTTTCCTGCACGTACAAGGTTTTCAGCGTTCTGCTGAATCTGGTTGTTCAGCATCGCCTTGAAATTGGAATCTACCGAAGACGCGCTCTGGCTGTCGGATGAAAGGATGTTCGCGCCCGCGCCGCGTGCGGAAAGTTCCATGTCCATCTCAAGCCTGTTTTTTCCGTCAAAACGCACCTCGCCGGGCTCAAGCCTCGCCTGTTTTTTTGCGGAATCCCTTGTTTCAGTCCTCTGGTCATCGACAGTGATTTTTCCATCCGCGTCAAGCCTGAATGTCTTCCTCGCGGATTTTCCTTCTGAGACGATTTTTTCATCTCCGTCCGAGAGGGCGCTGTTTTTCTGGATTCTAGCGCCTTCGCCTTCCACAAACTGAAACGCCGCGGATGCGTAGATTTCTGAACCTGAACTGTTTTCCTCGGCGAAAGTCTTTTTCTGCGCCGCGGATTTTTCGGACGAGGACTCAAGGTCCACCGCCACGTTCAGATTTTCTTCAGATTCGCAGTTTTTTTTGAGGTCTGGAATTGTTTTTTCTGATTGCTTTTCAAGATTCTCCGCCACTTTTTTTTCTGAATTCCGGGCGTCAGCCACTTTTACGGCGTCTTTTGTTGTTTTTCTTGAACGGACTTCTTCCGAAACGGAATTTTTCCGCGATTTTCCGTCCACCCTTTCAGCAGAATCCATGCCGCCAGACTTTCCCTGCAGAACATTTTCATCCACGTCGGATGTTTTTTTTGAGCCAGAATCCTCTTCCGCCTGATTCTGCACGGAAGACCTGTCCGGAGAGTCGGTTTCGGAAGTTTTTTTGGCGTCTGAAACCAGCTGCTCAAAGGATTTTTTTTCTGATTTTACGGAATCGTCTTTTTTCGATGCGGCGAAGTCTTCCGCCCCCCTTGAAACATTCTGAAGGGGCGCGAACGAAAAGTCCATCGGCTGTTTTATGAATGCCTGCATGGCAATTCCTCCGTCATTTTTTGTCGGACGAACTGCCTTTTACGCTAGAAACCTTCGGGCTTTGAAAGGCTCTTTCTCTGGATTTCCGCCGCCCTTTCAGGGGGCATCAGCGAAAGCCAGTATGAACCCATCGAAGCCGTGCCGCCGCGCTTTGCAAGTTCTTCAACCTTTCGCAAAACGTCGATTACGACCTGGTCTTCCATTGCAAGAAGGATGTTTACAGCCGCGGCAGGCTGCATTCCATTCAAATTCAAGGCAATCTGTTCGATGTTTACATTCTTATCATCGTACTTTTTCACCCTCTGGTTGAATGTTTTTTCACGTTCTTCCTGCGATTTTTCCCTGGCGTCAAGTTCCTGTGCCATCTGCGCGTTAAGTTTTTCTTTCTGGGCTATGTCTCCTTCCCTGCGGTCAAGTTCCTCCCTGTAAAGTTCAAGGGCCTCCCTCTGCTTTTCAAGCCTTTCCGCGTCAAGGTCGCCCGTAATTGGACGCGACGAGGTTGAGGAAACTGAAACCTGCGGCTCTCGTCCCATCAGCCTGTATACAGGAGAAAAAAACTTCTTCACCTGAATCACGCCAAGGAAGTCGAACCAGAGAAGTCCGCCAAGGCTCATCGCCACTATCAGCATTATAAGAACTATTGATTTTCCCGCGTTTTTCACCTGAAACCTCGCTTTTTTTTATCTTACAGCGATTGTCCTAAAAAATCCATATTACGCCTTCCGCAGGACTACCTTTCAAGAAGCCCGGCGATTGCAGTTCCGAGCGTTATGTCGTCTTCGGCGGATATTATCTTCCAGTGCAAATCCCTCTGTACTGTAAGGGCTTCCTCAAGATACGCGTTCACCCTTTCGTAGATTTTTGTAGACTTCCAGAACGTCGAGCCGTTGCACAGTATGCACACGGGCCTTGAAGCGTTCCGCCCCTCTCCGCCCTGTATAACCGCGGCGGTAAGTATAGCGGCCGCGCATCTTGCGGAACGCTCAAGGAGAGCGTCAAGAATCTGATACATATTTCCGTAGTCCTCGTCTGTCGCGCAGCCAAGGGCGAGTTTTCCTATGCTGGAATCCGTTCCAAAAGGATTTATGAGGAAGGTGTTGAAGTCTATCAGCGTCATGCCCTCAAGACCAAGAAGACGCGAAGAAAATTCCTTGGAAAAAAGTCCTTCCCTTGCGGCGGTGGTTATAATCTCATACGCCACAGGACCAAGATATCCTCCAGAACACTGCTTTTCTATGAACGCGTTTCCGGGTTTTACAGATTTTTTGTCGAACGCCCTGTCGAAGTCCGACATAACAACGGCGT
The DNA here is from genome assembly GCA_041855945.1 of Treponema sp. Lineage (GTDB taxonomy): Bacteria > Spirochaetota > Spirochaetia > Treponematales > Treponemataceae > Treponema_D. The sequence goes on along the minus strand of JBHAFG010000044.1, from coordinate 20,979 downwards.
TCGTCTTTCCCGACTCGCACACAATTATCTGTTTTTCTACGCCCGCGTCGGGAATCCTTGGCTGTATGTACGCCGCGTTCATTCCGGTTCCAAGTATGAAACCTATGTACGACGAATATGGATAGGTCTTCGCGGCTGCCTTTCCGGCAAGAAGGGCGGCTACAGTGTCGTTCAGGAGAGTAACCCTCCTAGGCTCCTTCCAGCCGTGAGACACAAGCGCCTCCTTAAGGCATTTTCCCATGGCAGAGCCGACCACCTCCGGAGCCTTCACTTCCTTTGAGAAGTTTATGAGGATTCCGTCTCCGTCCTCTGTTATCGTCATGGGGTATGAAAAACAGAATCCTATGGAATCCGCCCTGTCCTTAAGATGCTCAAGGTTTTCTGCTACCTGGTCGAAGAATTCCTTCTTTGTAAGTTCCTTTTCCACGCCGGGCATCCTGGTCTTCTGCATCTCGGATATTGAAGCCTCGCCGTCGCCGTCGAACGTTACCAGGCACGACCTGAAATTCGTTCCGCCTGCATCTATCACAATAACGCTCCTGGACCTTGCGGCCTCCTCCGGCGGAAGGCTGTATGTTTGAATCATGTCCTGATCCGCCTTCTGCTTCCTCAGCCCCCTGTTCATGTCGTCAAGTATTGACAAAGCGATTGTGGATACGTCAGAGTGGCATACAAAATTGTGCCTTGAAAGAAATGCTGTTACCGACTGGTTCATAGCGTGGATACTCCTGTTGTGTTAAACGGCTGGGGTTTTTGTTTTTAATTCTGCAAAACTCTTGTTTAGCCTATTCGACAATTTTACCCAATATTGCGTAAAAATCAATAGAATGTTAATTTTAACGCCTTATGGCGATAGATTTGCAGACATTGAAAAGGGAACTGAATCCAGAGCAGTACAGGGCGGTTACAACCACGGACGGCGCGATCCTCATAATAGCGGGAGCGGGAAGCGGAAAGACGCGCGTCATAACGTTCAGAATCGCCCATATGCTCGACAGGGGAATTCCACAAAGCCAGATTCTTGCCCTTACATTCACAAACAAGGCGGCAAAGGAGATGGAAGGCAGGATAAAGGAACTCACAGGAAAAAAACTTCCGCTCCTTACAGTGTCGACATTCCACGCTTTCGGAGTCAGAATCCTTCACCAGGACATAGAACGCCTGGGCTACCGCGAGAATTTTTCAATATATGACGAATCCGACAGAACCGCCCTCATAAAGGAATGTGGAAGGGAACTTTGTTTCTCCCAGGACGCCATGGACCTCTATAAAATCGGAACTCTTTTCAGCGACATAAAGACAGGGCGTAAAAACTGGCAGACTGAAAACGATATGTACAGGCAGCTTTACGAGTCATACCAGGAGGGGCTTAAACTCTACAACGCCGTGGACTTCGACGACCTCATAGTGCTTCCAATAAAACTTTTCAGGGAACATCCCGACGTGCTTGAACGCTACAGGGAACGCTACAAATACATAATGGTCGACGAATTCCAGGACACAAGCCACCAGCAGTACGAGTTCATGCATCTCCTTGCGGACAAAAACGTCGCCGTTGTGGGAGACGACGACCAGTCGATATACAGCTGGCGCGGTGCGGACTATCAGAACATAGTGAACTTTGAAAAAGATTTCGATGTAACGGAAATCCGTCTTGAACAGAACTACAGGTCAACAGGAACCATCCTTGACGCGGCGAACGGAGTAATCTCGCACAACACAAACCGCAAGGACAAAAAACTCTGGAGCGGAAAAGGAAGCGGAAAGCCGATTGAAATATACATGCCGCTGAACGAAACCGAGGAGGCGGACTTCATAGCCGAATCCATACAGGGAATAAGCATAGAGGAAAAACGCAAATACGACGACTTTGGAGTTCTCATGAGGGCGAACACGCAGGGAAGGTTCATAGAAGAAGCCTTTCTTGAAAACAACATCCCCTACACCATGAGCGGAGGAACGTCCTTCTTTGAGCGCATGGAAATAAAGGACATCATAAGCTATTTGAGGGTTATTTCAAACCACGACGACGACATAAACCTTCTTAGAATCCTGAACACGCCGCGCAGGGGAATAGGACGCGCCGCCGTGCAGAAAATAAACGACGAGGCGGAGGAACTGAAATGTCCGCTTTTTACCGCCATAAAATCCCTGCTCCAGAAGGGAGAGGACGCTGTTGGAGTAAAACTTCATGAAGACCTTGAAGGATTTGTTGAACTGATTGAAGGACAGCGGACGAAACTTTTAAGCGGAAGGGGGCTTTCAAAAAAAGTCCGTGAAATGGTGGAAGAAATAAACTACAAGTCCCACCTTGTATCGGAGTTTTCAAAGAGCGAAAAGGCTGTAAGGTTCAAGTTGAAGAACATCGAATATTTTCTGACAATGATTGAAAACTGGGAGAACGACCCCGACAACTCAGGCTCTGGACTTTTCCAGTATCTGAACAGAATCACTCTCATGAGCCGCGACGACATGGACGAAGATGGAAACCGCGGAAAAGTGAACCTGATGACAATACACGCGTCGAAGGGTCTTGAATTTCCGGTTGTTTTCATAGCGGGAGCAGAGGAAGGTCTGATTCCGCACCAGAGGTCGCTCGACGAAAATGAAGGAAACGTGGAAGAGGAACGCAGGCTTTTTTACGTCGCAATCACAAGAGCCAGGGAAAAACTGATTATTTCAAGTTGTCAAAATAGACGAAAACAGGGAATCGGCGTGGACTGCGAGCCGTCAAGATTCCTGGACGAAATTCCTGAAAATCTTGTTGAGTACCACAATCCACAGGCACCCGTTTCCGATGAAAAGGCGAAGGACCTTTTCAAGAACATGCTTGAAAGCCTTCAAAACCAGCGGCAGTAAAACCTCCAATTTCTACATCAGTTCAAGAACCCCGTCGGGACAGGCTTTCACGCACTCTCCACAGGAAGTGCATTTTTCTCCGTCAACCAAAGGAAGGCCGTCTACAAGCGCTATCGCGCCCTCTGGACATTTTTTAACGCATATTCCACATTTGAAGCATCCGGCGGAACAGTCCTTCCTTATCTGGGCCTTGTTCTCGCTCCTGCATGAACACCTTGCGATCGCTCCCCTAAAATTCCTTTCTATGAGGCGGAAAAGGTTCTTTGGGCAGGACTTTACGCATTTTCCGCAGCCCACGCATTTTTCCGCGTCAACAACAGGAAGTCCGTCGCCGCCCATGTAAAGCGCGTCGAATGGACATTCTTCCACGCAGTCCGCGAAACCTATGCACCCGAAGGAGCATTTTTTTGTTCCAGAAGAAACAAGGTTCGCCGCCCTGCACGTCTTTATTCCTATGTAGTTTCCTTTTTCAGGAGCGGCGGATTTTGTTCCATTGCAGGCAAGGAACGCGATTTTTGGAGTCGATGCAGTTTCACCTCCGCCAAGAATTCCTGCGATCGCCTCGGCGCAGGCGGCTCCACCAGCCACGCAGCCTGACGAAGGGGCCTTTCCCTCCACAACAGCCTCGGCGAATGCGTCGCAGCCGGCGTATCCACAGCCGCCGCAGTTCGCTCCGCTCAGGGCGTCGCGCACCATCTGAATCTTAGGGTCAACCTTGACGGCGAAAATCTTTTTAAAAAGTCCAAGCAGGAGTCCAAGAAAAAATCCTATTGAAAGGGAAACTATTACAGTGCTGAAAACTATGTTCATAAAAACCTCAACCTATGAGTCCCTTGAATCCAAGGAAGGCAAGGCTCAAAAGTCCCGCCGCGATGTACAGTATCGGAGTTCCCTCGAACGCCTTTGGAACTCTGGCCGTCTTGAGCCTGCTTCTTACGGCGCTCATCACAATCATGCTCAAAAGAAAGCCCGCCGCCGAACCAAGGGCGTAGACAATGCTGTGCACGTAGCCTAAGTCCTTGCTTATGCAGTTTATTGTAACGCCAAGCACGGCGCAGTTGGTCGTTATGAGAGCAAGGTATACGCCCATCGACCTGTAGAGCGACGGCATGGATTTTTTGAGGAAGAACTCCACAAGCTGCACCAGGGAGGCTATCACAAGTATGAACATCAATGTCTGCAGGAATTCAAGATGAAGGGGAACCATCACAAGTTTGTATACGGGCCATGTTGCCGCCGTTGCAAGTATTATTACAAACGAGGTTGCAATTCCCATGCCGGTCGCCTTGTCGGTCTCGCCGGTCATTCCTATGAAAGGACATATCGCAAGGTACTGTATGAAAACAACGTTGTCCACGATTGCGGACGAAAGGAAAAGTTTCAATATTTCAGGCATCAGTCGGCCCCTCCTGTAGTTTTTTCACCAGAAACCGCCCCTTCTCCGTCGCAGGAAGAAATCCTTGAAGGACAGTCCAGTCTGCACGACGCGCAGGAAGATTCAGAGCGGTAGGTCTTCTTCTCCCTGTTAGCCTTCGCCTGTTTCGCTCCCTGCACTAAAGCCGCCAGAAATCCAAACACAAGAAAGCCGCCTGGGGCGCTGTTGAATATTCCTATCCTGAACGACTCGGGTATCACGTCAAGTTTTAGAGGAGTTCCCGACATCAGTGTTCCGCCGCCAAAAAATTCACGGCAGAATGAAATCAGCACAAGAACGACAGTGTAGCCTATTCCCATTCCAAGGGCGTCAAGCACTGAATCCAGGACGGTGTTCTTTGACGCGAACGACTCCACGCGTCCCATTATTATGCAGTTCACCACAATAAGGGGAAGAAAAACGCCAAGGGCCTCGTAAAGCGACTCCACGTACGCGTTGAGCACAAGCTGAACTATTGTAGTGAACGCCGCGATTATGACGATGAACACAGGAAGGCGTATAGCAGATGGAATTTTTTTTCTGAAAAGACTTATTGCAATCTCGCTCATAAGAAGAACGAAGGTCATTCCCATTCCCATTCCAAGTCCGTTGAACATGCTTGTAGTAACACCAAGCGAGGAGCAAAGTCCTATGTTCAATACAAGAAGCGGATTTTCCCTTATGAATCCGTTTGTAAATATCCTCAACCTGTCGTGTGATTTATCCTTAGATTTACAGTCCATCTTTCACTCCTTCAACCGCTGAATTTTCAAGCCCCGAAAAATAGTCAAAAAGAACCCTCGTTCCCTCGGTAAGAAGGACCGCTATTCCGTCGCTTGTTATGGTGGCGCCGCTTATTCCGTCGAAATTCCTGTCCGTGTAAAAGCCGTCGCGCGCGGAAAGTCCCTCGAACTGTCCGTAGAATGTCTTTCCGCCTGGCAGAACGAATGTAGGATCGTTTGCCTTGAGTCCGAAGCCCGGAGAATCTGAAAGTTCAATGAACTTGACGCCGGTTACAGTTCCGTCAACCGTCATTCCGACAAGAATTTTCGCCCTGTCGTAGGTTGGACCTGAAACCTGGACCGCGCCGCCGGCGAGAACACCGTTCTTTTTTGCAAGTATCAGGCTTTCAACTGAAGTAGACCCCGATGTCTTTGAATCGTAGTCTGAAACTCCCTCAAAAACACAGTCCTCATCGGGAAAAAACTCCTTCATGGAGGAGGCTATCTTAACCTCCTGGTTTTTTGCGATTTTTGGAGCGGTAAAGCCGTTCACCGCCGCAAGCACTGCGCAAGAAACCGAGGCGTACAGGGCCAGGACAAGACCGAGCCTTACCATTTCAAGATTTCCATTCGACCTGCTACTCATCTTTTCCTCCTTCCATGCCAGAAGGAATTTCAGAAGGGCGGGCGCTTCCAATGTCGAATTCCATGTCGATTTTTGACGCGTCAAGCCGGCGTGAACCTTTTTTTCCGTGTCCGTACATGCGTACAGTAAGGTTGTTCAGAAATGGCGCCACGGAATTCATTATGAGGATGCTGAACATCACGCCCTCAGGATAGCCTCCAAAAGAGCGTATCAGGAACGTTATCATTCCACAGCCAAAACCAAACAGAAGCCTTCCAGGTCGTGTGGCGGGAGTGGTGGCGTAGTCCGTGACCATGAAAGCCGCGCCGAACACAAGTCCTCCTGTAAGGAGAGAGACAAGTCCGTTCATAAGCGCGCCATGAAGATCCGCTGTCTTTACGGCGGAATGTATGAACGTTCCTGCAAACACTGTAACGACCATCGAAAGGGGCGCGCGCCAGTCAACAATCCTGAAAAGCATCAAAAAGGCGAACGACACCAGTATCAGGAACACAGAAGTCTCGCCTATGCAGCCCGCCCTGTTTCCAAAGAAATACGATGCAAAATCAAATCCTTCAATTGAAAGGCTTCCGTTTTTTATTGAACTCAACGCAGTGGCGGAACTTATTCCGTCAAGTCCCTCTGAAACACGCGCAGGGTCAATCCACCTCGCGCCCATGGCAGACGGAAAACTGAGGAAAAGAACCGCCCTGCCTGTAAGGGCCGGGTTGAACACGTTGCTTCCGATTCCTCCAAAAAGACCTTTCGCGACCACCATCGCCACGAAAGAACCTATCAACACCTGCCAGAGTGGAATGGTTGGCGGACATACAAGTGAAAGCATGATGCCGGAAACAACCGCGCTGAGGTTCTTTATCACAATCTTCTGTCTTGTCGCGGCAAGGAAAAGAAGTTCAAAAAGCACGCTCCCCGCCACGCCTGCAAGAATTACGGCAAGCGCCCTGAATCCGAAAACTGCTACTCCGTATATACATTCTGGAAGAAGGGCTATTACAACCGCGAGCATTATCTTCTGCGTTGAAAGGTTCAACGAAAAATGCGGGCTTGACGCGAGGTAAAATCTGTTTTCAGCCATTATTTCTGCTCCTTTGATTTTTGGGCATCGCCCTGATTTTTTTGGGCTTCAGCCTTCGCCCTCTGCTCCGCAAGATGGGACCTTGCAAAGGCCTTTCCAAGGCGGAACCTCTGCACGAGGTTTATGTTCGCAGGACATACAAACGCGCAGCAGCCACATTCAATGCAGTCCATAAGGCCGAACCTCATGGCCTTTTTTACATCGTTTTCCTGAAGGGAGCGGGAAATAAGGAGCGGACTCAACCGCATCGCGCAGGTGCTTACGCATCTTGCGCATGATATGCACTGGTCCTCCGCCGTAAGGAAGGTTTCCTTTTTTGTAAGGAAGGTGACTCCGCTTGTTCCCTTGGCGATTGGAAAATCAATCGTTCCCATTGAAAAGCCCATCATGGGGCCTCCGGAGATGACCTTTACAAGTTCGTCCGCCTTTATGGAGAACACGCCTGGAATCAGGTCTGAAACGACAGTTCCAACGGGAACTGTTATGTTGCACGGATTTACAACCGCCCCTCCGCTTATGGTGAGGCTCCGCTCTATCAGCGGCTTTCCAAGACGGAACGCGTCGCTTATCGCGCAGAAAGTTCCAACATTGCTTATCATCACGCCCGCGTCGGAAGGAAGTTTTCCGGAGGGAATCTCCACTCCAAGGCAGGAATACACTATGAATTTTTCAGAACCCTGGGGATATTTTGTCTTTACAAGGCATACGCCCATGTCGTCGCCGTAGCCCTTTTTTAAAATCGCCTCTTCAAGGAGCGGCTTTATGTAAGATTTGTTGTCCTCAAGGGCGATTATCCCCCTTGCGCCAACAAGACGAAGAGCTATCGCAAGTCCGTCAAGCAGCCTTTCAGGAGATTCTATCATCGTCCTTTCGTCGCAGGTGAGGTACGGCTCACATTCAGCCGCGTTTACAAGAACGTACTCTATTTCCTTGTCTTTTGGAGGATTGAGCTTTACGTGGGCTGGAAAAGACGCGCCGCCCATTCCGACGATGCCCGCGTTTTTTATGCGTTCAAGGGCCTCCTCAACGGAGCAGGCAAACGGATCGAGCGCTTCCATATATTCCGTCCGGTCGGAGCCGTCGGATTCTATCACGATGCAGGGAACGTTCTGGTTTCCTGTAACAGTGCAGTCGCAGATTTTCTTTACTTTTCCAGCAATGGAAGAATGTACGGGACAGTTCATAAACTTGTCGCCCGAGGCTATTACCTGCCCCCTGGCGACAGCGTCTCCGACCTGTACAAGAGGCCTGTTGGGAGCGCCTCCCATCGTAACGGGAATGGTAACGCAGCCTGACGCGGGAAAGGCAGGTGTCAAAGGACACTTGTTCGTAAGTTCCTTCATCTCCCTGGGGTGTATGCCACCCTTAAAAGTATGCAGTTTCATAGGTTTTTAATATATGACACAGTGCGGACTTTGTAAAGGCGGTTGGAACGTACCCTGCCCCAAAAATCAGACGCCCTACATCTTGAACTTGATTTTTCTTCCCGTACCCTCGTACATTTTTTTTCGGATTTCCGCAACGGAGTCGTCTGAAATGTAGCTGTCGAAGTTTGTCATGCGGTCGATGATTCCATTCGGCGTCATCTCGACAATCCTGTTTGCAACAGATTCGATGAACTCGTGGTCGTGGCTTGTGAAAAGCACCACGCCCGGGAATGAAATGAGGGCCTCGTTCAGCGACTGTATGGCCTCAAGGTCGAGGTGGTTTGTAGGGTCGTCAAGAACAAGGACGTTCGCGCCGGTGAGCATGAGTTTTGAAAGCATGCAGCGGACCTTCTCTCCTCCCGAAAGAACCTTCACCTTCTTCAAGGATTCGTCGCCGCTGAAAAGCATCCTTCCCAGAAAGCCGCGCACATAAGCGTCGTCCTGCTCCTTCGAGTACTGTTTGAGCCATTCTGTTATGTTGTAGTCGTTCGAAAAATATTCAGAGTTGTCGCGCGGAAGGTATGTATGGCTTGTGGTCTGCCCCCAGTAGACTTCGCCCGACTCAGGCTTTTTCACGTCGTTTATTATGTCGAAGAACGCGGAAATTGAGTTGTGCTCAAGTCCAACGAACGCTATCTTGTCGGTCCTGTTCACCTTGAAACTGAAGTCCTTGAGAAGTACCGTGCCGTCGTCATCCTTAAAGTCAAGGTTCTTGACCTCAAGCACGTTGTTTCCGATTTCGCGTTCAGGCTTGAAGTTCACGTAAGGGAATTTCCTTGTTGAAACAGGAAGATCTTCCACGGACTGGGCGAGCTTGTCGTATATCTTTTTCCGGCTTGTAGCCTGCTTGGATTTTGCCGCGTTGGAACTGAACCTGAGGATGAACTCCTTTAGGTCCTTCATCTTGTCCTCCGCCTTTTTCTGCTGTTCGCGCGCCTGCCTCTGCATGACCTGGGTCATCTGATACCAGAAGTCGTAGTTTCCCGCGAACTGTGTTATTTTTCCGTAGTCGATGTCGCAGATGTAGGTGCAGACCGTGTTCAGAAAGTGGCGGTCATGGCTTACAACTATGACAGTGTTCTCGAATTCCAGGAGGAAGTTTTCAAGCCATGTTATCGACTCGATGTCAAGACCGTTTGTAGGCTCGTCAAGAAGGAGTATGTCCGGATTTCCAAAAAGCGCCTGTGCAAGGAGGACGCGAACCTTCTGGCTTTCGTCCAGTTCGCCCATAGACTTGTCGTGGAATTCCTCCTCAAGTCCAAGACCTGAAAGCATCTGCTCAATCTGGTTTTCCGCCTCGTAGCCTCCGATTTCTCCGAACTCCGCCTGCATCTCGCTCGCCTTTATTCCGTCCTCGTCGGAAAAATCTTCCTTCGCGTAGATTTCATTTATGGCGTTTGTAAGTTCGTAGAGTTTTGGGTAGCCCATCATGACGGTGTCCTTTACAGGATATTCGTCATAGGCGAAGTGGTCCTGCTTCAGGACAGCCATGCGCTCGCCCGTGGAAATTGTAATGGAACCCGAATCGTGCTCCAAATCGCCGGAAAGCACCTTGAGGAAGGTTGATTTTCCGGCTCCGTTCGCGCCTGTAATTCCATAGCAGTTTCCGTTTGTGAACTTAAGGTTCACGTCCTTGAAAAGCGGTCTTTCGCTGAAGCGAACGCTCACATCACTGACTGTAATCATCTGTATTTCCTAAAATTATTTTTCTGGTGGAAGCGGACGCCCCGCGAAAAATGGAGCGTCCGAAAAACTAATGTAAAAAACCTAGCGGCCGAAGAACGACCTTATCCTTGAAATAAGTCCCTTCTTTGAAGGCTCTTTCCTTGATTCGGAAACAACCTGCCCCCTGTCCTTGAAATTCCTGTTCTTTGAAAGATCCTTCTTTCCGCCCTTCTTCTTGAACTCCCTGTCCTTCCTGTCCTCGTAATTCTTCTTTCCGTTCTTTGAGCCTGATTTTGGACCGGATTTTGAAAAATCCTTCTTTCCAGACTTTGGAAGATTCTTTTCCACGGAGCGGCCGTATGAAGACTTTGAACCCTTCTTTGATTTTTCAGGACCTGATTCCTCCCTGCGCGGCCTTGAGTCCTTTAGGGAGGCGTATTTTTCCTTGTAGTACTTCATGCGCTCGTCGGCGGACATTGTTTCAAGTTTCTTGAAGTCCTCGCCATTTGAGAATGATTTTTTTGAATCCTTCCTGTAGCCGTCCTTCGTTTTTTCGTTTTTCTTGAAGCCGCCCTTCTTTCCGTCCTTCCTGTATTCTCCGGACTTGAAGTCGCCCTTCTTTCCGTCCTTCCTGTAGCCCTTCCTGTACGAATCCCTTTCCCTGCGTCCTGAACGCTGTTCGTCATCGTCGTCCCGCCAGTCCTGGGTCCTTATGTACACGCCGGCGGACTTGTCCTCAAGCATCTGCTCGGGATATGCGACCTTTGAAGGAATCTGCATGTCTATGAAGCGTTCTATCGCAGGAAGGTTGTACACGTCCTGCTCGGAACAGAATGTGTACGCCTTTCCCGACTTTCCGGCGCGGGCCGTACGACCAATCCTGTGGACGTAGTTTTCCGCCTCGTTCGGAAGGTCGTAGTTTATGACCATGGCAAGGTCGTCCACGTCGATTCCCCTGGCAGCCACATCCGTCGCGACAAGAGTTGTAACTTTTCCTTCCTTGAAGTCCTTGAGAATCGCAAGGCGTTTTTTCTGGGGAAGGTCTCCAATGAGGAAACCCGCCTGGATTCCGTTCATCTCAAGACGCTTTGACACAACCTCGCAAGACCTTTTTGTGTTGCAGAATATTATGACGCTCGCGGGATTTTCGTTCTTCAGTATTCCAACAAGAAGCTTCATCTTGTCGTCGCTTGAAACGTGCAGAAGCTCCTGGTCGATTTCGCTGACCGTTATGTTGTTCGCGGCGATTTCGATTTCCTTTGGCTCGAATGTGTATTCCCAGGCAAGGTTCTTCACGTATGTGTTCAACGTCGCGGAAAAAAGCATGGTCTGGCGGTCTTCCGTCTTTGGAAGGAATTTCAGTATCTTTCTGAGGTCGGGATAGAAGCCCATGTCGAACATTCTGTCAGCCTCGTCGCAAACAAGGAATCCAACGTCGTCAAGGCTCAAATTTCCGCCCTCGTGAAGGTCTATGAGCCTTCCCGGAGTAGAAACCATTATGTCCACGCCCTTTTTTATCGCATCGATCTGCCTGTCGTATCCAACTCCGCCGTAAAAACTGTACGCCCTTAGGCCCGCAGGCATCGCAAGGGTCCTGGCCTCCTCCTCCACCTGGACGGCAAGTTCCCTTGTGGGAACCAGAACAAGCACCTTCTTCCTGACATCCTTTGAAAGGAGTTCTTGTATTATAGCAACAAGGTAAGCTGCAGTCTTTCCGGTTCCAGTCTGGGACTGAACATACAAGTCCGAACCGTCCTGCGAATTCTTCAAGACCTGCTCCTGGACTTCCGTGCAGGTCGTGTAGCCGGCGTTTCTGAGTCCTTCAAGAAGCCGCTCATTAAGATTAAATTCAGTAAAATTCATATTGCAAATATATAACTTTTTCAACATTAATACAACAAAGGACCCATCCACGCGCGCTCGTATACAAAAACGGACAAAACCGCTACACTCTGCGAATGTCTTTCATCAGAAAAAAACACCTCGACCTCTACCTTGTGGAAACGCTTGAAAAAATCTCAAGGACGTTCGAGGAAAACTTCGAGTACATAAAAAATCCGCGCGACGAAGCGGAACGCGAGATAAAGGACTACTATGGAACGTCCATTGAAAAAATAGATGCCCTGCGCGGAAAAATACGCCGCGTGGACGACCTTGAACTTCTGGATGAAGACGAAATCGACTTTGTATACGAATGTCTCGCCTTTTTTGAGGAGGGATTCACAATAAGCCACAGGGATGCAAAAATCCGCAGGGAAGAGGAACGGAACTACAGGAAACTTGAAAGACTCCTCGACCTGTTCTGCTGAACAGCCCCATACTTTGGAGAAAATCATGGAAAACAGAAACTCATACCAGAAAGACCTTTTTACAAACAGACTGAAAAAAAAATACAGGGAACTTAGAAGATGGGCGAGAAAAAACGGAACCGGCCCGTACAGGCTGTACGACAGGGACATTCCAGAAATTCCGCTTTCGGTCGACGTATACGACTTCCTTCCGGAGAATGTCCGTGACAGAAAAACCGCGGAAATCTTCATTTCGGAGCAGAACGCAAGATTTTCCGCCAACGACCCGGACGTTGAAAAGGAAGCGGAGGAAAGACGCTGGGCGGTCATGCACCTTTACGAGCGTCCATACGAAAAGGACGAATCCAAGGAGGAGGAATGGCTTTCCCTGATGGCGGAGGCAGTCTCAAGCGTACTGAACATAGAGGCCTCGCACATAATAAAAAAGACGCGCAAAATGCAGAAGGGGCTTTCACAGTATGAAAAAAACGAAGGCGGAAAAAACGCAGTCGGAACGGTGGCGGAACAGGGCGGAATTTTCAAGGTTGACCTTTCAAGCTACCTTGACACCGGACTTTTCTTCGACCACAGGCCAACAAGGCTCATGGTGAGGGAAGAATCCAACGGAAAAAGGGTGCTGAACCTCTTCTGCTACACGGGAAGTTTTTCGGTGTACGCAGCGGCGGGCGGAGCCTCGTACGTGGAGTCCGTGGACCTTTCAAACACATACATTTCGTGGGCAAAGGAAAACCTTTCGATGAACGGATTCAGGGACGCAAAAAAATACGTGTTCACAAAGGCGGACGCAACAGACTGGCTTTCAAAAAAAGCGGCCAACATACGCTCAAACGAAGAAGGCAGGTTCGACATCATAATCCTGGACCCGCCCACCTTCAGCAACTCAAAGTCAACACAGAACGTCCTTGACATAAACAGGGACTGGCCCGTCCTGGTGGAAAACTGCGTCAAGATTCTAAACCCGAACGGAACGCTGTATTTCAGCACGAATTCCACACGCCTCGCGTTCGACGAAAAAAAACTTCCAAAAAACACGGAATGTACAGACATAACAAAAGCCTCCATACCGAAGGACTTCGAGGGAACGAAATGCCACCGCTGCTGGAAAATCAGGCTGTACTGACGCCTGCGCCCCAGGACAATGGAGTCAGCACCGCCTGCCTGCGGGAATAAAAAAAGACCGTCCTTTCATGGACGGCCATTTCAATTCAGTTTACAAGGAACAGGACCTAGTTGGACTCTTTGATTCCGTATCGCTTGTTGAAGCGGTCGATTCGACCTGCGGTGTCAACAAGTTTCTGCTTTCCTGTATAGAACGGATGGCAGGCTGAACAGATTTCAACGTTGATGTTCTCAACAGTAGAACGGGTTTCGATTACATTTCCGCATACGCAGGTAATCTTTGTAAGTTTGTAGTCCGGGTGAATTCCCTTTTTCATTTGTTACTCCCACTGTAGTTGCCCGATAATGCGGAGTCTCACCTCATTCCATTACCACAATCTACAATATTGAATTATAAGTGAACTGATTATATTCACTTGTCAAAAATTAATCAACAGCCGCCGTTCCAACATTCATGCTCGCAAGGAACGCGTCGTTCGTCTTGGACTTCTTCATCCTTGTGAGTATGAGTTCAAGAATTTCTGCGTCCTCCATGGGAGCGAACACCTTGCGCAGAATCCATAGTTTTGAAAGTTCGTCCTCGGAAAGAAGAAGCTCCTCGCGCCTTGTTCCAGACTTCTTGATGTTGATTGCAGGAAAGAGCCTTCTTTCAGAAAGTTTCCTGTCAAGGTCGATTTCGCTGTTTCCAGTTCCCTTGAATTCCTCGAATATCACTTCGTCCATTCGGCTTCCGGTTTCCACAAGGGCCGTGGAAATTATCGTGAGAGAACCGCCCTCCTCGATGTTTCTTGCCGCACCGAAGAATCTTTTTGGACGGTGAAGGGCGTTTGAATCCACACCGCCTGAAAGAACCTTTCCGGAAGTAGGAACTGTAACGTTGTATGCACGTGCAAGACGAGTTATGGAATCAAGAAGTATCACAACATCGCGTTTATGTTCAACAAGACGCTTCGCCTTTTCAAGGACCATTTCGGCAACCTGAACGTGGCGTGTGGCCTGCTCGTCGAACGTCGACGAAATCACCTCGCCCTTTATGGCGCGTTCCATTTCCGTAACTTCCTCGGGGCGTTCGTCAATCAGAAGCACTATCAGATACACTTCAGGATGGTTTGCGGTTATGGCGTTGGCGATTTTCTGCATCAAAGTGGTCTTTCCCGCCTTTGGAGGAGCCACAATCAGAAGCCGCTGACCCTTTCCGATTGGACTGAAAAGATCCACTATGCGGGACGACACCTCCGTGGAGACAGTCTCAAGCCTGAGTTTTTCCTTTGGATAGAGCGGCGTGAGGTTTTCAAAAGGAATCCTCGTCTGCGCAACCCTCGCCTCGTCAAAGTTCACCGACTCTATCCTAAGGAGCGCGAAGAACCGTTCACCCTCCTTTGGAGAACGCGTCTGTCCGTAAACGGTGTCGCCGGTCTTCAGGTTGAAAAGCCTTATCTGGCTTGGAGATATGTATATGTCGTCAGGCCCCGGAAGATATGAATTCTGAGGACTTCTTAAAAAGCCGTAGCCGTCTGGAAGGATTTCCAGGGAACCGCTTGCAAAAATTATTCCACCGTGCTCGGTATGGGCCTTGAGTATCACGAATATGAGTTCCTGCTTCTTCATCGGAGCAAGGTCTTCCTGATTGAAGCCGTACTTGACCGCAAGGGAGCGAAGTTCGTGCATTCCCATGTCTGTCAAATCATTTATGAGAAGCCTAGGTTTTGACGAATTCTCGTCGGCCGGGTTTACGTCCGAAGGCGACTGAAGGACTGAAGGGTCCACCTCTCCCGTGGGAACAGGCATATTGCTTCCGTGGTCGGGCCTTCCGTATGTCTTTGGACCTGTCCGCCTGACTCCGTACCTGTTTGAGCCGTACTGCGGTCTTGGCGTGTAATGGCTGTAATCCGACTGCTGCTGCGCCGATTCACCCTCGTCCGAATCGGAAGACTTTTCCTCTGCCTTCACCTTTACAACTCTCTTTCTTGGTCGTACAGCGACCTTTACAGGAGCGGACTGTTCCGCCTGTCCGTCCTCGTCTCCGTCGGCGGAGAACCCCTGAACATCAGAGTTTCCTTCCGCGGAAAAAGTTTCCGGCTCCTGTGAAATCTGATTTGACGAATCGAATGATTCTGGCTGGACTTCAAAGTCCAACTGAGACTGACTGTTGTCCTGCGACAAGTCGTCTAGTGAGCGCCGTTTCTTTAAGGCCATTCAAAACTCCATAACAAAATTGGTTTGATTTATATAAGATTACAAATAGATTTTCAGTGAAAATAAAAGACCTGAACAAATAATTGGGATTTCTGATTATGGCTTCTTATTCAAATTTTGTCAATATTTGCAAAAAAAGCCGTCCATCCGTGAAACCTGCCGCCGCGCGGATGAAAAAAAAAAAAAAACATCGGCACGCGCCTTTACAAAAAAAAACAAGCGCGGCCCTTGCTGATTAAAACTATTCTATCACGTCAGAGCGCAGGACCATCGCGCCCTTGTACTCCGCCGAGGCCACTGAAAAAAGATCCTCCTCAGGCGTCGCGTCAAGCATCGAAACCTGCCCCTCAAAGTCAACGTTGCTTTCTATCCTGATTCTTGCTGTAGAAATGTCGCCCCTCACGGAACCTCCGCTGCAAATTTCAACCCTTTCAGAACCTTCAAGGTCTCCCGTAACGGAACCTGAAATGACGATGGACTTTGCGGAAATTTTTTCCACCGTGCAGATTGCGTCCTTCGCTATCTCAAGGTTTCCCGTAGCCTTTATCCTTCCGTTGAATTTTCCTGTTATAATCAGATCGTCGCTGAATTCAAGAACTCCGTCAAATTCCGTTTCCGGACCGAACACTGTGAGGGTTCTTTTTTCCTCGTCGTAATTTTTTTTCTTCAAATCTGCCATGCAGTGATACTACACCAATCGATTTTATTTTTCAATCCAGTACGGGAATCTCGGCGACCACGTAGTTCTTCTCAAACGGCCGGCTCCGGGCGACGATGCGTCCGCTTGAAGAAACGACGCAGGTTTCTCCGCTAGCGGTGGACCTTACGCTTGGAACATGGTTTTCAACGCTTCTGAACACAGCCATCTTGAGGTGCTGGACCTGGCATCTCCTCGACCTAGACCACGCGTCGTTGCTCAGGTTCACGAACGCAAGCGCTCCGTTTTTCCGGAATTTCCTCAAGTCCGCGCCGAACGTGTCCTCGAAGCATATTGGAGTTGAAAAACGGAACTCGCCATCCTCCAGCGGAAGAGAAAACACAGTCCTCTCCGAGCCCGGAGTCCACAGAAAATTGTTCTTGCCGTTTATGTAGTTCTTTACGCGCGGAAATTTCTCTGCAAACGGAAGATGTTCCGAAAAAGGAACAAGATGGATCTTCCTGTAAACGCCAGGTTCCGGAGGAAGGACGTTTTTTCCAGGAATAAAAAAATACGCGGAATTGTAGTCCGAACCGCCCTCGCTGTGAAAATTTCCAACCACGAAAGCAGAATCCTTTGAGTCCATGTAAAGAAGAAGTTCCTCAACAAGATTTCTCCGTTCAGGACTACGCGCATTTTCATAATTTGAAAGAATCGACGGAACAACCGCCGTCTCAGGCCAGACTACAAGCGATATTCCAGGATTTTCAGCAAGGGCAAGGTCCGTTATCTCCATCAAAGACCTCACGTCCGAGGCGTACGAAGAAAATCCGCCCTCGTTTGGATTTGTGTTGTGCTGCACGGCTGCAACCCTTATTTTTTTCATTGCGGAATCCCGTGAATCCACAAGGGAAACCTTTACAAAGCCGTACACGTAGCATGACGCCAGAAGAACGTGAAAGAAAATCAGAATGAAAAGTTCCCTTTTTCCAAATCGTCTTGAAAAAATCGAATCAAGAACCTCGTACGCCACGGCGGAAGAAAGATAGAGGACGGCGGAAACACCGAACACTCCAAAAACATCGGCAATCTGCATCAGGTACAAGTTCCTGTACTGGGTGTATCCGTTTACGCCGTAGCCGAAGCCCAGAAATCCCCTTGTCTTTAAAAACTCGAACAGCACGAAGGAGGCTGCGTAAAAAATCCACGCGAACCTTCCGCCCAGAATCCTTGCGGCCACAAGAACCTCGAACAGGAAAGCGTACAGAATGAAGTATAAAAGCCACACGCAGAGCATGGCGGGAACGCTGAACTTGAAAAGCCACGCGGCGTACATGACGGAAGAAAGGATTCCATACGCTCCGCCATACAGCCACGCGGTCCTGAAAGAGATGTGCTTTACAAGAAAAAAAAGCGGAAGTGCGACCACCCATGCGGAAGCCCAGCCGTCAAGCGCGAAAAGCACCGCAGAAACAAAAAGAAGAATGATTTTTTTATGCCGGTTCCAAAAAATCGGAAGAAAATCCATTTTTAAAGAACCGCCTAGCCTTCATCTTCCGTTTGAAGGCTCTTGAGGCTCGCCTTCAAATCCTTTCCAGGCCTGAAAACAGCCGTGTACCTGGCCTTGACGGAAAGAATCTCGCCCGTCTTTGGATTCCGGCACACCGCCCTTCCCTTCCTGAGCCTTGGCTCAAGAGTTCCAAAGCCGCGCAGTTCTATCGAAGCCTTGCCCGACAGGGAACGCTTCATCTCGTCAAGAAAAAGGTCAACCACGCGTAGAACGTCCGCCTTGTCTATATCCATCCTGCTGTGGATCGAGTCCACAATCTCGTATTTCGTTACTTTTTTTCCGTCCATACAAACCAGATTAACCCAGAGAAATAAAAAAATCCAGTCAGAAAAACACTGACTGGACCTTTTTAACAGCTGCTTTTGCAGTTCATTTACTTTGCAGATTCTGCGGCAAATGTAACATTGAAAAGTTTCATCATTCTGGACTTCTTGCGAGAAACAGCGTTCCTTGTAAGAACACCCTTGCTCCTGGCGCTGTCAAGTTCACTTACAAGTGTCCTGAGCCTGGTTTCGGCAAGAGCCTTATCCTTAGCCTGAACAGATTCCACATACTGCTTGGCGTATGTCTTGCAGGCACTCTTTATAGCCTTGTTGTGAAGTCTTCTTACCTCACTCTGAGCATGACGCTTTTCTGCTGATGATTTCTTAGTTGCCAAAGGGGACCCCCAAAAAAAATTAGTTAACTCCAGAGATATTAACGAATGGGAAAAATTAAGTCAATTGTTTTTACGTTAAAAACAGACGGGCGGAATCAAACAGGACTTCCACAGGTTCCCCGTCCAGAACATATAAAAAACTCCCGTTCGCGCCAGAAATCTGCAAGTCCGATTGACCAATCATTTTTTTTTCGATAATATGTCTGTCTAATACGTATTAATTCTTGAATGGAGGAAGACCATGGCCGGAGCAAGTAAAAACTCTCGTACAACTGTTGCTACACAGAAATTCATCTGCCCAGACTGCAGCGGTGAAATCATCATGAAGACATTGTATGAAGGCGGACGCCTCAAAAATATCGCCGAATGCTCAAAATGCAAACGCGTAGAAAGACGTCCAAAGGACTTCAAATAACAGTCAATTTGACGAAATTAAAAAAGGCTCCCCTTAAAAAGGAGCCTTTTTTAATGCCCAGAAAACGTTCCGGTTTATTTTCAGTATTTCTGCGAGGTCTTCAAAAGCCTCCACTCCTCAAGCTGGGCCTGTATCATGGACTTAGCCTCCCTCAGAATTCTTTCCTCTTCACCCTTGTCCCTGGGGCAGTCGAACACCTTGAGCACCTTCACCCTGTAGCATCCGTTTTTAAGGCTTGTCATCACGCGGTTCATGTCCCTTATGCTGTATCCGCCGTCAAGCGCGCACACGGCCACAGGAAGACCAGTGGTTTCGTTGAGTTTCCTGAATCCGGCGGAATAGAATTTCCCCACGTTTCCGTCGCGCGTTCTTGTTCCCTCGGGGAAAATTATAGGAATCTGCTTCCTTGAAAGAATCCTTCTTGAAAATTTTTCGATTATCTTCATCGCAACCATCGGACTTCCGCGGCGGGGAATCATGCAGTGCTCATGCGCCCGAAGCATTTCCGATACAAGCGGAATGTGGCGTTCAAGATTGTCCTTCGCGACAAAGCGTATGTCCTTTTCGCGAAAAAAATTCATGAACGCGGGAATGTCAAGAAGGCTCTGGTGGTTTGAAATGACGGTGAACTGCTCTGGAAGAAGCGCCTTGGACTCCCTGTATCCGAAAAAATGGAAATTCCTGTAACATTCAAGAACCTTGAACACGCGCGGGGCAAGAACCTTTACGATGTAGTCGGAAATTTTCGCGCTCCACTTCCTGTTTATTGGATAGGCCACTATATTCAGAATCGAGGCTGGAATCACAGAGCCAAAAAGACAAAGCAAAGTTACAAAAGTATACATAAAGAAACTCCTCTAGGTGCGCTTGCACTAATTCTATATACAAAAAAATGACCTGTCAATTAAAGATGAAGGAGGAAACCTTTTCTGCGATGGCTTCAAGAGGCTCGTAAATTCTTTTGGATTCAGGAAGCCCCTCAAGGAAAAACGAACCGTAACGCTTCTCGTACACCCGCCTGTCAAGCACCACAACCGCCCCCCTGTCGCTTCCGCGGCGCATCAGGCGGCCCGCGCCCTGCCTGAACTTTATTACAGCCTCCGGAACGCTCAGTTCCATGAAGGACGAACCGCCGCGGCTCTGGATAGCCTCGGCCCTTGCGGTGAACACCGGGTCGTTTGGAACTGTGAATGGAAGTTTTACCATGACAACCTGCGAAAGAGACTGGCCTGGAACATCAACGCCCTGCCAGAAAGAATCCGTCGCAAAAAGAACGCTCCTAA
Source organism: Treponema sp. (assembly GCA_041855945.1). Taxonomy (GTDB): domain Bacteria; phylum Spirochaetota; class Spirochaetia; order Treponematales; family Treponemataceae; genus Treponema_D. The sequence goes on along the minus strand of JBHAFG010000044.1, from coordinate 984 downwards.
AATCCTTCTTGAATGTTTCAAGAAGCCTTGAATTGTCGTCGCTTCCCTGATACAGGATCGTTCCGTCAAAACTCCTTCCCAGAATCCGCGAAACATTCGCGTGCGCGCTCTTCAGCGACTCGTACGACGTGAAAAGCACAAGGGTCCGACCGTCCGCCGCAAGAACAAGTTTTGAAATGGCGGCCTCTATCCAGGTCTGGAACGAAGGCTCGTCAGGAAAAGGAGCGTCTGACGGAACTGCAAACAGCATGTTCTTCCTGTATGGAAACGGCGAAGGATAGTCGAGCGCAACAAGCCTTTCCTTTTCCGCAAAAACGGCGCCGGACCTTTTAAGCCAGTAGCCGAAATCCCTTCCCGTCTTGAGCGTCGCCGATGTGCAGACGACGCAGTCCATGGGCTCGAACACGCCTGCGTTCATAAGAGAGCCTATCTCAAGCGGAGTTTCCGTGAACACCACGTAGCATGGACTGTCCGACTCCCTTGAAGCCTCCGGGGAAAGAATTCGCTTTTGAATCCAGAACACATTCTCCCTCTTTTCATCCCAAACTGAAAAATCATGCAGCAGCACGCACACGTCCTCAAGCCTGCGCAGAAGCACCTTTGATTCCCAGTAGACAGGAATCTCCCTGTCCTCGTCGGAAAGCCCTTCCATTATCTCACGGCACAGGGAGACAAAACGATCTATGCTTGCCGAAAGAGTCGAGGCAAGTGAAATCATCGGAGCAAAATCCCTTGCGGTGGCATCGTAAAGCCGAAGGTTGGAGGCGCCAGAAAGAAGGTCAAGGGCGGCGGTCTCAAGGTTCAAAATATCAGCCTTTATGCGGCCGACCATCTCATACGCCTCCACCGCCTTTTCCTCCGCGGAAGAAAGGATTGCCAGCGTGCAGAGGTATCCGCTTTCAGAATTCTTCCTTTTTCTGTAAAGGACATTCATCTGCTTCAATATTTTAAATCTGTTGAAAGTCTGGCTGAAAAAACTTGTGG
>JBHAFG010000043.1:0-47450 GCA_041855945.1 Treponema sp. | reverse complement strand
GCTGTTTGATTTAAATCCCTCAGGGATAAATGAAGCAGTTTCTCTGTCACTTAAAATCTGTTTGTAGAGAATTGTCATTTTTCCACGGAGTTTATTCTGTTCTTCTTTTGGAAGCTGCTGTCTGGCAAGGTTTATCTTTTCATTTAATCCCTGAATCTTTTCAGCTCCCGCTTCTGCTGAAATACCACCGATTACAGTGTTATAGAAATCTATTCCTGTTTGTGCAAGCACCAAGCTGAATGAATCAATCTCAAAAATATCTTTCAGTTTTTTTCCGTTCAGAAACTTTGATAAAGATTTTTCTGCATCAGAAACAATGGAAGGAAAATTCTTTTCGAGGTATCTGAACAGTTTTACATTAGCAAAAAACTTTGGGAAATTTTCATTTACGATTCTGTAACTTATGGCGGTGGACTTTTCTTCGTCGCTGTACATGTTCTTTCGGTTTTCATGAAAACCAGTGAAATAAGTACTGAATCGATTAAAAACTGCCGGGGCTTCTTTTTTATTCTTAATTTCATCATCTTTCGAATTTTCGATAAGGGCTGGCAGTAAATCTGTGAAAAGTCCATCTTTAAATAATTTATCGAAATCAGGATTTTTCTTGAACGCTTCAACAATTCTTTTGCGGGCAATTTCCTGTAATTTTTCAAGTTCTATTTTTTGATTTTTCTTCTTTGCTTTATCAGATTCACTCTGATAGAGTTCAAATTGATCAAACAATGGTTCCCATGGGAAAGTAACTTTTGAAAGTGTTTCTTCTATAAAAGATCTGTGGATATTGTCTATCAGCTTCTTTATATCGGGATATGCAACAGAACGCTCTATATCTGCTGCAAGTAATTTTTTAATATTTTCTTCGGTTTTCCCAATTGGAATTAATTTATTTCTTAATGTAATAGAACGGGAATAACCATTCTTCTGACCGCAAAATTCACTGATTGATTTCATAAAATCCTCTTTCGATATATTTTGATGGAAATATTGTAACATAAAAAATACTAAATATAACAAAATTAATTTTTTACCAGATAATCCAAAAAAACAGCGTCTTTTTGTGGTTGAAAAGGACAAAACTGGAAAAACAGTAATTGTTCATGATTTGTGTGATCTTGGATACGGGGAAGTTCCATAATCATTGTCAATGACAATGGAAGCAAGAACATGGATCAGGCTGAACAATGTCTTTCAGACAGGGGAAGCACCCAGTACGGGTGCAGGCTCTCCCTCAACGGAAAACACGGCGTTTTTCCATCCCTCCCGCACAATCCTCATCTGCAAATTCAACATCCATGCACAGTCTGAAATCCGCTTCAACTGTACCGCCGTTAATAATTGTAAATAAAATGAATTCTCAATATACTGTCGGGACATACGGTTTTATATTTAAGAGGTTTTAAAAATGGCAGAAACAGAAGTTCGCGTACGCTACGCCCCTTCTCCAACGGGAATGCAGCACATAGGCGGTGTACGCACGGCACTCTTCAACTATCTTTACGCGCGTTCAAGGGGCGGCTCTTTCATACTGCGTCTTGAAGACACCGACCGCACGCGCTACGACGAAAAATACGTGCAGAATCTTTACGACACAATGTCCTGGCTTGGAATCGACTGGGACGAGGGCGGAAAAAAAGGCGGAGAATACGGTCCCTACGTCCAGAGCGAGCGTTTTGAGCTTTACAGGAAATACGCGATGGAACTTGTACAGAAGGGCGAGGCGTATTACTGCTTCTGCGACTCAGAAAGGCTCGACAGGATACGAAAGATACAGACTGAAAACAAGATGGCGCCGGGCTATGACAGGAACTGCCGTCATCTTACAGAAGAAGAGGTCAAGAAAAATCTTGAGGATGGAAAACCATACGTAATCCGGCTCAAAGTTCCAATGGAAGGCACTACAGTTTTTTCAGACCACATCCTTGGAAACATAGAATGGAAGAACGAGGACATATCGCCCGACCCTGTGCTTTTAAAGTCGGACGGATTTCCAACATACCATCTTGCAAACATAGTTGACGACCATTTCATGAAGATAAGCCACGTCATGCGCGCACAGGAATGGATTCCTTCAACACCGCTGCACGTACAGATGTACCGTTCGTTCGGCTGGGAACATCCAGAGTTCTGCCACCTTCCAATGGTGAACGGACAGGACGGAAAAAAACTTTCAAAGAGGCACGGCTCCACGTCCGTGAACGAATTCCGCGCCAGGGGCTACCTTCCAGAGGCGATTGTAAACTACGTGGCGATGCTCGGCTGCTCATACGAGGAAGGAAAAGAATTCTACACGCTTGAGGAACTTGCAAAAGCGTTCAGGCTGGACCACCTGAACAAGGCCCCCGCCGTATTCGACTACAAAAAACTTGAATACTACAACGGAAACTACATAAGGATGCTTTCCGACGAGGAACTTTACAGAAGGACGCTTCCATTCATAACGGGAACAGGAGACGCGGCGTTCGAGATAAATCCGGAAAATCCACAGCCCGCGCCAAAGGTTGGACCTCACTATTCAGGAATCGCGCTGTCCGAAGACGGAGAACCTTTCTGCACGGACACGTCCATGAACATGACATCCGTGCAGGTGAAAGAAAAACTCATGGCGTTAATGCCGCTCATAAAGGAAAGGCTGAAATACCTTACGGACGCGGCCGAAATGGTTCACTTTCTGTTCACAGAACCAAGCGTTCCTCCGGCCGACCAGATTGTTCCAAAAAAACTTGACGCGGCAAAGACAAAAGAGATTCTTGAATGTGCAAAGGAATTTGTAAAAAAACTTCCGTCTCTTAGCCACGAAGAAAGCGAGGCGCTTGCAAAGGAATGTGCGGAAAAACTCGGCGTAAAACTCGGCGACTTCATGATGCCTGTGCGCATGGCAGTCACAGGAAGCCGTGTTTCTCCTCCGCTCATGGGCTCAATCCTGATTCTTGGAGTTGAAAAATCCCTTGAAAGGATAGACCGCACAATCAGGTCGTTCTGATTTTTCAGGGAAACTTCGCCTGAATTCTAAAATTTTTCTAAAATTCACTGAAAAAAATGCACGAAAGACAGTTTTGTGCATTTTTTTTGCTTGTGCTATTCGTGTTTTTTTCTTAGACTTGTACCCATCATTTTTAGCAACCATAAAAAAGGAGATTTATTTATGAAAATGATTAAAAGAATCGCGGCGTTGACATTCGCCATCACAGTTGGAACTTCCGCCTTCGCGCAGCAATCATTCAAGAAACAGGCTACAGCAGGTCTTTTTGGAACTGAAGTGGACGACTTCATGAGCGTTACAGGCTGGAGCAATGTAAAACCTGAAAACCTGTTTGGTTTCCTGGGCTACAACTGGAGCGGTGGAAGCAGAATCAACCTTGGTCTTGCGCGAAACGTAAAGAAAACCTACACGGCATTCTACTTTGGAGGACAGCTTGACTCCTTCACCACAAAGGCAGAAACTGCGACAACTGCAAGCCCTTCAACAAAGACAACCACTACAAATCTTACTTCTACAGGAAATGGAATCTTTGAGATAGGTGCATTGATTGGAACTGGAAACATGGGATTCAAGGTCAACGTTTTTTACGATCCTGACACAATCAACAACACAGACACCAACACGGACGGCACAAAGGGAAAAAACTACACTGAAAAGTTCACGCTCACTCCAACCCTCACATGGGGTCTAAGGACAAACGTAAAGAAGACTCCAGCAAAATTCACGGCAGGAACATACCTTGGCTGCAAAGTGAACAAGACAAAGTCATTGACAGGTGGAACTCAAACAAAGACAGACTCAAGCACATACCTCTGGAACATCTTTGGAAGCGCGGAATTTGAAGGAAAGTCAACAAAGACTACAAGTTCAGCCTATGGCGCAGGTTTCGGTACAAGCGTTGAATTTAAAGGAAACGATTCCGACACTGTTACAAGAGGCGGATTCACCAACAACATCTACATAACGCCTTACTACTCTTTCACTGCAAAGCCTACTCCAACACTTTCAATCAAGGCAAAGCCTTCCGCAACGCTCCAGTTCGACAACAACATCGATCCTACGGAAACCATAAACAAGACCACCTCCACAACCACATTCAACAACAGGAACGACTTTATTGACGTAACCGTAAGACCTGCCCTCAGCCTGGCTTCCGTTTACGCGCTTAAAAAAGACAAGGTTGACTTCAACATCGGAGGAACTTTCCTTGTTCCAAACATGAGATGGCACAACTACTCAAACAAAACCTGCAATCCAACCACAGGCGATGTAACAGCAAAATCCACAGGAGTGGACTATTCTTTCGTCACGGCAAGCGGAGAAATAACACTTTCTTCAGGATTCACCGCATACATCGCAAAGACTGTAACCCTGGACCTCAACTGGAACATCGCTGGAAACATAATGAATGGCTTTAGAGCGGACTTTGAAAACGGAGCCACAACCAACGCATTCTTTGGAAACTTCAACAAAGTTCTTTTCGGAAGCGACATAGGACTCCTTGTTTCCGTAAAACTCTAGTTCAATACAGAAATCTGTAAAGAAACCGGCCGTCCTTGAAGCACAGAACTTCAAAAAAAAGGACGGTCTTTCTATTTAACTTAAAAAAAACAAATTGAAACGACTTGGAACGCCCAAAACGCCTTAATTGAATGTATTTTTCGTTTGTGGTATATTTTTTAAGTAAAAAGCACTTCTGCCGCACTTTCTGTGGCGTTTTTTTTACTCAATACATTCTAAATCCTGCGATGATTCTGCGGGAAGGACGAAATCAATGAACGTTGTTGTAATGGGAGCCCAGTGGGGCGACGAGGGCAAGGGAAAAATCGTGGATTACCTTGCCGAAGATGCAAAGTATGTATGCCGTTTTGCGGGAGGAGCGAACGCAGGGCACACAATTGTCGTAGACGGCAAAAAATATGCCCTCCACCAGGTTCCGTCCGGAATCCTGTACCCTACAAAATCTGTAATACTAGGCTCCGGAATGGTAATTGAACCGGAGGCCCTTTTCAACGAACTTCAAATGCTCACGGAAAGCGGAATCAACTGGGAAGGACGTGTGTTCATCTCCGACCGGGCCCACCTCACTCTTCCCGGATACAGAAAAATGGACAGGGAACGCGACGCCGCAAGAAAGCGTCCAATCGGAACTACAGGCCGCGGAATCGGAACTACATATTCCCAGAAGGCTGAACGAGACGGAATAAGGCTTTCCGACCTTGACTGGGATGAAAAATGGAACGATTTGGAAAAAGAAGACCAGGACTTCCTGAACATATACAAGGAAAGGCTTCTAAAGATGAGGATCGACATCGCCGCAAAGATGTACGAAATCAGAAAGGAGAACATTCTTTTTGAAGGCGCGCAGGGAGCGATGCTGGACATAGACTCAGGAACATACCCATACGTTTCATCGGGAGCGTCAGGCTCGTACGGAGCGTCCAGCGGTTCGGGAATCGGTCCAAGAAACATCGATAAAATTTACGGAGTGTTCAAGGCATACCAGACCCGCGTTGGAAACGGACCCATGCCAACAGAGTTCAACTCCGAATCTGAGGGCGAACTCTGCGACTACGTAAGAAACACAGGAAACGAATTTGGAGTTACAACAGGACGCGCAAGGCGCTGCGGCTACCTTGACCTTGTTGCGCTAAGATACGCCTGCCACGTAAACTCCATAGACTCGCTGGTACTCACACATCTTGACGTGTACGACGAGATGACGGAAATCGAAGCGTGCATAGCGTACGACATAGACGGAAAAATCGTAACGGACTTTCCAACATCCATACCCGCACTTTCCAGGGCGAAGCCTGTACTTCAGAAATTCAAGGGCTGGAACTCGTCCATAAAGGAACTCAAAAAATACAGGGAACTTCCAAAACAGGCCAGGGCGTACGTGGACTTCATCGAAGACTACACTGGAACGAAGGTTGGCATAGTTTCCGTCGGACCTGACAGGAACCAGACGTTCAACAGGGAAAAAATCTGGTCCAAATAAACTTGAAATGAATCTTACAGAGGCTAAAAAATATGTCTAAATACCCATTTGAATCCATTGAACCCAAGTGGCAGAAATATTGGGACGACAACAAAACATTCAGGGTCGTGGAGGACGAAAAATTTCCAAAGGAAAAAAGGATGTACGTCCTTGACATGTTCCCCTATCCGTCTGCCGCAGGCCTGCACGTAGGACACCCCGAAGGATACACGGCGACCGACATCTACTGCCGATACCTGAGGATGAACGGATACAACGTGCTCCACCCGATGGGCTACGACGCGTTCGGACTTCCCGCGGAAAACTACGCCATAAAGACCGGAACACACCCAAAAATCACCACAAACCAGAACATAGAGCATTTTACAAAACAGATAAAATCGCTTGGATTCAGCTACGACTGGGACAGATGCGTTTCAACCTGCGACCCGGAATACTACAAGTGGACGCAGTGGATTTTCCTACAGCTTTACAAGAAGGGACTTGCATACGAGGCAAAGACGCCCATCAACTGGTGTCCAAGCTGCATGACGGGTCTTGCAAACGAGGAAGTAAAGGAAGGAAAATGCGAACGCTGCGGCTCAGTGGTAACCCACAAGACAATACGCCAGTGGATTTTAAAGATTACAGACTACGCGGACAGACTTGACGGAGACCTTGAGGAACTTGACTGGCCTGAAAGCGTAAAATTGATGCAGCACAACTGGATTGGAAAATCCACGGGAGCGGAAGTAACCTTCACAGTCGCGGACTCAAACGGAAATCCAACTGAAAAAAAACTTACAGTCTACACCACAAGATGCGACACTCTTTTTGGAGCGACGTACATGGTCGTTTCACCTGAACACAAAATCGTGCCGTCCATAACAACGGACAGGCAGAAGATTGAAGTTGAAAAATACATCGAAGAGGCGTCAAAAAAATCAGACCTGGAAAGAACCGACCTGAACAAGGACAAGACCGGCGTTTTTTCAGGAACATACGCGATAAATCCAGTGAACGGAAAGCTCATTCCAATATGGATAGCGGACTACGTTCTGATTTCATACGGAACGGGCGCCATAATGGCGGTTCCGGCGCACGACGGCAGGGACTGGGAATTCGCAAAGAAATTCGATCTTCCAATCGTTGAAGTCCTCAAAAGCGGCGTGGACGTTCAAAAGCAGCCGTGGACGGAAGACGGAATACACGTGAACTCGGACTTCATCGACGGACTTGACAAAAATTCCGCGATTGAGAAAATGCTTTCGTTCCTTGAAGAAAAGAAAATCGGACGAAAGGCCGTGAACTACAAACTGAGGGACTGGGTTTTCAGCAGGCAGCGGTACTGGGGAGAGCCCATTCCTCTTGTACACTGCAAGGACTGTGGAACAGTTCCCGTGCCAGAGGATGAACTTCCGCTTGAACTTCCGGAAGTAAAGTCGTACCAGCCTACAGGAACAGGAGAATCTCCACTTGCCGCCATAGACTCGTGGGTCAACTGCAAATGTCCAAAATGCAAAAAGGACGCAAAACGCGAGACAAACACAATGCCTCAGTGGGGCGGCTCGTGCTGGTACTACCTTCGATACCTCGACCCGGACAACAGAAAAAAATTCTGCGCTCCTGACAAAGAAAAATACTGGATGCCTGTAGACCTGTACATCGGAGGAGCGGAACACGCCGTCCTCCACCTTCTTTACGCAAGGTTCTGGCACAAAGTGCTTTACGACGCGGGAATCGTATCCACAAAAGAACCTTTCCAGCGACTTGTAAACCAGGGAATGATAACCTCGTTCGCGTTCCAGAGGAACAACAAGACACTCGTTCCAGTGGACGAAGTTGAACAGAAGGAAGACGGAAACTACTATGAAAAATCAAGCGGCGAAAAACTTGAACAGATTGTAGCAAAAATGTCAAAGTCGCTTAAAAACGTTGTGAATCCAGACGACGAGATAAGGTCATACGGCGCGGATTCCGTGCGCATGTACGAAATGTTCATGGGCCCACTCACAATGAGCAAGCCATGGTCCACGCAGGGAATAGTGGGAGTCCACCGCTTCCTTGAAAAAGTATGGGCCGCAAGTGAGAAGCCAATGTCGGACATTGACATTGCGGGAAAACTTTCTGACGAAAAACTCGCCGCGGCAAGAAAAACATTCGCCCAGACTGTAAGAAAGGTTACGGCAGACACGGAATCTCTGAATTTCAACACGGCGATAAGCCAGATGATGATTTTCATAAACGAAATATCAAAACTCGACGAAATTCCAAAGGCAATCTGGTCCGACTTTGTAAAACTCCTTTCACCCTACGCGCCACACCTTGGCGAAGAACTCTGGCAGAAGCTTGGAAACACGGGCTCGATAGCCTACGTGGACTGGCCAAAAATCAATGAAGACTTCGCAAAGGACGACGAAAAGACGATAGTTGTAATGGTCGACGGAAAACTCCGCGGAAAATTCCAGTCGGAAACAGGAACTTCGGACGACGTGCTGAAAGAAAAGGCCCTGAACGAAGAAAGCGTAAAAAAATTCACAGACGGACGAACAATCGTCAAATGCATCGTCGTAAAAGACAAACTTGTAAATTTTGTAACAAAGTAAAAAACAGGCAGGATCACTGCCGTAAAAAAGACGCCGCCCGTGAAGTTCAGGACTTCGTGAAGGGCGGCGTCTTTTTTTTATGGAGTTTTTATAGGATCAACTTGCGGCTCCATCTCCCGCAAGGGCCACGGATGTTTCACCGTCTGCAAAAATCAGAAGATCTGAATTGTTCCAGCCATCCGTGTCGGTAGGCTCTGCAATGTTTGGATCCGTCCTGTTTACCCGTATCGCCTTGAATTTAAGGCCGCTTGCAAAAGTCAGGCAGGAGTCGCCTTGGTTCATATCCGCCACGGTCCTTCCTATGTAGCTTCCAAGTTCCGTTTTTCCTTCCTCGTACATATAGACGTAGATTGTGGCTCCAGGATCTCCATACCACCACTGAAGGTTTGTAACGGTGTACACCACCTCTCCATCTCCTGCCGCAGCAGGAACTTTTTTTTCAAGCTGTTCGTGAAGGTTTCCCGAACAGGCGGACATTAAAACTGCAAGAAAAATTCCTGCAAAAAGATATTTTACACTTCTACTCATACAATCCTCCTTATCATGATTACTGTACATCCCATCTGATTCCAGCGCGCAGCGCGGCCTTTCCGTCATGGTAATCCACGGCGTTCACAACTCCACTTCCAGGAAACGCACCCTTGTTCCATCTTGAAGACGAATTCGCCCTGTCAAGGGCAAGCTGTTCCTGTCCTTCTCCAAAGCGCCTGTAAATGTCGGTGTTGTAGACAAACTGGGCGTACACAACAGGACCGCCAAGTCTTGAAAACTTCCTGGAAATTCCAAGCGCAAAACCGAACGGATTGTTTTCGCTCCTGTCGTACGAGGATGCCGCTTCCGTGGACTTGACCGTCTTTACGGCGATTCCAGCCGTTACGTTTATGTCGTTTGAAAGACGGATGTTTGAAACAATGGAGTTTAAAAGCCTTTTTGAATCCGAATTGTCAAATCCGTAGAAGAGGTCAAGCCCTTTCACCACATCGGACTGCAAATCCCAGTTGGAAACGAGTCCCGCCCTGCTCAAAAGAACCTGTGAATCCGACGCGGAATATTTATTGAGCGTTGAAGAATCCATTCCGTCTGCATAGGTGTACGACTTGACATGAAGGTCTCCGTACGCCTTCAGGTAAAGATTGTGGTCCTCAATCCTGTACGCGCCCTCCGGCCTGAACGTAAATTCCGCCCCGCCCTTCTGGTTGAACATTGGCGACATCAGGTCCTGGCACCTGTCCTTGGTTCCAGAAAACCATATTCCTCCCGAAGCCAAATCGTAATTGGACTCGTGGAACACGCTGTCTTCCGAGAGGTCTTCAAGCGGAAGTTTCGCCGACGCGCAAAGCGCAAGGTCAAAGCCGTTGACCTTCAAGTTCGCCCTCAGGTCGATGTTCTGGCTGTTCAGCACTCCAAGCTGACCTGAAAGGTCGAACGTTCCGTCGTCCGCGTTTTCCCTAACGTACAGCATGGAAGACTCAAATCCCCTGAGCCTGTAGCTGGCCTCCACATTGAAGTTTTCGATCCTGTAGTCCGCCCTTACCTGAGCCGCGATGTTCTTGATTCCGTCAAACTTTCCCGAGCGGTAATACGCGTCGGTGGAATAGCCAAAATAATCCGCGGAATTTGAAAGGTCTGAATCAGAAAGTCCCGTAAAACTTTTCTGGAAGAGCGAAAGAACGCCCTGCGCCGCAACATTCAGGCTCGACCTTCCGAAAGAGAACCTGTTCTTTGCGCCAAGTATGAAATCCTGTTCCACAGAATCTTCAAACGGGTGCGCTCCGTTGTAAAGTCCGTTCGACTGGAAGTCAACGACAAAGTTACGCCCTGCAAGTCCAATCCAGCCCCAGTGCCCAAATTTCGTTCCCTTGCGGTCGCCGGTCTTGTTGGGCGCGAACCCCGCCGTGAACCTGAATCCGGTTGCGTCTTCAAGAAACTTCACAGCTCCATCTCCTATTGAAAACTGGTTGAAGCCGCCCACGTGCTGATATCCTGCATCCCATCCGTTTCCAACAGTCTGCCATATAACGGCGGAACGGACGTCTGCCTTCGCATAGTTGAACCCGCCCACAAACTTCAGGTACGGAGTGTCAAATCCAAATTTCAGATGTCCGAGTTTTGCGGCGGAACCTGAACCATATCCCTGCGCATTGTCGTTCGAGTTGTCGGTTGACTGACCTATCGTGGATATGAATGTGGTGTAAAGCCCCTCGAAGAAACTTCTTCCACCGTCGGCGAACGACACCAGGTCGTTTCCGTTCCTGTCCTTCCGCATAAGATAGATTGGAGCGGAATCCACCGCGACAAGTTCGTCAAGGTCCGACTCGGCTAGCGCGAGCTCCACAAAAAACGGACTTTTCGGAAGAAAACTTCCATAAAATTTGTTGTACGACTTTATGCCAAATGCAACGCTGTCAAGGTCGAACCCCTTTCTTGAAGGAATGTTTTCACTTTCAGTGCTGTAAGTGGCCTGCACTCCAACCATGCTCCATGTCTGGAACGATATTTTCGCGCCGTCGTCAGAAAACCCCCTTGCGGCAAGGGCGCTAAATGCAAGCGAAATCCATGCAATCCTGTGTTTCATAATAAAATCTCCTTGGCGCCTATTTAGCGGCGTCCATAGTGGCGGCGGCCGCGTCAAGGGCGGACTTCACATCATCGCCGTCCCAGATGCCTGAGTAAGTCGCGCCCATCGCAGACCAGTAAGTTCCAAGTTGAGGAATGGTCGGCATCGCCTTTGCGTATTTCAACTGTTCCTTTATTCCGCTGCTTAACGGATCGTTTATGTCTATGTCGTTTCGTGGAGGAATCTGGCTTGTAATCTCAAACCTTTTGGAAAGCATCTCCCTTGACGTGATGAACCTGGCAAAATCCTTTGCCGCCTCAGGATGTTCCGAGTATGAACTTACAAATGCAAGCCTCACGCCGGAGAACGAGCCTGAATTCTTTGAAACGTCCTTGAAGCCCGGAAGCGAAGTTATTCCAAAATTCACGCCGTTCACCTTGAAGTCTGCTATCTTCCACGGACCTGTGATTATCATCGCGGCCTTTCCGGATATGAAAAGCGAGTCGCAAACATCGCTTGTAATGTCCGCGGCCGGAACGTCAAGAATCTTCTTCCTCAGACCCTGGAAATACCTCATCGCCCGAACCGCCTCCGGACTGTTCAGGTTGTGCCGCCTGTAGTCGTCGCCATTCGGTCCAAAAAGATGAGAGCCGAAACTGTCAAGGAACATAAAGTCGTAGTACGCGTCCGCCACGCTCCACACAAGGGCGAATTTGTTTTCCGCCTTGCTGTTGAACGTTTTTGAAAACGCCTCCACGTCCTCCCATGTTGCGGGAACGTTTTTCACAAGATCCTTGTTGTAGAAAAGCGCATAGGTTTCCGCCCCCATGGGATAGCCGAACACAACTCCCTTGTATGTCGAGCCAGTTTTCGCCATGTCGAAGAAGTTTGAAAGATATTTCTGGGCGTCATCCACTGGAAGTATGTGTCCTCCCGAAACAAGCGCCCCCAGGGTGTCGTGCGGGGCCACAAAAACGTCCGCACCAACTCCCGCAGGTCCGTCAAGTTCGATTTTCGCACGCGAATCCGTAACGCTCACAGACTCGTACCTGATCTTGACCTTGGGATTCACCTTCCTGTAGGCCTTTATGGCATACTGGATGAACTCGCTTTCAGGTCCCTGGGATTCCCAGACCTTCAGTTCGACCCTGTCCTTGCCAGCCGCAAAAACTCCGGCCGCGCAAAGAAAAGCCGCACACGCAATTAGAATGTTTTTTTTCATAACACCGTCCTAAAACTGTTTTTTGATGGTTTAACGCTAAACTAAAACAACTATAAACCATGTCCTTCAGTTCCTGCAAGAAAAAAAAACAAAAATCAGATTTTTTTTACAGAATCCCGGTCAAAAATTTCAGTTTCAGACTCAAGGACGGAATTTTCATCTTTTCCCGTGATTTTTTCAACCACAAGACGGACGGCATTCTCGGCCTTTTGATGTATGTTCTGATTCACGCTTGTAAGCCCTGGCGAAGAATAGTCGCAAAGCGGAAGGTTGTCGAAGCCGATTATTGAAAAATCTTCAGGAACGGAAAGACCTTTTTCCCTGGCCCCTGCGATTATTCCGAAGGCGCACATATCGGAGGTCGCTACAATGGCGGTAAAGCAAAGTCCATCCCTTTCAAGCGAACGTCCAAACGCAAGCCCGCCTTCATAGTTTGGAACTATCCTTGCGCAGAGTTTTTCGGAACATTCAAGTCCCGCCTCGTCCAGCGCGTCCACATATCCTGAATGGCGCCTTTCAAGCAGGGGATTTTCCGTATAATCCGCCGCGAAAAGAATTTTTTTGTGTCCGTTTTCTATGAGTTTCCTTGTTGAAATGTAGCCGCCCTGCCTGTCCGCGCATCGGGAAATTGAAACTCCGTCGATTTCCGTATAGCCGTCAATCACGATGAAATTCTTTTTTTTATAGTTTTTTATCTTACGTATCACATCGTCGAACATTGGAAAAAGAAAAATCGTGCCGTCTATGTTCCAGTTCCTGTACACGACCTCCACATCTTTTTCATCGAACACCGACCTGAGCATCATAAAATAACCGTTCTTTAAAAGTTCCCTCTCTATCCATGAAACAAGTTCCATCAGATATTCATTGTAGAAACTCGACAGGTCTTCCTCCCGTATGAACGGAACCGCCAGGAGAATCAGATGGGAAGACTTTGACGAAAGCGTCCTTGCGGCAAAATTGGGAACATAATCATATTTTTTTATGACCGCATTGACTTTTTCTATCGTCGCGGCTGAAACCTTCTTATTGTTTCCGTTTATAACGTTCGAGACTGTCATCATGCTGACTCCGCACTCTTTTGCAATGTCGCCAAGATTCATCGATACCCCCATGTCTTAAGGACATAATAATATATATTTTTTTTATTGACAAACCACACGGGTGGAACTATAGTTTGACTGTAAGGTTTATCGCTAAACCACAAACTAAAACCGATAGAGGTTACTTATGAAACTAACAAAATTCAAGGGAATGTTAATGGCAACAGCTTTTCTTTCTTTCATGAACTGCGCATTCACACAGCCAAAAATGACGGAAAACGGTCTTTCTGAAGACATTTCAGATGGAGCAATCCTGCACGTGTGGTGCTGGTCGTTCAACACCATAAGGAAAAATTTAAAGGAAATCGCGGCGGCGGGCTTCTCTGCGATACAGACCTCGCCCATAAGCCAGTGTCTTGCAGGCGAGGACGGAGGCCTTGAAATTTTCGGACACGGAAAATGGTACTACCACTACCAGCCCACAAAATATGTTGTGGGAAACTATCAGCTTGGAACTGAAAAAGAATTCATCGCGCTGTGCGAGGACGCCCACAGGTACGGAATAAAGGTAATCGTAGATTCCGTAATAAACCACTGCACCGCTACGTGGGATGCGATAGACCCCGGGCTTAGAAACATACAGGGCGACGGATTCCACGCTCAGAACGGCTACTGGTCCGAAACCGACAGGTACGAGGAGACCCAGTTCGCCCTTTCGGGACTGTGGGATTTGAACACTCAGAATCCAAACGTCCAGAATCTTGTAAGGGATTTTCTAAGACGCTGCGTGCAGGACGGGGCGGACGGTTTTAGATACGACGCCGCAAAACTCATAGAACTTCCGGACGACGTTACAAGCAATCCCGACAAATATACAGGAACCGTCCTGACCCATCCAAGAAAATACACTGTGGAAAAATTCACAAGCGAATTCTGGCCCGTGGTTCTGGACAACGGTGCAAAATTCCAGTACGGAGAAATCCTTCAGGAAGGCGGAAACATTTCGTATTCAAAGGAAATAGAAAGCGGATACGACGACTCGCTCTCCTCAAGGCTCGCAGACTACCAGAAATACATGAAGACTACAAATTCTATGTATGGATTCAGAATCAGGGACGCGGCAAGACACAACAACTTCAACGCGGCGTTCATATCGGACAAACTTCTTCCAAGGGGGGCAAAGGCCGAAAACGTTGTAACATGGGTTGAATCACACGACAACTACTGCAACGACGCCTCTTACAAGGAACTTGACGTAAACCAGGTTGTAAGGGCGTGGGCGGTCATCGCCTCGCGAAAGAACGGAACGCCGCTTTTCTTTTCAAGACCTGAAGGAAGCGGAGCGAACAATCCATGGGGAACAAACAGGCTTGGAAACGCGGGAAGTTCAATGTTCAAGGACGCGCAGGTCGTGGAGGTGAATTTCTTCAGGAACGCCATGGCGGGCGAAGAAGAACACATCTCGAACCCTACAGGAGAAGATTCCATCGCCATGATTGAAAGGGGAAACCGTGGCGCGGTCATAGTCAACTCAAAAGAAAGCGACGTTGAACTTGAAAGCTGTCCTGTAAAGTCCATTGCCGACGGCACATACACGGATCAGGTTTACGGCGGAAAATTCACCGTGAAAAACGGTGCGATAAGCGGAAAACTAAAGGCGGGTTCTGTCGCGGTAATCTACGACAAGAACATCAAGTCGGAAAGGTTTGCATCCGAGGTGGAAAGTTCTGAAACAAGCGGCTACTTCCTTACAGACTCAATGGATCTTACAATAAAGGCGCGGAACGTTTCTGAAATAAAATACCAGATTGACAGGTCGCCTCCTGTGTCCGCTGAAAACGGAACAAAACTCACGATTGGAAGGGGAATTCCTTTTGGAAAAACAATAAAACTTACAATCACCGCAAAAGGAAGCGATTCAAAAAAGATTGTAAAGAAATACACATACAGGAAAAACCTTTACAGGAAGGACACTGTAATTTACTTCGACCCTGCATTCATGGGCGCGGACTGGAAGCACAACAGGGTGTGCGCGTACATATACAATTCAGACGGAAGCAGGGCAAACGCAAGCTGGCCGGGAGTTGAAATGGAAAAACTTCAGGACGGAACATACAGGTACGTCCTTCCATACGAACTTGAATCGCAGTCCACAAACGTAATATTCAACAATGGAGGCGGAGGAAGAAAAGGAAACCAGTACCCGGAAGGAGCGGGACTTGGCATGCGCCAGGGAACTCAGATGATCTTGCAGTCTGACGGCTCCTGGAAGACATTCAATAAATAGATAGATTACACGGAATGAATGCAAGAACCGCCGCCTTCCAAAAATGGAGGGCGGCATCTTTTTTTATTTAAATAAAACCCGGAAAGTCCTTTAAAACGCCTTCAGATTCTCGACGGTCAGGCGACTTCCGTTACAGAATTTATGATTCTGAAAAGGTCGCGAAATCCCGTGGACTGAATCGCCTTGTCCGCCTCGTTTGAAAGTTTCATAAGGTAGAGTTTTGTGTGGTTTTCGTCGGCGTCGTTGCAGGCGGCCATTATTACGCCGAGCGCCGCGGAATCCAGTTCTATAACCTTGTCAAGGTCCAGAACCACGTTGTGCGTTTCTATCTCCTTGTAAACCTTGCCCTGAATGTTCTGGGCGGTGTACGCGTTGAACGCTCCGTTCAGTTCAAAAAGAATGTAGTCCGCGCCCTCTTTTTTTGTAACAGTAAGTTGTTCCATTTTCTACCTCCACATCACTCAGAAATTCCGATTCCCTGCAGAAGACCTTCTATGTCTATGTCGTCAACAAAATCATCCGAAACTTCAGTTTTTTCCGTATCGGCTGCAACATCTCCGGATTTTTTTTCCTGCGCATTGGAAACACCAGGACCGTCGTCGGCTTCAAAAAACGGGGCGTCTTCGTCCTCAAGTAAAACAGAACCTTCCACCTCAGGAACTTCCTCTTCCACTATGTCGTCCGAAGAAACCTGCATTTCAGAATCCGCATCAGGCAGATCCGCCGCGGGCCCGATTTTTTCAAATTTCTCTTCAGAGCCGTTTGAATCTTCAGGCTTTATTTCTGAATCGTTGTCCCTAAGATACTTCATCACAAGGACAGTTATGTCGTCTTCCATTTCGTGAGACATGAAGCGTACAAGTTCGTCGTAGGCGAACCTTGACATACGGCTTGCAGGATAGGTTGCGTTTGCAATCATGTTGCGCTGAATCCTGTCTTTTCCAAACTGTTCGCCCCTTAGCGAGTGCGACTCAATCAGACCTTCAGTACAGGTGAGAACGATGTCGTTCCTGTGCAGTTTTATCTGCTTTACGGAGATGTACGGCGAAATGTCCTTCACAAAGCCCAGGATGTGTCCGGAACCCTGAATTTCAATCACGTTGTTGTACAGTTCCGTGTAAAGGAATATCGCAGGAATTCCGCAGTTGATGTAATACATCGTGTCGTCCTCAAAGTTTACAATCGCGAACATTCCCGAAAAAATCGTTCCCTTCTGCAGGCTGTTCCTTACAAACGAGTTGAGCTTTACGACAAGCTGCTTGAAGTCGTGGGTTTCTGCAAGATACGCCCGTATGATGGCCTTCAAGATGACCATGCTCATGGAGGCGGCTATTCCCTTTCCGCTCAATGCGCCCACTACAAAAAGATGGCGCGTGTCGGTCAGGCGGATCATGTCAACAAATTCACCTCCGATGTTGTGGGCGGGAACCATTATGCAGCCCGCGTCCATCTTTACATTCTTCACCGCGTCCATGTTCTCCTGGATGGACGTGATTATCTGGCTTGACATCTTGAGTTCGCGGTTTACAGTTCCTATGATTTCCTTGTTTGAGATGTTCCTCATGTAGTAGCCGAAAACAAAGAAGTAGGAATACAGTTTTGTAAACACGTTAAGGTCGTAGTCCTTGTAATGGTCGTTTCCGGCCTTGGAGCCAAGGATTATTATTCCGTGCACGTCGCGTCCCTCGTTCAGGACGAACATTGCGTCGGACTCCGTGGTCTTGAAGAATTTTTCAAGGCTCTTTTTCATGGTTGAAAGGGCGTGCAGGGAGTCAATCTCGTTGTATATGACCACGTTTTTTCCGATGTTCAGAAGCGACTCGAAAAGCGGCTCGAACTCGTCTATCTTCGCCCTCTTGAGATTTGACGTGTAGGCGCACTCGAAACTGTTGTTTCCTCCGTTTATGTACACAGACATGGACGAAGCCTCCACGTTCTTCTTGAAAATCTCGTACATATTGTTCGCGATGACGTCCATGTCGTCGCTGTAGTCCACCGCGGCAAGATCCTTTTCAAATGAAAGGGCGTAGTCCGACGTGTGCATGAACATACGTCCGATTTTCAGAAGCGGTTTTATCGCAAGCCGCCCAACAAAGACTACAGAGCCCATTACAACAATGCCAACCGCGGCAAGGGAAACTCCGTAGTCCCTTCCAAGATGGAAAATCCACATGAACGCGGTTCCAACCAGGGCGGAAGGAATTACAAAGAAGAACACCGTCCTTACAAGGAATGAAACGACTCCCCTTCCGCTTGGCGCCTGCGTCCTCCACGAGGCGTACGGAAGAATCAGAAGGAGCGGAACGTACATGAAGAAGTGCAGAAGTTCGTACGAACGGCTTATGTTCGACACAATCCTGAGCCCGCAGTCCAGAATCCAAAGAGATGCAAGGGCGGACGTGTATATGTATCCCTTGTGCCTGTCAAGTTTTGTGGACCTGTATTCGTTGCGTATGAGCATTGAAAGACAGCCCGCGAACGGAAAAAGATATTTAAAGACTGCGTTGTACAGGGTCTCCCACGTCCAGTTGAACAGCTCGCCTGCCGCCCCGGAAAAAAGCCTTGCAGACTCTATGTGAAATCCCGACTCCACGGAAACAGTAACAGACTTGAACTTTCCGAACACAAAAAAGCCCACCACTCCGTAAAGAATCAGCTTCACGATGTATATGAGCCCGGACGAATAGTTCCACGCGTAATACGGAAAGCAGAACGCTATGTTCACGAGCATGCAGCCTTCGATTAAAAGGCAGATCCGCATGAGAAGGGTGAAAAGAGCGGGAGCCACCATGGACCCTGTTGAATAAAACAGCGTGAAAAGTCCCACGCCGATTGCAAGCAGAAGCACGTTGGATATCGCGGGGTTAGTTCCCTCGAATTTCTTTCCCTCGATTCTGTCAACGTATACAGTTTCGGCAATAAGAAATAAAGTCAAAATAAAGTTCAGTACAAAAAATATCATGTCAGCCTACCTTTGCCACCAGCATGGTCACGTCGTCGTGCAGCCGCTTGTCGCCGTTGTATTTCATAATGAGATTCACGATGTCGTCTATGAACTGCTGCGGAGACTTTGACGCGCTTGACTGCAGGGTTTCCTTAAAAATTTCCGTGTCGCCAAGTTCCACGCCGTTGTCGTCCATGACCTCGGAAACTCCGTCGGTGGCAAGAAGAATCATGTCGCCGCGGAAAAGCCTCATCTCGGAGACCCTTACGTCGTCCATGTCTATGATTCCAACAAGGCTCGCGGTTGACGGAAGTTCCTTTATCCTGTAGCCGTCGGGAGCGCGCGAAAGAATCTTGGGGTCGGACATGGACGCGTTCGCGTATGTGAGCCGCATTTTTTCGGTGTCAACTATGCCAAGGAAGAGAACCGTATACTTGTCCTGCAGGTGCATGTCCTTGATGGCCTTGTCGACGCGCCTTACCATTCCAACAAGGTCTTCCTTGTCCTCGATGATTTTTACAGTGTTCATTACAAGACCCATTATGAGTGCCGCCGGAAGACCCTTTCCAGAAACGTCTCCCAGCATCAAAAGGGTCTTTGAACTGTCAATCTGAAGGACTGAATAATAGTCGCCCGAAACATTTACAAGAGGCCTGTAGTACGCGGCGAGTTTCAGACGCGGAATTTCTGGCATCCTGTGCGGAAGGAATGAAACCTGCGTTTCGGCAAGCTGTTCCCATTCCTTTGTGAGCGATGAAATTTCTGCAAGGTTTTCGATTGTCTTGCAGCGGGAAAGAAAGCGGCTGTATTCCTCGAAGAGTTTTCCGTAAATCTCAACGTCGAACAGTTTTGTATATCTGTTGAACACGTAAAGCTGGTAATGCTCGTAGTTCATCAAAAATCCGCGGGAATTCCTGTACGAGGAAACAACGTCGTACGAGTCGCCGATGAAGTAGAATCCGTCCTTCCATGAAAGTGGAAAATTCCTTACAAGCTTGTCGCGCGTGGTGTAATACGAAGAAACCCTGTTTGGACTGTTGTACAGGACGTAACTTTTTTCACGCTCGATGAAAAGAACAGCGCAGTCCGCCTTCAGTTCAAGAATCTCGCTCAACGCCTGAAAAAAATCGTCGAACGAGTAGCAGAACCTGAGCCTGTCGATGAATTCCACAAGATACTTAGTGTCGCTCTTTGTGATGTTGCTCCTGTAAAGGTGGGCGTCAAGAACCTTCCTGACGCTTGTTACAATCACGAGGAACGCCAGAAACATTATTGAAGGTATTCCAAGGTTTATTGTAAGGGAAGACTTGTCCTTGTTTTGCAGAAGCAGAAGGAGCGTGAAAAGCACATAAAGCACGGCCGACGCTGCATAGACGACTGTTGATAATGCCCTCTTTTTTGATTTGTACATAGTAACCCCAAGTTTGATTGTTAATTAACGGGTCAATTATATCACACAATCAAAAAAATTGAGGAATAAATTTAGATTAGAAAAACAAAAAAGTTGAAAACGCGCGCGGACTCGCAAAGTGCAAAAATCGCGCCGCGCATCGGAGAGGTCTGTACGTGTATTGAAAAAAATCGTTCGTGTAATTGGAAGAAACCGCCCTTCCGCTACAAGAAAATCATTCCAAACACCGCGCCCAGGGCCACCACAATTACAGGATGAATCCTTGTGGCAAACGAAAGGGCCAGGGCAGGAACGTAGAAGGCGAGGTTCTTCCAGTCAAAAAGATTTTTTAACGCGCCTTCCTTAAAAAGAAGCGCCGGGGAGGACGGCAAGTTCAGGATGGCTAGCGAAAAAATATTCACGGCGGCTACAAGCACAAGCCCCGTCGCGGCGGGCCTCAGCGAGACGAACACCGTCCTTACAAGGGGGCGGTCCTTGAACGCCGTCAGAAACCTTGCGATTATGAGTATTGCAATTATGGACGGAAGGACTTCCGCCACCGTAGTGAGGACCGCCCCCGGAACGCCGTAAAACTCAAAGCCAAGGAATGTCGCCATGTTTATGCCTATTGGGCCCGGCGTGCTTTCAGACACCGCTATCATGTTGTAGAACTGCTGCGACGATATGAGCCCGCGCTCCACAATCATCTGCTGCATGAGGGTGATTGCAACAAGTCCGCCGCCAATTGTAAAAAGTCCCACGTAAAAAAATATTCCAAAAAGTTCAAGGAGCGAAACGTCAGGCATCTTTTCCTCCTTTGCCATTTTTTTCAGGGGCGGAACGTACTTCACCCGCGGAAGATTCGTCGTACGCGCCGACGGATTCGTCGTACACGCGGGAAGATTTGTAATGCGCGTCGACGGATTCGTCGTACACGCGGAAAGATTTGTCATGCACGTCAGCGGAGTTTTCGCACGCGCCTGGATTTTCCGAATCGGAAGAAAGTCCTGTATCGGTGGATTTCTGGGAGGATGCGGTTTTTGCGTTTCCGCCAGGGTGGACGGAACTTGAGCCCCTGACGGATTTTTCCGCCGTATGGGTGGACTTTATTTTTTGACCCTTGGAAGACCGGGCCGCTTCAGCCTTGCTCTTCCCAAAGTTCACGTTGTTTGCAAAATAAATTGCAAGCCCAAGCAGAACCGCGCCCAGTATCACAAAAAAAGACTGGACCTTGAAAAAGCGCACGAGCACGAAAGAGGCTCCCGCCACAAGAGCGGAAAACACGTTTTTTACCGTCTTCCTGCAAAAATCCACGCTGAGCCGTGTAAGAAGGACTGCCACCGCAACGTTCACGCCAGAAAGCGCCTTCTGTACGAGGGGAAAGTCGCTTATGGAATTCATAAGGCCTGCAAGAAGCATTATTATTACAAGGGAAGGGCTCACCATTCCAAGAGTCGCGACGATTCCTCCAACAACGCCCATCTGTCTGTAGCCCACGAACGTCGAGACGTTCACCGCGATGATTCCGGGCGTGGACTGGCCCACGGCGTAATAGTCCAGAAGATCGTCGTCGGTGATCCATTTTCGTTTTTCCACAAGTTCCCTCTGCATCATGGGCATCATCGCAAGCCCTCCGCCGAACGTCATTCCGCCGATTTTTGCGCACACCAGATACAGGCTCGAAAGCGTCTTGAGTTTTTCCCTTACAGTCATAAGCGTATGAATACTAACGCTTAAAAAAGGTGAATTCAAGGCTAACTGCACCAAAGCCGAATTGAAGGACTGTTTCAATGCGTCCTCGCATCGGGAAAAAAGCGTACAGTTCGCGATGTAAGGAAAAGAGCGTCCGCACAGCAATAAAACGCGGCCTCGACAAAAAAAACGCGTCCTGGACGGCGCAAAAAAAAATCCCAGAATACAAAAACTGTAAAACTTGCTATAATCGTCGTCAAATGAAAAAACGACTTTTCTGCCTTACAGTTTTTTTTGTACTCTGCACGCTGCCCTCGCCCGCGGAAAAAATAGCGAACAGAGAGAACTACGCGGAATACACGCTTGCAAACGGACTTGAAATCTTCGTGCTTGAAGACTTTTCCTCCGCCACCGTGAACATAGAACTTGCAGTCCGTGCGGGAATAAGCGCGCAGGACCCCGAAAACGCAGGATTTTTCACGCTGTATTCAAGGCTCTTTAAATACGGACTTCACGAAAGGGATTACATAAAGGTTTCCTCGGAATGCAGCGCTGACGCAAGCCGGTACAGGATGAAGGTTCCTCCATCACGGCTTGAAGAAAGCCTTTCTTACATGAGGGACAGGGCGTTTTTTCCGTATTTTTCAGACTCCGCGATAAAAAAAGAACATTCGCTCATGAAGGCCGAGGTGCTTTCGTACGAGGGAACTCCGGCATCGTTTCTGAACGGAGCGATAGACTCAAGGGTTTTCTCGGACGCTCCGTGGAAGCAGGATTCGGGACTTCATCCGTCAATTTTTGCGCAAAAAAACACCGAGGAAATAAGGACGATTCTTAAAGGAATTTCTGAAAACTGGTACGCCACGCAGAACACGTCCGTGTTCATCTCCGGCTGCATGAAAAAGGAAGAGATGCTTTCCGCCTGCAAAAAAATATTTTCAGACGTCAAGCCCGCTCTGAATCCACACAGGGCGGAACCTGCAAGGGCGGGTTCCGGCGAAAGAAAATTCGTAATAGCAGACCCGAACTTTTCTTCCAACCTCACCCAGATTGTAGCGCAGTTCACCTCGCTTGGCATGACGGAGGCGGATCTTGCCGCGGAAACGTTCAACCGCGACGATTTTTCCGTAAAGAAACTCCTTTTAAGGCAGAGAAACCTTGCCATACGTGAAGGTGAATACATAAATTTCGCGGCGGCGCACAAAAACGGACTTTCAAGGCTGATTGTACAGGCGCTGATGGAAGAACCTGTGAACAAAAAGGTGAACCTGGCAGACCAGGCGGAACTTTTCGTGTCCAAACTGAAGGAAGGAATAAAAAATTCGGCGGAGGACGAGTTCAGGCTCTCAAAAAAAACGCTTTCAGAAAATTTCAGTTCAATATCTGCGAACGCCGAAACGTTCATGGACTATCTTTCACAGTTCCGCGCGGTGGAGGACTTTTCAACGATTTCAAGAAAAGACGCGCCTCTTTCAGAAAGGCTTTTAAGCCGTCCGTCGGCGATACAGGAGGCGGAATCAAAGAAAATCAGGGAAATGTGTTCTGGAGAAACTCCGTTCGTGTTCGTGCTTTTAAACACAAAGACATACAGGCAGAACAGGAAGGCGTTCGACAAGGCGGGATACAGGCTCATCGACGAAAAAAACGGCTCGTGGCACAGGCAGAAACTTTACGAAAACCTAGCCGAATCAAAAAATCAAGGACTGAAAGATGAACGGGAATCGGAGGACGAAAAAAAGACATTCCCGCATGACGAACGCGTCTTTATAGAAGAAAACAGGGCTGCAATCAGACAGATAAGGCTTGAAAACGGAATTCCCGTGAGCGTGAAGACCACGGGAACTACGGGAAACGTCCTTATAATGGTTTCGCTTGGAATAGGAAAATTTTCATATCCTGAAAACCCTGGCTTTGAAAAAATAATAACGCAGGCGTTCGCGACAAACATACAGAAGGAAGTCTCAAAATACAGGCTGAACGGCGCGCTTGAGGGAGACCCCGTGATATTGAGCGAAACATTCAACGACTTCACCGCCGTTACAGTGGAATGTGCAAAGGACGACGCCGCAATCTGCCTTAGGTGCCTGTCAGACGCGATCATATTCGGAGAAATACACCCCGCCGAGGCGGACAACTACGTGTATTCCGTGCAGACCCAGAAAAGACTTTACAACGCAGGACTCGTAAACCAGCTTTCATACAGGGCGGCAAGGTGGCTCTTTGCGGGAGGAACAATAAGGAAGGTGCTGGACACGGATTCCGACGTTCTTGAAGGAACAAGCTACCAGGACATACTGAACGCCTACCCGTCTCTTCTTGACTCAAGGCTGTACAGCATAGTGATAGTCGGAAACCTGGACTGGGAATACCTGCACGAACCGCTTAAAAACACGTTCGGGCTTTTTTCAGCGCACGGAACAAAAACAGGCGAACAGAACCTTGAGGCGATAGACTTTCCCGATGGAAAGGACGTGCGAGTAAAACTCAGGCACATTTTCACGACGGACGTAAAGGCCGAGGACGCGGGACCCATGCCCGCCGTATTGATTCCGACCGTCAATTTTTCAGACCCGGTGCAGTTCTGGCTTGAAGCGCCCCTGCATGACGGAGAATCAGAAAAATCCGCAATGGAAGAAACAGTATACGACGCGCTGATGTTCAGGTTCAGGGACTTCCTTGAGGAACGCGCGGAAGCAGAATACGAAGAAAAAAAAGAAAGGGCGTTTTCAGAAATACGGCTTTTTGAACGCACCAAAGAAATTCCCGCCGCGGCGTTCACGTTCATGACGGTGGACCATACTGCAAGGGTCGAGGAATTCTTCAGGGAATCGGTGGAACTCTTCCTGGAATACCTTGAAGACCCATGGGAAGCACGCAGGGTGAGGGACAGCTGGATTTCAAACGCGCTTTCAGGAACGTCCACAAACCGCGGAACGGCGCTCCTTGTGCGCAGGGGCGGAAAAAATCCATGCAGGTATCTGGACTCATACAGCAACATTCTTGACGCGGAAGACCTTTACATACTGGAAACTGCAAAAAAATACATTCTTCCGCGTCCAAAACTGCGCCTTTATTCCGCCGAAAGCGCAAGATGAAAAAATTACGTGTAAAAAAAATCGTGCAAAGGAGCGGAACGTAAAGATGAGGTCCATCACAGAGATGCGGCTCACCGCGACAAGGCTCAGCACACAGCGGAGGAGAACATTGACAGCTTCAAAAGAATTTCAGGGCGGCTTCCACGACTTCATACAGGAGGGGCAAGACAGGACGGCGTTCATAGTTGAAGGTCTTGCGCTTCGCGGAGTGAAGTCAACGGTAATAAACATGGACGAAAGACGGCACGTTCTTGTAAATTTCCCAAAATCACAGTACGACGGCTATTTCAGGATAAAGACCCTCATCGCCCACTACGACAGGATTCCAAAAAGCCCCGGTGCGAACGACAACAGTTTCGCCGTGTACAGGATGATTGAATGGGCGAAAAAACTGAACGCCCTTCCATACGCGCACAACATAAGGCTCATATTCACGGACGGCGAGGAATTCTCCGGAAAACACGGAGGAGCAAAAAATTCCGGAGAAGCCCTTTCTTCCCAGGGCTCGTTCATGCTCGCCGAAACGTTCAGGCGGCTTGGAATAAAAAACGACGACGTGTTCGTGTTCGACTGCATGGGAAGGGGAACGATTCCTGTGCTTCAAAAAGAGGCTGTGCTTGTCGGAGCGGATTTTCCGTTCAAGAAGAAATTCAGGGCGCTGCACGAAAGGACAAAAAGCCTGCTTCACGCAGCCACGGGCGGAAAATGGGTTACGCTTCCAGTTCCGTGGAGCGACAACGCGGGTTTTCTTGCATCCGGACTTCCATGCGTTCTTGTGACAATGCTTCCGTCAGACGAGGCGTCCTCATACATGATGGACCTTGCAAAAAACCCAGGGCTTGAGGACTTCGTGCTGAACGGAAGAAAAAACACACCCGACGCAGAAAGATTTAAGAACCTCATGCCTGCAACATGGCGCCTTATAAACTCAGAACACGACAGGGAAGAAACCCTCACGCCGGAAGCCGCCGCCGTGTTTGAAAAAATACTGGATGCCGTCGCGGACTTGAAATCCCTTCCATAAGTAAAACAGGTCTTTTTTAGAAAAACACGCCTTAGGTCGCGCCTCAAAACCACATTTACCTCATTTTTTGCTGAATTTCTTCCGATAATGTGACCATGAGCGAAAGAGCAGAATTTACAACAAATTTAAAGGCCGCCTGCGACGCCAAAAAGGCGTGGTTCAACGCTGAAGAACTTCCAAGTCTTCTTGAAAGCTACAGGCTTCTGCACACGTGCGTAAAGAACCTTTACGATCTTTTTGTAAAGCGGGCGATAATAAGCCCCGACCCCTACAAACTCGAAAGGAAGATAACGGACATAGAACTTCCCGCAGAAGATGCCTTCGCCGACAGCGACGCGTCCGTCGTGGTTGGAGCAAGGTTTTCAGACTACGAAAGCATGCTTGACTTCATCTGCACGTACTTCAAATTCTCGGTTGAAAACTTTCCTCTTTCGACAATCAAAAAACTCAGCGAACTGAACGGTTCGTTCCAATGGACGAATATGTCCACGAACAATTCAAAGGTTAACACCAAGGGACTTGCGCTCCTTCTTGTGGAAGTGCACAGGAATCTTCCGCAGCTTTCACTCAGCATGGTGTCCGACTCGCTTTCAAAAAGTTCAAAGGCGTCGGTTGAAGTTACAAGGATTTTAAAGGAACTTTCGGACTTCAAGCGCGAGGAATACAAACTCCAGATAAGGACGCAGATTCTTTCCTCCAAGGACTTCGACTGGCAGAAGGTTACGGAGCAGACTTCCGAAGTGGCTGAAATAAAACGGCTTTTTCCTTCGGCGATGGGAAAGACCCCGTATTACAGCGAACTCATACAGGAAATAGCGGAAGAAGACTTTTCGATAAAAAAGGCGGAACTCCAGGCAAGGACTCTCGCACTCCTTGCGGTCAGGCAGGTGCAGGTAAAGACGAAAAAAGAAAGCGTCGACACAAAACTCATACTGATGGAGACTCTGCACACAATATCCACACTTTCGCCTGAATTTTCCGCGATTTCAGGAAAACTTTCCGACAACTACAGGATTCTTGAAGGCTCAAAGGCGAATTTCGTAAGGAAAATCATAAAGGCGATAAGAAAGGCGTTCAACATGAAGGAGCCGCCTGTAATATTCAAAGTCGTTGTGGAAGACGCTGCCAAGCAGACAAAACAGGTGCGTGAAATCGACATAAACATATTCATCGAAAACCTTGAGCGAAAGGCGAACTTTTTTTCGGTCATAGACGACGTTTCAAGTTCAGAGTTCAAACGCATAACATCGTCCTCGGAAGACCAGATTCTGCAGTTTGTGAACAAGCAGATTTCAGAAAGCAACGAAACGCTCGCGCTTCTTGGCGCGGTTGACGAATATTTCAAGACAAACTGCGCGTCAGCCGACCGTCCAAAGATAAAGGGACTAAAAATCGACCTTGTAAGCGTGAAGAACATACTTGTAAAGTCAAACCAGAGGCGCGCGGAATACGTTTCATACATTGACGAAATAAATCAGATGAAGAAGCTGGGAATCACGGATGTCTAGTAAAATCTCAAAAAAACACGCGGGAATCATTCTCGCCGCGACGCTCGCCTTCGCCTTCATGCAGGCTGGACGGGCGCAGGAAAAGGATTTCCGTCCTGACACGGAAAACACGGACGGGACCGAAAACGAAGACGGGTCAGACGGCGGCGTTTTAAAGTCCACCGAACAGGAAAGCATATTCAACTACATAAGGCCCGAACTCCAGAGAAACCTTACAATTGTAGTGGGCGAACACAGTTTCGACCTTGATCCGCACACGTCCGCGTACAGCACGGAGGCGCAGATTCTTACAGGACTGTACGAGGGGCTTTTTTCATACGACCCTGTAACACTGAACCCCGAATACGCCATTGCGACAGGCTACAGGATTTCACGGAACAAAAAACGCTGGACGTTCACGCTCAGAAGCGACGCCAAATACAGCGACGGAAGATCCATAACGGCGTACGAGATAAAAAATTCATGGACGAGGCTTTTACAGAATCCGAATGCGCCGTTCGCCTCTCTTTTTGACGTCGTGTCGGGCGCCAGGGCATTTCGTGAAGGAAGGACGGGCGAAGAATCTCTTGGAATACACGCCATAGACGAAACCACCCTGTCCGTACAGCTTGAAAGGCCTGCAAGCCACCTTCCAAAACTCCTTTGCATGCCCGCGTTCGCGGCGGTCCATTCAGAAGATGGAGTTTTTTCAGGTCCGTTCACCCTTGAATCATACAGCGGACAGACAATCAGGCTTGTGAAGAACGAACTGTACTGGGACTTCGCTCGCACTCCGCTTGAAAGGATTACGTTCATAATCTCATCCGACCAGGCTGAAAACGCCCATCTGTTCAACACGGGGCTTGCCGACTGGGTGGGAAGTTCCGTAGACGTAAAAAGAATAATGACAAAGGACGCCTCCCAGATTTCCGCCGAATTCGCGACTGAATACATCTTCTTTAAAAACCGCACTCTGGCGGACGGAACTGAAAGCGTGTGGAACGACAGCAAATTCAGGGCCGCGCTCCTTGAAGCCGTTCCATGGGAAAAACTGCGCGAAGGAACTTTCGTCAGGGCAACATCCCTTGTATATCCTCTTGCAGGCTATCCAAAGGTTCAAGGCTACGAGTATTCAGACATGATAGAGGCAAAATCCCTGATGGACGAATGCAGGTCGGAACACGGACTTAGTTCCGACGAGAGGCTTGAAATAACGTTCGCCGTGACTGAAAGTCCACACCTTAAAAATCAGGCGAAAATTCTGCGGGAGGCATGGGCGGTCCTTGGCGTTGAACTCAAAATCCTTGCAGTGCCTTTTTCCGAATATCTTGGAAACATCCCAAGGCTTGACGCCGACCTGTTTTCATACACATGGATTGGAGACTTCGCCGATCCCCTGGCGTTCCTTGAACTTTTCAGAAGCGGCTCAACGCTGAACATAACAGGCTGGAAAAACGAAGAATTCGACAGGCTTCTTGACGAGGCGAGCCTTCACACCGACGAGAACCATTCAAGACTTCTTGCGCGGGCGGAACAGATTCTTCTTGACGAGGCTGAAATTCTTCCGATACAGCACCCTGTAAGCTTCAACGTCATAGACCTGAACTCAGTTGGCGGATGGGCCGCGAACGCGTTCGACATACACCCTTTAAAATATCTTTTCAGGCGGGAAACAAAGCCGAACCTTCCGAACGTCGTGCTGATGGACCGGCCTGGACGAAAAACCCGCGCGCCCTGAAAAAATCTAGCGCCTGTTTTCCGCAACGTTCACGCGCACTTTGCGTCCGTCCAGAATCTTGGAGTTAAGGTTCTGTATGGAAGAGGCGGCCTCTCCGTCGTCGGGCATTTCAACAAAACCAAAGCCCTTAGACCTTTTTGTTTCCCTGTCGCGTATTATCGAAACTGACGAAACCTCGCCGAATTCTTCAAAAGCGGCCCTCAATGAGTCTTCGTCAGTGTCGAAACTTAAATTTCCAATGTAGATTCTTTTCATTATGTTTTCCTTAAAAATAAAAAAGCAGATAAAAAATCGGTCTTGAACGACCTGCGTTTTTTTTTACCGCACGACATTCTAGCAGTTTTCAAATCGATTTTCCATCACAGCGAATTTTTTATTCCGCTGATTTTTAATTCCGCGGATTTTTTCATGCTTCATAGGGAACTTTCACATCAAGTTCATGCGTCCGCGCTAAAAAAAATCAGAGCCTTGACCTGTATGCAAGTTCCGCCAAAAAGTCGGACGCGCAGAGCCACCACGAGGCTTTTTTCAAATCCCGGTCGGCGACAAGCGGAATCGTTTCAAGCAGGACGCCGCCAAGCGAATATTCGATTTTTCCGTATTCCTCGCCCATCAAGACCCGCCCCCGCATGAAACGAGGAATTTTCACGTCCACCGAGACCTCTTCCTCCGCCCTGTCTGAGTTTTGGGCGAGCGAGACCGGGACTGTAAGACATTCGCTCTTCCACGCAGGAACAAGGTTTGCACGCGGATATTCGGAGTTGAAAAGCGGTATTGAATATTGGCGCAGCACGGAAGGATTCCTGTATTCCCTGAACGAGCCGAACGCCCACTCCATTATTTCAGTTCCGTCGTGAACCCTCCCCTTCTGACCTTCAACAGAATTGGAACCCGGCCCCCTCATCGTTACGGAAAGGAAACGCACATCGTTCCGCGTGCAGGTCAGCGCCAGATTGTATCCGCTTTCTTCGATATAGCCGGTCTTAAGACCGTCGCAGCCCTTCAAAACCGGAAGCAGTGGATTTGTATTGTTCTGGTGGATTTCCATCGTTATGCGTTCAGGTATTCCAGAAGA
Source organism: Treponema sp. (assembly GCA_041855945.1). GTDB lineage: Bacteria > Spirochaetota > Spirochaetia > Treponematales > Treponemataceae > Treponema_D. Next base: position 17,330 of record JBHAFG010000043.1, on the reverse strand, counting down.
AAAGTCCTGACTCCTTTCCCTTCCCCTGTCCTCGACAGCGAGGTTTTTTTCTTTTGGATAGGAAAAACCCAGCGCGCTGTGATATTTTACAGCCTCTGGAAACCTGAAAAGATATTCCCTTGAAAAAGTCGCCATTTCCCTGGCCGTTGTCGTGTTTTTTTCGCTGTAGCCTGAACTTTCAACAAAAAAAGTGTTTTCAAGACCAAGCCGCTCCGCCTCGGCGTTCATGAGGGCGATGAACTCGTCCATTCCGCCTGAAACATAATGGGCGATGGCGTGCGCCGCGTCGTTTCCAGAAGATATTGAAAGCCCCATCAAAAGCTCATCCAGCGTCACAATCTGATTTTTCCCAAGGAACATCAGCGAGGATCTTGGCGGCATATTGCAGGCAAAACTTTCAGGACCAATAGGAACAACGTCGTCAAGAGAAATACGTCCCCTTTCAATCTCCTTGAACACAACGTACATCAGGAAAAGTTTAGTCATCGATGCCGGAGGAATGACCTCGTCCGCGTTTTTTTCGTATACAATGTTTCCGTTCTTAACGTCAACGCATATCGCAGACGCCGCCCACACGTCAAGCGAAGGATTTTTCACCCCGTATGGAAGAGGCTTTAAAATCTGCGTCCTCCGCCCGTATTTTCCGTCAAGGAATTCTTCCACGCGCCTTGAATGTTCCGCCTCCGCGGAAGGAACGCGCGGGGCGGGTCTGAAAAAACTGTATGTCCTTGCGGCGGAAGTTACTGCAAAGGAAAGGACAATGACTGAACAGGCGGAGGCCAGCAGGACCTTTGTTTTTTTCTCAAGTTTCATTTTGATTTCCCCAAAAAGACGCTGTATTTTTTTTCCATTATTTTTTTCATTATTTTTCCATAAAAATAAAAGAAAACTGAAACGCCACAAATCTACCACAAAGAACGAATCATAGAAAGCACGGCGGAAAGACAGAAATCGCCGGCGCAACGGAAAAACAGGAACCGTGCGATTTAAAAATTTTATTATCAGGGCAAAAATTGTAGAAAAATTGGAATGAGTAGTATATTATTGAGGAGTATGAAGAACGTATTGGTTGTGGACGCTTCTCCTGTTTTCGCGGAGTTTCTCAAGGACAAGTTCAATTCAGAAAGAATCGAAGTGCACTTCGTTCAGGACAAACTTGACTCCATTCCAAAGATGATTTCCCTTTTTCCAGACCTTGTGATCGTGGACATAAGCCAGAACGATTCCATAGACTTTGTCCTGGAATTCCTCAAGAAAGTGAAGTCCGACCCGAACGCGTCAAGGCTTCCGATGATCGCCACGGGACCGCAGATTGAAAAAAACATGATCGCCCTGTACGCAAAACTTGGAGTTTCAAAATATTTTGTAAAACCGATAAAATTCGACTTTTTCTTTGAGTCAATCGGACACTACCTAAAGCAGCCGTTTTCCATGGATTCGACTCCATGCGTCCTTGAAATACACAGGAACTCGAACATAATATTCATTGAAATATCGCAGGGACTGAACCGGGAAAAACTCTTCCTCCTCAGATACAGGCTTTCCGAAATCCTTGAAACGCCAGGACTTGACTCGCCAAAGATAATCCTTATGATGACGAACCTTGACCTTACGTTTGTGGACGGTCTGAACCTTGAACTTCTTTTCAACAACATACTGGACCACGACAGCGTGAGGACAAACAGCGTGTTCGTCCTTACGCTCAGCGCATTCGTCAAGGAACTTGTTGGAGGACACCCAGAATACAGCGGAATGCAGGTGGCCTCGAACATAAACCAGATTTTAAACTCAGTCGTGGAGACAACCTCTTCGCCAAAACTTTCGGACATAGTCATAGACAGGATTCTTCTGAACGAAGGCGGAGCGCACGAGCATCCGTCAATCGAAATGAGGTTTTCAAGCGACTCAAAGGCGGCGGAAAAGGAAAACGCGCAGCAGGAATCAAGTTCCGGCCGGGTGGCTGTGCTTGACGACGACTCCATAGTGCTGGACCTTCTTGCAGGCGCGTTCAGAAACGCTAAAGTTCCGTGCGACACGTATTCAAACCCCGCGGAATTCCTCCTCATGGCGCCAAAGATGAACTACTCCCTCATGATAGTCGACATACTGATTCCAGGCGCGTCAGGCTTTGAAATTCTAAAGACGCTCTCGCAGATGCCAGAAACTCCGCCAATCTTCGTATATTCACAGGCGCTCAAGAGAGAGATGATAATACAGGCCCTGAAACTTGGCGCCAGGCAGTACCTTGTAAAACCACAGAAACCTGAAACAATAGTAAAAAAATCCCTGGAAGTCTTAAATGCAGCAAGATAACAGCAATAGGAAAGACGGCTCAAAAAATGAAGTCCTCGTTGAAAACTGCGCGACAGTTCTGGCCCCATACGTTTCTTCAATCATGGAGGAGGCGGAAGGACTTCGTGGAACTGAACTCACTCACGCCCAGGAGGACGCGGTTTCCCAGATTCAACTGGACGCAAAGTCGATGATGTCAAAACTTTCCGACATACTCGACTACCTTAAAATCAAGGAAGGAAGGCTTTCAATAAACACGGACGAATTCGACGTGAAGGCACTTGTGGAAGAAACCGTGTCGGAGGCGAACATGGAAGGATTCAGGAAGGGACTTGAAGTCGTCTGCGACATAGACCATTCTATTCCGGACATAGTGACCGGCGACCAAAAAAGAACATCGCAGGTTTTGATGAACATTGTAAAAAACGCCATAGAATTCACAGAGGAAGGCTACGTCCGCGTTGAACTTTCCGTAAAGGACGGCGAAAACCTTGTTTTCAGGGTAACGGACAGCGGAATAGGAGTTTCCGACGAGGACAGGGATTCAATATTTGAACTTTCAACCCCGGACTTGCGCGGCCGCACAAGAAGGCCGAACCACGGATTTTCCCTTCCGCTATGCAGGGCGCTTGTAAACCTTATGGGCGGAAAAATCTCGATGGAGCGAAATCCGTACGGAGGCTCGATATTCTGGTTTTCAGTTCCGTTCACGACGGTAAAAAACGCAAGGGCGTCGATGTACAGCATTCCAGTTCCCGCCAACACAAAAATTCTTGTGGTTGACGACAGCATGCTCTCCGCGGAAAGCACGGAAAAAAAACTCAAGCATCTTGGAGTGCACAACGTCCGAAAGGCGACAAACGCAAAAGAAACCCTGCTCACATTGAAATACGCGGTGGACCTTGGAGAACCCTTCGACATAGTTTTCATAGACATGCACATGCCGCTCTTTGACGGCTGGCTTTTGGCGGACGACATACGCAAAAACGAAAAGACGTCGGGTACAAAACTCTTCATAATGGTCCCAGACGGAATAGCAAAAAACTTCTCGTCTGAAAAAATAAACGGACTTTTCGACGGCCTCATAAGAAAACCCATGAGGCTTTGCGAACTTGAAAAACTTCTAAGAAAGGCGACTGGAGAGGACGACTCGGAAAGCATACTTGAAAAAATCGAAGGACTCTGACGTGAACATGGAAGGGACCAACTCGATGATAAAGACCAACTACCACACACACACCTGTTTCTGCGACGGAAAGGGAACTCCATGCGAAATTACAGCCGAGGCGGTAAAAAAAGGCTTTCACATACTGGGCTTTTCAGGACACTGCGCGCTTCCATTCGGTTCAGACTGGCACATCCAGCCAAGGGAAATAAAAAAATACATGGAGGAAGTAAGGGCGGCCGCGGAAAAATACAGGGAAAAGATTACGGTGCTATGCGGATTCGAGGCGGACTACATACAGGGAATCACAAAACCTTCAATCGCGGACGACTACGCCTCCCTGAAGCCCGACTTCCTGATAGGCTCCGTACACTACGTTCTTTCTGAAAAAGGATGCCTTACAGTTGACGACACGGCTCGGAACGTAATGGAGGGAATCCAAAAAGTGTTTTCGGGCGACGGAAAAAAATGCGTCGTTGAATATTTCATGGCGCAGCGGAAAATGCTTGAGGGCGGCGGCTTTACAATATGGGCGCATCCGGATCTTGTGCGGAAAAGAAACGGCGAACTGAATTTCTTCCGCGAGGATGAGCCCTGGTACATAGACGAACTTGAAAGAACCGCCGCCGCCGCGTCAAAAGCGGGCGTCATAGCCGAAATAAACACGGGAGCGATTTCAAGGGGCGCGATGGACGACGTGTATCCGTCTGAAACCTTCCTTAAAATAATGAAAAAACACTCGATTCCAGTTACTTTTTCAAGCGACGCGCACGAAAAAGGCGGACTTGACTTCGCGTTCGACAGGGCGATGAAAAGCGCGTACAGGGCGGGCTACACTGAAACAGCATACATAGACGGAGACAAAAAAATACGCTTCCAGAAAATACAGGCAAATTGAACATAAGGAAGATTTCCAGTAGACTGCGGAACGTCAACTCGGAAAACTGGAGAAAACATGAAAGACGGCAAGATAAAGATCCACGTTGAAAACCTTGAAAAAAGTTTTGGAAAACTCCACATATTGAAGGGGATAGACTGCGACATACACGAAGGCGAGGTCGTATGCGTCATAGGACCTTCCGGAAGCGGAAAGTCCACGTTCCTAAGATGCCTGAACAGGCTTGAAACCGCCGACAGGGGAACGATAATCGTAAACGGACAGGACATAGGCGACAGGAAGGCGGACATAAACAAGATACGTGAAAACATAGGAATGGTATTCCAGCACTTCAACCTTTTTCCGCTCAAGACTGTAAAGGACAACATAACGCTCGCCCCCACACTGCTAAAAAAGCGCGGGAAAGAGGACGCTGAAAAAAAGGCCATGGAACTTCTTGAAAGGGTCGGGCTTTCCGACAAGGCGTACTCATACCCGGAGCAGCTTTCAGGCGGACAGAAACAGCGCGTCGCGATAGCAAGAAGCCTTGCTATGAATCCGTCGATAATGCTTTTTGACGAACCGACATCCGCGCTTGACCCCGAAATGGTTGGCGAAGTCCTTGGCGTAATGAAGGAACTTGCAAGGGCGGGAATGACAATGGTGGTCGTAACTCACGAAATGGGATTTGCAAGGGAAGTCGCGGACAGGATTTTTTTCATGGACGGCGGATTCATAATCGAAGAAGGAAGCCCTGATGAAGTCCTAAAGAATCCAAAACAGGAAAGGACAAAATCCTTCCTAGAAAAAGTCCTTGCATAGAACCTCCTAGAAAAAAAATTACGGGGCATGATAAAAACACTCTCCTTGTACAAGAAAACGGAATTCTGTATAATTCCCGTTTAATAAAAACTTGGGAAATCTCACAGTCTTTTATTGGGTTTGCGACGCAAACTTTCCGCACATTTTTTATGGGAGCAATTCAATGGCATACTTTTTTGAAGAACCATCGCACACATTTGACGAATACCTTTTAGTTCCGGGCTACACCGGACCTGACTGCATACCTGCCAACGTATCGCTTAGGACTCCGCTAGTACGATACAACAAGAAGGCCGGCGAAAAATGTCCGCTTTCCATGAACATTCCAATGGTTTCAGCCGTAATGCAGTCCGTGTCAAACGACACTCTGGCGGTCGCTCTTGCAAAGGAAGGCGGAATAAGTTTCATATACGGTTCGCAGACAATTGAAAACCAGGCGGCGATGATAGCAAAGGTAAAGGCGTACAAGGCGGGCTTTGTAACATCCGACACGAACATACGCCCCGACCAGACCCTCGTGGAACTCACCGCAAAGGTGGAGGCTACAGGACACTCCACGGTGGCAGTTACAGAGGACGGAGAACCCAACGGAAAACTCCTTGGAATAATAACGGAAAGGGATTTCAGGCTTGGACACTGCCCGGACGGCGCGAAGGTAAGCGAATACATGACCGACCTCAAGAACCTTGTAAAGGCTGAAGTCGGAATCACGCTTGAAGAGGCTAACGACATAATCTGGAAGAACAAGATAAACCAGCTTCCAGTCGTTGATAAAAACGGAAACCTTGAATACCTTGTGTTCAGAAAGGACGCAGCGAGCCACGAGGAGCATCCGCTTGAACTTCTTGACGCTGAAAAAAGATACATAGTGGGCGCGGGAATCAACACGAGAGACTACATGGACCGTGTTCCAAAACTTCTTGAGGCGGGCGTTGACGTAATGACGCTCGACTCGTCGGAAGGATTTACAGAATGGCAGGCAAGGGCTCTCAAGGACATACACGCAAAATGGCCGAACGCCAAGGTGGGAGCGGGAAACGTGGTTGACGCGGAAGGATTCAGGTTCCTTGCCGAATCTGGAGCCGACTTCGTGAAGGTTGGAATAGGCGGCGGTTCAATCTGCATAACAAGGGAACAGAAGGGAATAGGACGCGGACAGGCGACTGCGACGATAGACGTGGCACGCGCCCGCGACGAATACTACAGGGAAACTGGAATATACGTTCCAATCTGCTCGGACGGGGGAATCGTGCACGACTACCACGTAACGCTCGCGCTCGCAATGGGCGCGGACTTTGTAATGCTCGGCCGCTACTTCGCGCGCTTCGACGAATCTCCGACGAACAAACTCATCGTGAACGGAAACTACGTAAAGGAATACTGGGGCGAAGGCTCAAACAGGGCAAGAAACTGGCAGAGATACGACCTTGGCGGAGCGAAAAAAATGGCGTTTGAGGAGGGAGTTGACTCCTACGTTCCATACGCGGGAAGCCTGCACGACAACGTAACTCTCACAACAAGCAAGATAGGACACACTATGTGCAACTGCGGAGTCCTTACAATCCCGGAACTGCAGGAAAAGGCCAAGCTCACGCTTGTAAGTCCTGCAAGCATAAGGGAAGGCGGAGCGCACGACGTTGTGGTAAAAAACACCAGCATCAGGGCGGAATGACAGGTCCTAGCGGATCGCCTCTACAATCTCCTCTATAAAGGAGAGCGTTTCAAGTCCGGTTCTGACCGTTGAAAGAAGGGGCTTTTTTCCGTCAAGAAAATCCACCGCGTTGCGCACCATGTTTGAAAAATAACCTGTACGCCGCGGTGGTTTTATTTTAAAGTTCCTTGCAAGAGAATAAAATCCAGTATAGAGCGTGGACTCCTCCGCATGGTAAAACTCAAAAATTCCGTTTCCGATTTTCACGCGCCCTTCCGTTCCAATTACGTCCACCTCGAAGCCAAAGAACTTTGACCTTCCGGAAAAACTCATGTTCACGTCGGGACAGATTTCGGATTCACAGTTCACGGAAAGATTCCTTACAACGTTCCGATTTTTTTCATCGTACACAAGGGAAGTAACACGCATATCGCGCAATATTCTTGAAGAATCCTGCGAAGAAGAGTCAAGAAGATGCTGCACTATGTCTACAAGGTGTGTTCCATCGTGGAGAAGGCTGTACTCGCCAGAAGACTCTTTTTCAGGATCGTAAACCCTCATTCCAGAATCCAGCCGGGCGTTCACAGTCATTATTTTTCCGATTCTTGAAATGCAGTCCTTTGCCGCTCGGTAGTCGTCCGCGAAACGCCTTTCGTGGTTCACAAGAATCGGAACTCCGTGGAATTCCGCCTCGTCAAGAATCCTTCTTCCCTCCGCAACGTTCAAGGCGACAGGCTTTTCAAGAATCACAAGCCTTGGATGCGCCCTGACGGCCTCAAGGCACACGTCAAGGTGGGAGTTTTCATTCACAGCCACTACAACTATGTCGGGCTTCTGGCAGGCGAACAGCTGCGAGGATTCCGAATACACAAGGCATCTCCTGTTCGCCTTCGACCACTTTTCAAGGCGCGCATTGTCCGTGTCGCAGCCCGCAACAAGACGAATCCGCCCGTTCTTTTTTAAAGCCATCGTGTGGCTTGCGGGCTGCTCCCTTTTTTTGTCGTAGCCCAGAGTGAAACCTATGCGTCCGGTGCCTATGATGGCAGCCGTATAGACAGTCCTCGCCATAAACTCCGCCTTGTAAAAATCTAGTCTCCGTCCCTGTAGTTCAGGGCAGACACGACCGCGGCAACACCCGCGCGTCCAACGTTGGAACTTTTTCCAACTCCCCACGCAGTGCTTCCGTCCTCCTTGGTTATAAGAACGTAGGCCATAGCGTATGTGTTAGAGCCTTCACCCACAGAATGTTCGTGGAAGGATGTGATGTTGAACCTTGGCGCGGGAGTCTGCTTCATCGCGGAAACAAAAGCGTCCAGAGGACCGTTTCCGTTCGCCGAAATCGCCATCTTCCTTCCCTCCCACTCGATTGTAGACATGGCGGCAACAACGTCCGAAGAATCGCTGTTCCGCTCGCCTTCTATGTGGCGTTCCGTAATGTCTATTATGTTCAGCGGACTTTTCGTGCAAAGCCACACGTCCTCAAGCACCTTGTATATTTCAGAAGGCTGCAGTTCCCTCTGCGCCCTGTCCGCCACCTTTTTTACCCGCGAACCGAACACAGGCATCATAGGTTTTGGAAGGGAGATTCCATAATCCTGTTCAAGGACGAACGCCGCGCCGCCCTTTCCGGACTGGCTGTTTATGCGTATTATTCCCTCGTACTGGCGGCCTATGTCGTGGGGGTCAAACGTGAGGTAGGGAACATCCCAGAATTCGTTCTCCGCCTTTCCCACCCTTGCCGCCATGCCCTTGCGTATCGCGTCCTGATGGGAGCCGCTGAACGCCGTGAACACAAGTTCTCCAGAATATGGAGTCCTAGGATGAATTTCCATGCCTGTAAGCCTGGTGTACGCCTCCGCAAGGGAAGGCATATCCCTGAAGTCCAGTTCAGGGTCTATCCCCTGGGTGTACATGTTCATTCCAACAGTTACGATGTCAAGGTTTCCGGTACGCTCTCCGTTTCCAAAAAGACAGCCCTCAACCCTGTCCGCTCCCGCAAGAAGTCCAAGTTCGCACTGCGCGACTCCCTCGCCCCGGTCGTTGTGGTTGTGGAGGGAAATCACAAGTTTTTCACGGTTTGAAATTTTCTGGCAGAAATATTCAATCTGGTCCGCGAACTGGTTTGGAAGGGCGCATTCAACAGTGGTTGGAAGGTTCAGTATTATCTTGTGCTCGTCGTCCGCGGCATCCCCCCATTCCCTTACAACCGCCTCGCACACCTCTATCGCGTAGTCTATTTCCGTTGTGGAAAAACTTTCAGGAGAATATTCAAGACGGATGTCGGTGCCCTCGCTCATCGTAAGGCATTTTTTAACGCAGCGTATTCCTTCCACCGCAATCTGTTTTATTTCTTCCCTTGACTTTCCAAAAGTGTATTTCCTCTGCGCGGGACTTGTGGAGTTGTAAAGATGAAAAATCGCCTTCCTGCATCCCTTGAGGCTTTCAAAAGTCCGTTTTATGAGTTCCTCCCTGGCCTGACAGAGAACCTGAAGCGTAACATCCTCTGGAACGTGGTTTTCTTCTATAAGACGGCGCATGAAGTTGAACTCGGTGTCCGAAGCGGAAGGAAAACCAACCTCTATCTCCTTGAAGCCCGTGCGCACAAGAATGTCGAAAAATTCAAGCTTCTGTTCAACAGTCATGGGATTTATGAGGGCCTGGTTTCCATCCCTCAAGTCTACGGAACACCATACAGGCGCCCTGGATATGGTCTTTGAAGGCCAAGTCCTGTTCTTGATTGGAACCGCCTCGAACGGACGGTACTTTCCATTTGGGTTCATTACAGACATATTTTTCTCCCATAAAATTAATTGAAATTCATTGCGGCATAAAAAAAGCCCCACCGCTTAAAGCGTGGAGCCGTAATTTACGTCGATTATAAAACGAAACACCGTACCTGCACCTTAAACGATCTGCGACGAGAATCCTAATGACAGTAGAAGTAGTGTTCTGTTCATGTTTTTACCTTACTACAAAGAAGATTTTTTTGCAATACGCCCCCCGTCCATTTTTAAAGGACCGGAAACACAGGCTCGTCTTTCTTCCTTGATTTTTCTTATCGCCTTCCTGTACGAGGCCCACGTTGATGTGAACACAGGCTCAAAGCCCGGAACGGAAGCGACGTCAGACGGACCTACAAGCATCAGGTCGGTGAAATTTTCGTTGAAGAAGCGCCTGGTCTCAGGAACAGTCCTGTACAGGACCCACGCCGCGAAATTTGAGCATACAAAGGGATTCTTCCTGTCCTCAAAGAAATCCATGACCTTTATGGTCTGGACCTCCTCCTCGAACGACACTGTTGAAAAATCGATGAAATCCGCCCTCGCTTCGACCGTATGTTCCTCAGCCTTGGGCCTGTGGTGTATCGCGTCGTTTATCTTCTTTGACGCCACCTTGAAATTCTGGAACGTGTCGTACACTACAAGTTCCTCCTCCATGCAGTGCATTACAAGGCTCCTCATCGACTCCTTTTCTTCCCTCGTAACCTTCATCGCAAGGAGAGTCTGCAGGGATTTTTTTGAGTCGCAGGTCTTCATGTAAAGGTTTGAGGAGGTGTTTCCGCACTCCTCCATCGCAAGGTTCGGTCTTGAATACGCAGTAAGTCCGTAAAACTCGTCGTTCAGGTCGAAGCCAAGCGCCACGTGGCTTGTAATCATCGGTCGGACTTCAACGATGTTTATCCCGGACTGCAGCAGACTTCCTCCGCTGAACCTGCGCCTGTAAGAGGGATTGTATATCCTTAAATAAATGTAGTCCTCGTCCTCGTCTGGAATTGAAAAAATCCTGTATTCCGCGTCGTGCAGAGACTCCATTGAATTGAGCCTCTCGTTCCGTGGACTTGACGCGCAGGAAACTGCAAAAAGCACGGAGAGTATTACAAGAGTCGACGATGTATGCCTGAATAAAGTCTTGATGTTCATAAAACCAACCCGCCGCACATTAACACAAAATCGCATTTTATACAAATCGGCGGAAAAACTGCCGCATGGACGGAGAGGACGGTCTTCCGTGGTATTTTACAAAAGGCCATTGACCCGATTTCAAAACGTTTTTTTTTCACGCCCCAAGCCACAGAACTTTCAAAATATATTGAAGAAAATGGTGAAAAAGCGGTAATATGGACGCAGGCAGTTTTACCGCTGCCTTTCGCCGTCAACTTTTAGACCGATTACTTGATACTCTTGGGAGGTTGCCTAAATATGGTACCAACATTGATTAAAGACTTGCTCCACACAGAACCGGAAGGACAGAAAATCACAGTTTCAGGCTGGGTAAGAACGGTCCGCGACTCAAAGAACCTTGTATTCATACAGGTGAACGACGGCAGCTGCCTTGCAAACATCCAGTTGACCTTCGACAGGAACTCTCCCTCAAAAGACGCGGATGCGGCCTGCATAGAGGAAGAACTCAAGAAACTGAACACGGGTGCGTCCATAAGGGCGGAAGGAACGCTGATAGAATCCCCGGCGTCGGGTCAGGCTGTTGAAGTAACCCTTGAAAAACTCAAAATGCTTGGAGCATGCAATCCCGACGAATATCCGCTTCAGAAAAACAAGATGTCGATGGAATATCTGAGGGCGAACGCCCACCTAAGGGCCAGGACAAACACCTTTGGAGCGGTATACAGGATGAGAAACCAGATGGCGTTCGCCGTACATTCCTTCTTTCAGGAACGAGGCTTCCAGTACATACACGCGCCGGAAATAACCTGTTCAGACGCGGAAGGCGCGGGCGAAATGTTCCAGGTTACAACGCTCTCAATGGAAAAAATCGCGGAAATGGGCGTAAAGGCGGGTCTTGGCGGAATGAAGGTGGAGGACGCGCACAAAATCGTGGACTACTCAAAGGACTTTTTTGCAAAAAAGGCGAGCCTTACAGTTTCAGGACAGCTTGAGGCGGAAACTCTTGCAACGGCGTTGAGCAGGGTTTACACGTTCGGACCTACATTCCGCGCGGAAAACTCAAACACGCCGCGCCACCTTTCAGAGTTCTGGATGATAGAGCCTGAAATGGCGTTCTTCGACCTTGACGACGACATGGACATACAGGAGGACTTTGTAAAATACCTTCTGAACTGGGCCCTGGAAAAATGCCGCGAAGACCTTGAATTCTTCGACAGGCGCATACAGCCGGGACTGATTGAAAGCCTTCAAAAGGTCGCGTCCTCAAAATTCGTAAGAATCTCATACACCGAGGCCATTGAAAAACTTGAGGAGGCTGAAAAAAACGGCGCCAGGTTCGAGTTCAAGCCTTCATGGGGAAGCGACATAGCCACGGAACACGAACGCTATCTTACTGAAAAAATATACGGATCTCCTGTAATGGTGTTCAACTATCCAAAGGAAATAAAAAGTTTCTACATGAAGCTGAACGACGACGGAAAGACTGTCAAGGCGGTTGACGTACTAGTGCCTGGAATAGGAGAACTCATCGGCGGCTCGGAACGTGAGGAAGACTACGGAAAACTCCTCAAGGTATGCGAGGAGCGTGGCATGGACATGACGAACTACCAGTGGTACCTTGACCTGAGGCGGTTCGGCTCTGTTCCGCACTCGGGATTCGGACTTGGATTTGAAAGGCTCATGCGCTACGTTACGGGAATGGAAAACATACGCGACGTGATTCCTTTCCCGCGCGCGCCAAAACTCGCGGACTTCTAGTTCCGCGCCTTCAAAAAAAAATCAAAGCGCGGTTCAATCGGACTTTTACATTGAAGAATGAAACAAAGGCAAGGATAATAAAATTCTCGCAGGCGTCCTACCTGGCGGCGTCGTTCTACTTCCAGAACAACCTGGGTTCTGCGGCGGGCTCCTGCACCTTTGGATTCATATTTTCGTTCATTCCAATACTCATGCTGATTCTTACAGGCTGCATAGGAATCTTGAAGTCATATCCGGGAATACTTGACTGGATCACACGCTCGCTGTCGTCCGCACTTGGAAACGTGTTCGACATCTCGAACTACATAAACATCGTCCTTGCAGGAATTCCGGTTTCCGGCATGAACGTTGTGCTTGCGTTCTTTGTCGTATGGATGGCAAGAAAACTTTTCGCCTCGATAATACAGGCGATGAAAAGCATATTCAACACGGTGGCGCCTCCCCGTCCGGTTCTGAACCAGATCCTTACATTCGCAGGAGAACTCCTTCTGATTGTAATATGCGCCGTGGTTTTCTTCGCGGCGTTCATAAGCCGCCAGATTCTGACCCTTCCAGTGTTCATGCGCTTCAAGGACTATTTTCCGCTGCTGTTCAGTTCAATTTCAAACAACGTGCTGAACATAGCGTTCTATTTGATACTGTTCATATTCACAACGATATGCTACAGGGTCGCAGGAGGCACAAAACCCTCGTTCAGGCTGTGCATAGTCAATTCCCTGCTATGCGTGGCGCTGTTCTTCGTGGTTGTATGGTTCGTGTCAAGGACGATAAACAAGGCGAACTACAGCACGATATACGGAGTCCTAAGCAACCTGATGATTCTGCTTTTTGAAGTGTGGTTCTTCTTCAGCATATTCGTGTTTTTCGCCCAGATGATATACGTATGGCAGTACCTTGATTCCCTCCTCATAGGCGAAATATATCTTCTTCCAAGCAGAAAGGAAATCGGACGGCGCGAGAACCTGAGGCGTCTTCTTTTCATGAACCCGTCCGCCCTCATGACGGAAGAAAACCTTGTGCGATACAAAAAAGACGAGCCGATATACAGTCTGAACGACGACGTTGAGTGCGTGTATTACATCTTTCAGGGCGAAGTGTCTGAAATCAGAAACGAAACAAGGCTCATGCACAAAAAAGGCGATTCGTTCGGCGAATGTGAACTCATAATGAAGACAAAAAGAATAAGCCGCACAGTGGCAGAAACCGACTGCATGTTCGTAAAAATCCCCACCCAGGACTTTGAACTTCTGATAGAACGAAATCCAAAGGCGGCCGCAAAGGCGATAAGCACAATCTCCTCATACACGGAAAAAATATTCCTTCCCGCCCTGAACAAGGAATTCAGCCTCGTACAGTAGCGGAAGTTTGCCACATTCAAAAAAAACAGATGCGGGCGCGGACACACACGCAGCCCGAATCCATTACACGTCGCGGACATTCCGTTACACGCAGCCTGAAAGTCCATTACACGTGGCAGATGTTCCATTACACGTCGAGTACGCTCCAATACACTCGGACTGAACGTCCGTTACACGCGCATGGCGAACAATAAAATTGTAATTAACGTGTAAATTTGGTAGTATGTGCCTGTATATCTCTTTTCCGTTCGCGGAATTTTTTTAGGAAATTTTATCTTATGTCACGTTCAAAAATTGTCGTCCTTGATTTTGGAAGCCAGTACGCCCACCTCATCGCAAAAAGACTTCGAATGTTGGGCTATTATTCGGAAATCGCCCTGCCGTCCGCGGGCCTTGAAACCTTTGAAGACGCGAAAGGCGTGATTTTTTCCGGAGGACCAAGTTCCGTATACGACGAGGACGTTCCGGAATTCAACGAGGCGATACTGGACCTTCCGCTTCCAATCCTTGGACTGTGCTACGGACATCAGCTCATGGCAAAGTGCTACGGCGGAAAAGTCGGCAGGGCGGAAGTCGGAGAATTCGGCTTTGCGCAGATGAACATAGACGGCCAGGTTTTTTCACCTCTTTTTGAGGGAATCGAAAAAACACAGCAGGTCTGGATGAGCCATCAGGACGGAGTTCTTGTTCCAGGCGAAGGATTCGAGGCCGTGGGATTCACAAAGGACTGCCCATACGCCGCCGTACAGAACATTTCAAAAAAACGTTTTTCGCTGCAGTGCCACTGCGAGGTCAAGGACACTCCATGCGGAAACCAGATTTTCGAGAATTTCGCGCGAATCTGCGGAATGGAAAAAAACTGGGACCCTGACACAGTGCTGAACGTAATACTCGATGGAATAAAAACACAGGCGAAGGACAAAAACGTCCTCCTCTTCCTTTCTGGCGGAGTCGATTCCACCATAACATTCGCGCTTTTGAACAGGGCGCTCGGACAGGAAAAAGTCCTTGGACTCCACATAGACAACGGATTCATGCGCAAGGACGAATCAAGACTTGTCGCGGCCGCGTACAGGAAATTCGGATTCAACAACTTCATTGTCGAGGACGCCTCTGAAAGTTTTTTAAAGGCGGTGGAAGGTCTTACAGATCCACAGAAAAAACGCATGGCGGTGGGCGAAAATTTCATATCCGTCAGGAACGAGGTGGTTGCAAGACAGAAACTTGACGAAGACCGCTGGCTTCTGGCACAGGGAACGCTTTATCCCGACATCATAGAGTCCGGCGGAACAAAGAATTCAAACACGATAAAGACCCACCACAACAGGGTCCAGGGAATACAGAACCTGATTGAAAAAGGTCTTATAATCGAACCGATAAGGGATCTTTACAAGGACGAGGTTCGTTCAATCGGAAAAAAACTTGGACTTGACGACCAGCTTGTAATGCGCCATCCGTTTCCAGGTCCCGGACTTTCGATAAACGTCCTGTGCAACGACGGAAAATCCTGGTCAAAAAAAGACGAAACGGAACTTTCAAGCGCGCTCCTGGAACTTGAGGGCGTAAAACTCGATATGTTCTGCGAGCACTGCACAAAGGATTTGAAAAGGAGCGTGCTTCCAGTGCGTTCTGTAGGCGTACAGGGAGACTTCAGGACGTACAGGTTTCCGGCCTGCCTTGAATTCGGAAGCGAAAAGATTTCCTCAGCCCCGGAACTGAAAGGATTCTTCCACCTTCCAAAAATCCGCGAAAAAGTCGAGGAGGCTTCAAGCAGAATCACCAACAGCGCGAAATTCCTGAACAGGACAGTCATAAAACTATACCAGAACCCGGACGTAAAGGATTCCCAGATGGTCCTGCAGGAAGGCTACTGCGACAAAAGAAGGCTCGACCAGCTGCGCGATGTTGACGCTATAGTCCTTTCCGCCCTGCACCGCTCCGCCTGGTACAAAAAAATTTTCCAGCACCTTACAATCTCGCTTCCGTACGCCTCCCAAAAAGACAGGGCAAGTTTCGTCCTGAGGCCCGTATGCTCCGAGGACGTAATGACGGCAAGGTTCGCATGGCTTCCAAAGGAACTCATGGAAGAAATCCTTCTGGAAATTTCAAGGCTGGACTTTGTGGACGCGGTGTACTTTGACGCCACGAACAAGCCGCCTGCAACTTTCGGCTGGGAATAAAGCTTAAAAACGGAAACGTAAAACGCGGATTTTCGACATGAACAGATTTCGACCGCTCGACCTTGCAGTTTTTTTCGCGGTGATTTTTTTCGCCATGCTCTCGCTGCGCCGTCCACCCCAAAAAGGAGGAAGGATAAGGGTGCAGGCGAACGGAAAAAAATACGAGTATTCCGCGTCAAAGGACGGAACATATTCGGTTGACGGCGTTCTTGGAAAGACTTTTTTTGAAGTCAGAAACGGAAAGGTGTTCATAACGGATTCCCCATGCGCCTCAAAACTATGCGTGCGCCAGGGAAGCAGAAGCCCGCTCGCATGCCTTCCAAACGACGTCATAATCACAGTAGAGGACGGAGGAGGCTTTGATGCCGTATCGGAATGAAAAAGAAAGGATTGCATACCTTTCATCCCTCGCCCTCCTTTTTACGTATGCCGAACTTTTCATCCCGCGCCTGGTTCCTTTTTTCAGGCTCGGCCTTGGAAACATAGCCGTGCTGAACGCGTTTTCGCTTTCGTTTCCGTCGTTCGCCTCGCTTCTCTTCATAAAATCACTCGCCGCGGCCGTAATGTCGGGAACTCTTTTCACTCCATTCGTCGCAGTATCGCTCGCCCAGTCCGCGGCAAGCGGATTTTTTATGTATGCGGCGTTCCACTTGAACAGGATTTTCAAAAAAAAACTTTTTAGCGTGTATGGAATTTCAGTCCTTGGCTCGGCGCTAAGCGCCTTCACGCAGATCGCCGCATCCTCGCTGTATCTTGGAAGGGGAACGTTCCTTCTTCTGGGACCCGTCCTGATTTTCAACTGCATAAGCGGAATCCTTACGGCATTTTTAAGCGAAACCTTGAAGATTCCAGAAAACACGCCGGCCGTTTTAAGGGAAGAATGTATGGATGTGGACCGGAACTGTAAAACCTACGCATCAAAAAACACAAGAACCGTCCAATCCGATGAAAAAAAAACTTCCCGCGTAAAGAACATCCTTCTTTTTTTTGCGCTCCTTTCCGCCGCGGGAATATTTTTCATTCGCTCCATTCCAATACTTTCGGCGGTTCTGGTTCTTTCCGTCGCGATGCAGGTTATCCTGGGAAGAAAATTCAAGATTCTTCCGCACATTGCGTTGTGGGCGTTCGTGCTTGCCACATCCTTTTTTACAAAGGACGGAAGGGTTCTTTTGAGCGTGTGGAATTTTTCCATTACAGAGGGCGCCCTGTTTTCGGGAATTGAAAAGGCGATTAAACTAAGCGCCGCGGCCGCCCTGAGCCAGTGCGCGGCGACAATACAGACTGAACGCAAAGGACTCGTTTCTCTTTCGCTTTCATACCACAGG